>CAWADS010000023.1:0-31473 GCA_963780785.1 Candidatus Acidiferrales bacterium
AGTTGCGGCAAGGTCAGAGCCAGCACGGGCCAGGACGCTGAGCAAGGGCGGATTTTCGTCGAAATGACCGTTACGCCGGAGAAATCCTTCATCGAAACCGCCGCTCTCGCCAGGCTCAACGAACGTTCGCGCGAATATTCAGGCGCATCGTCGATACCTATCTCGGCACCGGCGAGCCGGTCGGCTCACGGCAACTTGCACGGTTGCTGCCGATGACGCTGTCGTCGGCCTCGGTGCGGAACGTCATGCAGGACCTCGAAGAACTCGGGCTGATCTATGCGCCCCACACCAGCGCCGGCCGGCTGCCGACGGAGCTCGGGCTACGCTTTTTCGTCGATGCCCTGCTCGAATTCGGCGATGTGCCGGGCGAAGAACGGCAGCGGATCGAGGCGCAGGTCAAGGCCGCGTCGCAGGAGAACACGATTGAAGGCGCGCTCGCCGAGGCGACGAGCCTGCTTTCGGGACTGACACGCGGCGCCGGCGTCGTCGTGACCTCGAAGGAAAATTCAAGGCTGAAACATATCGAATTCGTCCGGCTGGAGCCGGAGCGCGCGCTCGCCATTCTGGTCGGCGAGGACGGTACGGTTGAAAATCGCGTCCTGCCGATACCGCGCGACCTGCCGGCCATCCGCGCTCATCGAAGCCGGCCAATTACCTCAACGCCCGCATTCGCGGCCACACGATCGAGGAAGTTCGTGCCGAATCATCCGCTCGCGCCAGGATGCCGAGGCCGAACTCGATGCGCTGACCGCGCGGCTCGTCGATGCCGGCCTCGCAAGCTGGGCCGGGCCTGCGCGGCGACCGTCAGCAGCTCATCGTACGCGGCCAGGCCAATCTGCTCGAAGACCTGACGGCGCTGCCAGGACCTCGAACGAATCCGCCTGCTGTTTGCCGATCTCGAAACCAAGAAGGACGTCATCGACCTGCTGTCGCGGGCCGAAGCCGGCGAGGGCGTGCGTATCTTCATCGGCTCGGAGAACAAGCTCTTCTCGCTGTCGGGCTCGTCGATGATCACGGCGCCGTTCCACGACAGCGCGCAGAAGATCGTCGGCGTGCTCGGGGTCATCGGGCCGACACGGCTGAATTACGCGCGGATCGTGCCGATGGTCGATTATACCGCCAAAGTGGTCGGCAAGGTGCTGCAGATCGCGCTGATCAGCGTTGTTGCGGCGCCGGCTCGATCCGCAATTCCTCGACCGTCAATTTGCCGATGTGCAATTCGTCAATGCGGCCGCTGCGCAAGCGCGAACGACCGATGGCGAGCCGGCCGACCGCCAGCCGGCCAATGGCCAGAGGCGCCTATCGCCATCGCGCCGAAGGCCAATGCCCCGACAGCAACGGCGCCTATGGCGACGGCTCCATTTCGTCGTCGGGCTAAATCTCTGCGCCGCATCAGCGCTGAAGAATCGCTTGCGATGCTTGTCGGCTGAATCGATGGTCCGACCTCCTGCCTCGAGAACGCGAGGTAACGGCCTTTAGCGCGGAAATATCCGGGCCGCCTTTGACTTAGCGCAGTCCCGGGCCGCGATCATCGAGCAAAAGTTGCATCAGCAGCAAGGGCCTTCCAGCCAGCGTTTTTGATGGCCGTTTTCGCGCAGAGCCCTGCCATCGTTAAGAATCTTGAAACAATTTCAGCCCGAGGCCCACTCGCATCTGAATGGGCCTCGGGCTGTCGGTGAACCGCCGCTTCTCGCTACCTGCTACACGAGGTTGTGGGCTCAGTCGCTCAGCGACTCAGCGTGTAGATCACGCTGATCTGCGTGTCCACCTCGACGGCCTGTCCATCCAGGATAGTGGGCCGGTAATGCCACTCGCGAACCGCCGCCAGCGCGGAGGCATAGAAGAGCGGATCGCCGGACACAACTTCCAGCGCTTGGATCGAGCCATCCGTCGCAATGATGGCGTGCAACTCCACGCGGCCTTCGCGGTGCATCTGCAATGGCAGCGGCGGATAGACCGGCTCTACGCGGTGATCAAGTGCGGCTGCTTGGATGTGGCCAAGGCTGATGCGCCTTTTCTTCTCGGATGTCGGCGGTTCTCGCGGAGGTTCAGGAACTTTGCCGGGCCCTGCGATGGGCTGGGCCCCGGGAATGTAAATTCCCGGCTGCACACCGGGAATCGGCGCCCCACCGGGCTCATTCGAGTCGCTCGTTGGATTCCTGTGATCAACATTCACGATTATGGGCCGATTGCGGAACAGCAAGCAGAACCGGCAAACCGCTGGAGTATCTCCCTGTGGAGTGTTGTTACCCATCAGGCGTACGGGCTCTCCGGGATGGGAGTAGGGAATCGTGGGCGTGATGTAAGTGACCGCGAGGCGTTCGCCGTGGCTCAGTAACGGGTACATCACCAGCGTCGCGAGTACGAGTATCTGTACGATGATGGAAGCAATCAGTGCGCGTCGGCGTGCTTTGCGTGCGCCCTTCTCCTCATCCGCGTTGCCTTCCATCAGGCAACTTATCAGGGAACCCAGGCCTTCTTTGGAGACACTCGTTCGTTCTTTACTCATCACACACCTCCGTAGACTGGCCCGCGAGCGGCGGGGAAGTTTTGCGGCACCAGCCTCCTGTGGTTGCCTACAGGAGGCCGACGCCGCGCTCGCAGGGATGTGAGGTGCGCGCGTCCTCTATTCCATTGGACACCGTGGCGCGGCACAAGTTCCCCGGGGAGCCCAGGTCCTTCGCTGCTTTTCGCCGGGGGCCTCTTTCGCCGGCGCCGAATCCTTCAGCCGCTTCGGAAGCCAGCGGGATGTTCCGGGGTACATCTAGCCTTATCCTCCGCGCATCTAATTTGGTGGACGTGGATCCGAGGAGGAAAGACCCAATGGAAAGGCGTATTCCCGAGGTAGTCGGTGTGCGCCGCACGGGCTGGGCGGTTGTGGACCGCGATCCGCAGTTGGACGTTATTGAATTCGTCTGTCCTCATTGCGGCGCGGAAAGCCAGAAGAAGGCGCGGCGCGAGCGCACCGAGTATCGCTTCACGGATGGTTTTATGCAGGATTTACAGGGCGAAGGAGTGCAGTGCCATCACTGCCGGCAGTCCTTGCGGATCGTGCCGGTGGTGCTGCTGCACGATCGGGAGGAAGTCAAACGGTTTGAGGCCATGCGCGCGGAAGAGCACGTGCCGGCGCAATAAGTCGCTCCAAAAAGAGAGGGCGCTCCGGTCAGGCTGGGGCGCCCTTTTTGTTTTCTGCGTAGGAAGAATTCACACCTAAAACATTGCGCCCGGCGTATCGGCGCAGCCTTGTGATAGATTCGCGTTAGCGGCGATCCCTTTCGCGATCAAAACGGCCATCGCGGTCGCGATAATGGGAAATTAGTGGTGGTCGTGATCGTGGTCATGGTCGTGATCATCCCAATCGCGCTCGGTGTGCCAGCGGTGACCATCTTCGTCCCACCAGCGGTGGCCGTGTTCCCAGCAGTAGGCGCGCGCGTCCGCAAGTTCATGGCGCCAGTGTTCGGCTTGCGAACTCTTCCAGCCGTGTTTGTCGATGGCCTCATGAAGCTTGTGATCCGCTTTGCTGATGCGCCTCTGGCAAGCGTCGTCCGCCCGGACAACGCTGGCACCTGCTAACAGCATAGCCCCCGCGAACACCAGGGAGGCCAGCACGCAACGTATCCATCGCATATCCACTCTCCTTATAGATTTACTGTGCAATTTGCCTGCGACGCCGGGGGGGGAGCGTCGCGCAAGACTATACCAATTCCGGCAGCGGAGGGAGCAAAAATGTGCCACCAATGCGGTGTTGATACGAAAGGAGATAAAGCTAGTCGTAGAGCGAAGAAAGTTCAGTACGCTTGTAAGAAAGGGTCTACCGGCAAGTGGTATTTTTCCAAGCGGTCGCGAACCGTTTCGAACGCTTCGTCAACGGTGTCGGCAAACCGCAACTGGCTGAACTCCTCCTGGTTGATGGTCCCCCAGCGCACCATGGCCTTCAGGTTCAAAACGTCCTCCCAATATTTGCGCCCGTAAATCAGGATCAGCGTGTTCTTGGGCATTTTCCCGGTTTGCGAAAGGGTCATCATCTCCCACATTTCGTCCATGGTGCCGAACCCGCCCGGGAAAACAATTAGCGCCTTGGCGATCTGCGCAAACCACAATTTGCGCATGAAGAAATAATGGAAATTCAGGCTCAGCTCCGGGCTGATGTAGGGATTGGCGAACTGCTCGTGGGGGAGTTCAATCGAAAGTCCGATGGATTTTCCTCCAGCTTCGTAGGCCCCGCGATTCGCCGCTTCCATGATGCCGGGGCCGCCGCCGGAACAGATCACAAAGCGACGCGGCTTGGGCCCCAAGGAAAGAGCCCAGGTGGTGATTTTGTGCGAAAGTTGGCGCGCCTCTTCGTAATAGCGGGACATCTCCAGGGCGCTCTTGGCCTCGCGCAAGGCCATGCGGTGCTGCTTCAAGTGCTTCCCGTTAAAGCTCCCGGTCTTCTCCCTCGTCAGGCGTGTGTAGCGCGCTGCCGCGGTTTCGTGCGATTCGATGCGCGCCGAGCCGAACATCACGATAGTGTCGCCAATGCCTTCCTTCTTAAGCTGCGCCAGGGGGTGGATGTATTCAGCGAGGATGCGGATGGGCCGCGCGGGCGTGCTGGCCATGAAATGGCGGTCTTCGTGCGGGGCTTTGGGGGAGTGTTGCGGCTTCAGGCGTTTTCCGTCGGGCATGAGCGGTTCTCCAATTCAGACGAACTTTGATTGTAGGCAGCGCGCGACCCCTCCGGCAACGTCTTTGGCTCTGCGTGCGTCGAAACAAGTAAGCGGTGCATCCCGGTGGGCATCTGCCTGCATGCCGGTTTCCCGCTTGGGTTGTGCTAGCGTGCATCCATAACATGGGAAAATCACACCACTTGTTGAGGCTTTCATTCATTCTCGTGCTCGGTTGCTTTGCCGCGACAGCCCATGCCCAGGCGCCCGAAGGCCCCATGACGCCGCAGCCGGGTGTCGTCGTCCAGCAAGCCCCGCCGCAAGCAAAATTCAGGGTGCAAAGCATCCTGGTGAGCGTTCCAGTGACGGTTCGTAACGCGGGTGGTGAGATGGTACATGACCTGGAAATCAAAGATTTTCGCGTCACCGACAACGGCGCCGAACAACGAATCACTCATTTTGAATTGGGTGGCGAACCCATTTCGCTCGTGGTGGTGGTGGAAACGAGTTCGCGAATCTCGCCTCTCTTGCCACAGATTCGCAAAATGGGAATCCTGGTGTCGCAGCAGGTGACTGGGCCGACGGGAGAAACAGCCGTCGTGGGATTTGACGACACGGTGCAGAGATTGTTGGACTTCACGAACAACGCAGACGACGTGGAGCGCACCATGACCCGGTTGCAGGAAGGATATTCCGGGGCGAAGTTGTTTGACGCGATGTCCAAAGGCGTGGAACTCCTGATGAGCCGCGCATCGCCCAAAGCGGGTGAGCCGGGCGGGCGGCGTGTGATGCTGGTGCTGGCGGAAGCGCACGACGCGGGCAGTGAGGAAAAACTCGGCGAAGTGTTGCGCCGCGCGCAACTCGCGAACATTACAATTTATACCGTGGGACTCTCGACGACGCGTGCGGACCTGCAGAGAAAACCGGACTACAAGCCTCTACCCAGCGCCACACCCGAGGGCACCTTTGGCATGCCGCCGGCTCCCGGAACAGTGCAGACGCCAACGACGGATATGCAGAGCAGGGAGGGCGTTGATTTACTCGGGCTGGCAGTGTGGGCCGTGCAGCACGCGAAGGATCAGGTGACGTCGCACGAACTGGAGATCGCGGCGGCGGCAACCGGTGGCGCGCACGTAAGTACGTGGAAAGACCGCACCATCGAAAAAGTGATTGACGAAATTGGCGGGGAGCTACACTCGCAGTATTCCCTGACCTACACGCCCAGCGACACGGAAGCCACCGGCTATCACGAAATCAAAGTGGATGTGGATCGCGTCGGATTGAAGGTCCGCGCCCGCCCGGGTTATTACCTCGCCGGCCCAGAGAGCTGACAAAATCTAGCCAGCTCTTAAGCACAGCGAAGAGCTTCCTCAGGGGCTGAAGCCCAAATCATTGCGAGCGAACATCTCGGAGGTGCAGTTCCGCCCCCAAGACAAAATGCACGAGCGAAAATTAGGCGATTTGCTGCCAGAAAGTGGCTTCGCGCGTGACCAGGAGCGCATCCTTGCGCGCGTTCCAGCGGAGAAAATGCGGTGTTCGTGTGTGCGCGGTGTGGTGTTCCCGCGATTCCCACACTTCATGCAGGAAAAACTGCCCCGCCAAATCCGTCGAGCGGTGCAAATCGTATTGCAGGCAGCCTTCTTCCCGGCGGGTCGGCGCAACCAGCGCGCGCAACTCCGCTTCCAGCAGCAGTTCCTGGCCTTCCTTGGCGCGGACAATCACGGCGAGCGTCACCGCGTGCTTGGGGAGTTTCGCGACCCTCGAGCCTTTGGGCTTTCGGCGGCTGGGTCGGCGCCGTGCGCTTCTTCTTCGCTTTTCGTTTGGCCATATCGGCGGGGATTTTACCCCATCTGGGGCCAAGAGCAACGGGGATTTGTGAATGCAATTGAAAAAATCCAACCTTACCCCATGGCGGAGTCGAAGTGTCCGAGTCGTGGAAGAAGATGCCCATCCGTCTGGAGGGACCAATGAGCCGCTCCCCCGCTGTCCGTTAGATTGCTTCGACGCTCGGTTTGCTGGGGCCGAAACCGCCAGGGGCCGTCAGAACGAGAGTCGCGCGCTCAACTGGATTTCGCGCCCCGGCGTCATGGCCATAGTGATGGTGCCAAACTGCGGCTCGTTGACGAACCGGTTGGGAGTTCCCAGGTTCGTCTTGTTCAACGCGTTGAACGCCTCGGCGCGGAATTGGAAGTTCGTTTTCTCGCTCAGGCGGAATGCCCGCGCCAGCGCCACGTCCATGGTCTGCTGTCCCGGCCCATACACGGAATTGCGCCCCACGTCGCCAAACGTGTACGCGGGCGGCGTCGCAAAAGCCGCCGGGTTAAACCACTCCGCCGCTGTGTGGGTACCCGGCCCGAACACGGGCTGGCCGGTGGTATTCGCGCGAATGGGATTCTCGCCCAACACCGTCCCGGAATTCGCCGTATCCCCGAACACGGAGATCGTGAACGGCATTCCCGTCTGAACCTGGTAAATGGTCGAAAAACTCCAATTTTGGGTCAGTAAGCGCGTCCACGCCTCTCGCCGGTACGCCGGAATGGCATACACCGCGCTCAGTGCGAACCGGTGACGGACATCGCATCCCGGCCCTTTTTCCGCGTTGAGATTGTTGTCGTTTTGCGGAATCGATGATTCATCCATGGGCGACCGGAAATCCGGCGCGTTGGTCAGATTTTTGGAAAAAGTATAGTTGGCCAGAAAGCTCAGGCCATGCGAATAGCGCCGGCGCACATTAATGTAGCCCGCGTCATACCAACTCTGGGCGCTGTTCTCTAAAAGATTGATGGTGCTTACCGGGAAAGTCAGGCTCTGAATGACCGCATCCGTACTGCCCGGCGGCAAAGTGGTGCCCGGCACGAAGGTAAGCGTCTTGAACGGCCGCCGCGGTCCCAAGGGACCCGGCCCTGGAGGCGCATTGTTGATTAAGTGCGCGCGTTGCAGGTGAAATCCGCGCGCGCCCAGATACCCGATCTCCACCGAAGTATCCCTCCCAAAGCTCTTTTGCACGGCGGCGTTCCACTGCTGGACGTACTGCGCCGGCGCGTGCGGATCGAACGCCGTAAAACTCACGGTCGTTGGCGTCAAGGTCCCCGTGCCCAGAACCGGTGTTCCGAAGTTCAAGCCATTTGCGAAGAGGGATGCCGGAGGCGTGAAATTGTCCGCTTGTTGCGTCTCCGGAAAAACGTATGGCACGTTGTGCCGCTGGTTGCACCAGGTGTTCTGATCCACCGGCGTGAAGAAGATCCCATACGCCGCGTGAAGCACGATGCCACGATTGGGCAGGTTTTTCGCAATGCCTACGCGCGGAGCAAAGTTGTGTTGATTTGCGTACATCAGACCCTTCGGATAACCCTGCTCCCCGCCAACGAAAACCGAGGGCACGCCATTCTGGAAAATCAGGTTCGTGTTGGTGTTGTCCTTGTCATAAAGCGGGCTCGTGTACTCATAGCGCAGGCCCAAATTCAGCGTGGTTGTCGGCGTCACCTGCCAGCTATCTTCCGCGAAAGCGCTCCCGCCCCAATTGCGCAAATTCATTTGCGGGACTCCCGCCTGGCGCTGCTTCACCGTCGGCAGGCTCAGGAGCACGCTCGCCAGCCCGGAGCCCGTTCCGTCATTGATTCCAAACTCCGTCGTATATCCGTTGGTGTATTGGTAGTAGCCGCGGTTCTGGAAGAAGCCCCACATGGGCCACGTATACCAGTGGAAATCGCCGCCGAATTTCAGGCCGTGCCGCCCCCTCTGCCACGCGTACATGTCGCGTAACTCATAAATCGTGCCCCAGGCATGCATGGGCGTCGCTGCAAAGGTGTCTCCGATCCCCGTGTAGCCCTGCGCTGCAAACCACGGCGCTCCCCACGCGTTCGGCCCGCCGAATCCGATGCCCTGGATCCCGAGGTCGCCCACGATGTTGTTCACTCCGTCGTTTTGAGATGTCCGGTCCATCGACAGGCGCGACACTGCAAACGACGCGGTGTTCACTTTGTTCGCCGCAAAAATGTGATTCCAGGAAATCACCGCTTGCTGCGAACGGTTGTCGAAATTTGCTCCGAATCCCGGAAGATTTTCCGTCGTGGAAGTCATCCCGCTGCTCGGGGAAAATCCATTTTCCTGGCCGATTGAGTACCGCCCGAAAAGTGTGTCGCCGTTTGAGAAGTTATGGTCGATGCGCATCGTGCCCTGGTGCTGGATATGCGTTTCGTTTCGTATGTCCAGGTAATTGTTGGAGTCGGGGCCATCACTCATCATGGCCATGTTCGGCTGGGGAATGTACTTCAGCAGGAAAGCTTCGAGTTGCGCATTGATCCTGTCGGGCGGAATCTGATTGTTGGGAAACTGCGCGCGGGTATAAGGGTAATTCGTGGGGCCTGTTGGCTTGCTTGGATCATAGCCCGGATTCGGGACCGCGGTCGTTGGGTCGTAAATCTTGACGCCGCTCATGCTGAAGTCGCCCTGAATCTCCTGCGGCGTTGGCACCGTCAGAATCTGCGCATCCGCTTGCGCCAGCCGTAGGCCCTCGTAGTTAAGGAAGAAGAAGGTGTTCTTGCGGATCAGCGGCCCGCCGAAAGACGCGCCGAAATTGTTTTGCACCAGATGATTGTTCCCCATCGACCCGAAGGTGCTCGCGTCCATCGCCCCATTGCGCAGAAATTCGTAAAGTGTCCCATGGAATTGGTTGGAGCCGGCATGCGTCACAATATTGATCTGCCCGCCGCCCGCGCCGCCCATATCCGCCGTGTAGCTGCTCGTTTCCACCTGGAATTCCTTCACGGCGTCCGGCGATGGACTCAAGTTTTGCGTGTTAAACGTCGGGTCGGTGTTCGTCGCGCCGTCCAGCAGGAAAAAATTGGCATTCGAGCGGCCGCCGCCAATGACCACCGCGGACCGCTGCCCCGGTCGCCAGTAGAGCGGGTTCGTCGCTCCCGTTTGCGCGCCGAAACCCACGTGGGCGCCGGGCACCGTGAGCACCAGATCGATCAGCATGCGTCCATTCAGGGGTAATTCCCGGACCGATTGCGGCTCAACCACTTCGCCAACGCTTGCATCCGTCGTGCGCAGCACTTCGCTCCCCGCTGTGACCTTAACGCCTTCCTTCACGCTGCCCACAGCAAGAATGATTGTTACGCCTAGCTTCTGTCCCACTTCCAGCCGCACCGATTGCTTCGCACTGGCAAATCCGTTGGCTTCCGTTTTCAGCGTGTAGTCATCCGGCAAGAGCGCAGGTGCTTCAAACAGTCCTTCCTGGTTTGTCACCACGTGCCGGACCGCGCCTGTGCTCGCAGCCGTCAACTGGACTGAGGCACCGGCGATGGGCAGATGCTGCGCATCCGCGACCGTACCCGTAATTACTCCGTAGTTGCTCTGGCCGAACAGCGGGGCGGACAGCAGGAGATACACCACCAGCAGGAATAACGAGGACTTTTCCCTCATTTTGTTCACCCCTCCCCAAAGCGGACCCAAATACTCCACATTAAGTGGGGTGTAGCTTGGTGATTTGTCGCGAACCGGTCAATACTGCGAAAGAACTAGTCGTTGGGGCACGAGTGTGTTTCTACCCACACTCTGTGAGGCGCCTTCCGGGGAGGCAAACGGTAGGCGAGACTCAATCCCTCGCCCCCTGGCCCTTCAGCATCGTCTTCAGGAACTCCGTCTCCTCCGCCTTGTACGGCGTCCCATCCATTCGCAAGATGTCGTGGTGCCACTGCGCCGGGGGGTGATCCGTGTACGGCTTCTGCCAGGAATCCCACGGAAAATACGTCTGTGTCTTTCCGGCCACCAGCCCCCAGTTGTACGCCGCCACATGGTATTTTTTGGCCAGCGGCAGGATGCCTTGGAAGGTACTTCCATTCCCCCGCGCCATGTATTCCGTGCAAAGAATCGGGCGATGATACGCCTGCAGCCAGTTCACCCGCTTCTCGAACTCCTCGGGCTTGTCGTAATTGTGAAAGGAAATCACGTCCGAGAGCTCCAATTGTATCTTCGTTATCGCTCCCAGCTTCTCCGGCTCTGACCAGTCTCCCTCCCAAACCGCGCTGGTGAGAGGTTGCGTTGCTCCCGCCGCCCGCGCCCACGAGAAAACCTTGGGCAGTAGCGCCTCAACCAAATCCTTCTTGTTTGCCGCCTCTCCCTTTTCGTAGCTTCCCTGGTTTGTATTACTCGGCTCGTTCCACACGTCCCAGCCCAGCAAACGTTCATCCCGCGCAAACGCCCCGACTACGCCCTTCACATACGCCTCCAGCCGCGGGTACTGTGTTGGGTCATTCAACACTGCGGGCCCCGGACTCTGCACCCAGCCGGAATTGTGCATGCCGGGGGTCGGCTCGCGTTGTTTTCCGAGTTTAGGATTGGGGTCCCAACACGAATCAAACAGCACAAACAGCGGCCGGATGTGGTGCTTCTTGGCGATGCTCAGAAATACATCCAGACGCTTCTTGAACCCCTCGGGGTCCTGTTGCCACAGCAGATCGTGGAGGAACACCCGCATGGTGTTGAACCCCAGCGACTCCGCCCAACCCAGCTCCAAGTCAATGCGCTTCGCATCAAACGTCTCTGCCTGCCACATTTCCAGTTCGTTGATGGAGGTCGCGGGAATGTAATTGCTGCCCACCAGCCACGGCTGCTTCGCATACCACTCCTCGGGCCCTCTCTTCGCTCCACCGCGTCGTTTGCGCCGCGCACCCCAGCGCCGCCCACACCAAAACGATCGCGCCAATTCCTATCTTCCGCATTGGCACTCCTCTTTCTAACCTAATACCTCGCCAATTCTTTCGCCGTCGCGAACACCTTCTGCGCGTTCGGCAGAAACGCCGCTTCCAGCGTCGGCGCGTACGGCACCGGGGTATCCAACGACGTCACCCGCAACACCGGCCCGTCCAGCTCCTGAAACGCCTTTTCGCACAGCAGCGCCGTGATTTCCCCCGCGATGCCGCCTGTCTTTGTGTCTTCGTGTACCACCAGGCACTTATTCGTCTTTTTCACTGATTGCAGAATCGTTTCTTCGTCCAGCGGCAACAGCGTCCGCAGGTCGATCACCTCCGCCTCAATCCCTTCTTTCGCCAACGCTTCAGCGGCTTCCAGCGACGTGTGCATCATGGCCGCATACGAAAGGATCGTCAGGTGTCTGCCCTCGCGCCGCACCACGGCCTTTCCGAGCGGTACCGTGTAGTCCCCCGCGGGAATTTCTTCCTTGAGCCGGCGGTACAGAAATTTGTGCTCGAAAAACAGCACCGGATTGTTGTCGCGGATGCTCGCCTTCAGCAGCCCTTTCGCATCGTACGGCGTCGAGGGGTACACAACCTTCAGCCCCGGCGTATGCACGAAGTACATCTCCGGATTCGCCGAATGAAATGGTCCGCCATGCACTCCGCCTCCCGACGGGCCCCGAATCACCATTGGCGCCGGCGCATTCCACAAGTAATGCCCCTTGGCCACGAAATTCGTGATCTGGTTGAACGCGCACACAATAAAATCGATGAATTGCATTTCAACGATCGGCCGCAGTCCCAAGTAACTCATCCCACAGGCCGCGCCGATGATCGCGCTTTCGCTGATCGGCGTGTCAATCACGCGCTCCCAGCCGAACTTCTCCAGCAATCCTTCGCTGGTCTTGAACGCTCCGCCATAAACTCCCACATCTTCCCCGATCAGCACTACGCTCGGGTCCGCGGCCATCTCTTCAAACATAGCCTGCTTGATCGCTTCCAGAAACGTGATCGCGGGCATAGTCAGCGCCCTCTTTTCTTCGCGCTCTTCGCACCGGGTTTCCTGCCGGACTTCTTCGCGGATCGCTCATGCGGCTCCTGCGCCTTGCGTTCCGGTTGCACATCGCCAAAATGAATCGGCGCGTTCTTGCCGCTGGAACTCTTCCCCTGCCCAAACCCTTCCACCGTCCACACCGGTTCGACACAGCTCTTTGGCGGCATCGCGTCCGCAATCGGCCGCTCCCATTTCGGGCGAATCTTGTGGCAGTCATCCCCGCTGCAGTAAACCCCACCGTGAACCGTCTCCTCCGGTGGCATCGGCGAATTCTCCGCAAACTCACGCTCCTTCTCCAGCAGGCTCGTCAGTTTCTCCTCCAACTCCTTCTTGCCCTTCGCGTCCAGCAGCTTTTCCTTCAACAAAAAGGCTTCGTATAACGCAATCGGGTCGCGCTTTTCCCAGAATTCGCGCTGCTCTTTGGGCACATATTCCGCGGGATCGTGCTGGGCGTGCCCGCGCCGCCGGAAAGTCTTCGCCTCAATCAGGATGGGCCCTCCGCCTGCCCGCGCGCGTTCCACCGCCTCTTTCGCCGTGGTGTATACCTCCACCACGTCATTGCCATCCACGATATAGCTGGCTATGCCGTAGGCCTTCGCGCGGTCCGCCAGATGTTCGAGCGGCACCTGTCGCTGCACCGGCGTGGAGTACGCCCACAGATTGTTTTCGAGGATCAGCACAAACGGCGCCCGCTGCGACGCCGCCAGATTCAGCCCTTCGTGAAACACGCCCGTCGAGCTGCCGCCATCCCCGATCCACGTCATGGTCACAATCTTTTGTCCAAGATACCTTCCCCCGATGGCCACGCCCGTCATCACAGGGATCAAGTCGCCTAGCATGGAGATCGGCGAAATGATGTGCAGATTTTCCAGGTCCCCGAAGTGGCTTGTGCCGTCTCTGCCTTTCGTCGGCGACGTGTATTTCGCCATGTGTTGCGTGAAAATATCCCGCGGCGGCACGCCCTTCACCAGCAACGCCCCGATGTTGCGGATCATCGGTGCCAGCCAGTCGCGCTTTTCCAGCGCGTACGCCGTCCCCACCGAAATCGCTTCCTGCCCCAGGCTGGAATATAGCCCGCCGACAATTTTGTTCTGCCGGAATAGCCGCGTCATGGTCTCTTCAACCTCGCGGTTCAGGCGCATGTAGTAGTAGAGATCCAGGTATTGCTGCGGTGTGAGTTTGCTTTCGCGGCGCGATTCGATGGCAGGCATGGGTGGCGCTTCTCCGGATGGCCGTCCGGTCACCTATGATAAATCGGAAGGAGCGCGGCACCTAATGCCGAGCGCCAGAGTTTTCCGGAAGGATGCGACTAGCGGACGAACACGCACGGAGAAGGAATACCAATAAGCCCATCGGAAGTGAGGCTGGGTCGGAGAGCGAGTATGTGCGACGCAGCCCGCTCCCCGTCAGCCAATTGAGGAGGTTCTGCACGTCGGTCGATTCAGGGTCGCTTCCCATTGTTTTGGGCAAACTTCTGGACGAGAACGAGGACCAAGTTCCAAACCAGTATTGCGATGAGGAGGAAGAACAATATCGAAGAAAGTTGCTCCTGATTCTTCTCTACAAGGTATTCCCGGTTCTGCACAATTTTTTCGTAGGTATCGTGATTGCAGCTTGCGTAGGTAATGGAAATAAATCCCAACAAGGCAGGGAAAATCAACCCGAGAGGAAAGAGTCTCTTCAAGATGGCTGGGAAACGCCTCCCCATAGAAGTCTCCGCGATCTCGCCGAACGAACGCCGCAGATAGAAATACACCAGCGTGCCCAGCGCGATGGAAACGGCCGCGCCTGCGAAATAGGAGGCGATCAGATACTGCTCATTTGTCATCTTTGATCTTCAGGGTGGCAACAAGAATGGTGACCACCGCCACATAGATCCCGACAAACAGGAGTGCCTGTTGCAGGGTTGATGATACGCCCTCGGCTCCCTTCCAAACATATTCCATGAAGCGAGAGCCTGGCTTCAAATCGAAGGTTGTTCCCACCGCGACCGAAAGCGCGGAGAGAAAGAGGACGAGAAGGAACGATCGCAAATAAAAGGTGACCCCTCCGGGCAGCTTGACGGTGTGTTCCAGCAATTCGCGAAGGCTGTCGCGCAGAAGGAGAAACAAGATGGTTGGCACGGCAAGCGAAAGAACCAGCAAAACCAGAAAAGCGCCTAGGTTGGGGCCCATTCTTTCCTCCTTGCGGCTTGCGGCGAGCGCGCCGCCCAATCCGCTGACGCCGCGTCCTGGAGATTCGTTCCTCGTGCGAGCATATCACTTCCTCTTTCCGCCAACACATAGGGATCTTACAAACTTCCTAGAGCGAAGTGGGAACTCTTTCCTCAAACCCGGAGAGAGAGGAGGCGAGTTCCTCGCTGGATACGGTGCGAGGCGCGAAGGAGAAGAGCTCGGCGAAGTGCTGGCCGAGGCGGGGCTTCACTTCGCGGAGGGCGAGGTCGCGCGAGAGGAGCTTTTCTAACGATGTGGCTTTTCGATCTGCGATTCCACACGGAATGATGAGATCGAAAAAGCGCAGGTCGGTGGAGACGTTGTAGGCGAAACCGTGGGAGGTGACCCAGCGGCTGATGTGCACGCCGATGGCAGCGAGTTTCTCTTCGGCGGCAACCGGGTTCGCGGCGGGGGTGACCCAAATGCCGGTCTTGCCTGGAATGCGGAAGGCAGTGAGGCCGAAATCGGCGGTGGCGCGGATCATCGTTTCTTCGAGTGTGCGGACATACCAGCCCACATCCCGCTTGATAGCTCCGAGGTTCAGGATCGGATAGCCCACGATCTGCCCTGGACCGTGGTAGGTGATATCTCCACCGCGGTTGGTGGCGTGCAGCTCAACACCCTTCTGCCGCAGCACGTGTTCCGCTACCAGCAGATTTTCCCTCTTGGCGTTGCGCCCCAGTGTGATCACGTGCGGGTGCTCACACAGCAGCAGCACGTCCTCCAGCGCTCCGGCCTTCCGCACCGCCACCAAGCGTTGCTGCAAAGCGTAGGCAGCGGTGTACGAAATGAGACCCAGATCGGCAATCAGGAGAGGATTCATAAGTGACGCAGCGGAGATGGTCTAAAGTTGAAAGTCAAGAGTTCAAAGTAAACCCAAGAGAACTTTATTGCCTGGGCCGCCAGTTGCCACTTTCCAGTGTCAGTCTTAGCTTTCGACTTTCAACTTTTGACTCTCAACCCTTTTCATACGTTGATCTGCAGGCCGCGGACCGACGCGAACGCATCTCCCAGCGCTTCCCACACCGTCGGGTGCGCGTGGATCATATTCATCATGTCGTCGATGGTGCCCTCGAGATGCAGCACTGCTGCCGCCTCCGCGAGAATCTCCGTCGCCAACGGCCCGATAATGTGAATCCCGAGCACTTCGCCGTAGCTCTCGTCGGAAACCACCTTGACGAAGCCGCCATGATTTCCCAGAATCGTCGCCTTGCTGTTGCCAACGAACGGGAATTTCCCGATTTTCACTTTGTAGCCCGCTTCCCGCGCCTGCTTTTCCGTCAACCCGATGGAGCCGATCTGCGGCTCGCAATACGTCGCATTCGGAATGCGCGTCTTCACGATCGGGTGCGTCGGCTTCCCCGCTATGTGTGTAACCGCAACGATTCCCTCCATCATCGCCGCGTGCGCCAGTTGCGGCAATCCCGCGACGATGTCGCCCACCGCATACAAATTCGGCTCGGCGGTTTCCATAAATTCGTTCACGTGCACGAACCCGCGTTCCACCTGCGCTTTTGATTTTTCCAGTCCGCAATTTTCCGTCATCGCTTTGCGCCCAACCGCCAGCAATAGCTTTTCCGCCTGCAGTGTCTGCGCCTTCCCTTCTTTGTCCTTGAACGACACCGTCACGCCTTTAGCGTCCTTCTTCACGCCGTCCACCGTGCATCCCGTCTGAATGTTGATGCCCTTTTTCCGGTAGGTCTTGTCCAGCTCCGCTGAAATCTCCTCGTCTTCCACCGGCACAACGCGTGGCAGCGCTTCCAGGATTGTCACCTGCGAGCCAAAGGAATTGAATATAGACGCGAACTCCACTCCCACCGCTCCCGCTCCGATGACAATCAGCGTCTTGGGAATTTCCGGCAACTCCAGGATTGACCGGTTCGTCAGAATTGTTTTGTGGTCCGGCTCGATTCCCGGCAGCGCCTTCGCTTCCGAACCGCTCACCAGCAGGACGTTGTTCGCTTCAATCGTCGATTTCTTGCCGTCCTTCTCAACGCTTACCTTGCCGGGGCCCTCATATTTTCCCCAGCCTTGCACCCATTCCACTTTGTTTTTCTTAAACAGAAACTCGATGCCTTTGGAGTGTTTCGTGACGATCTTTGATTTGCGCGCCAGTACGTTGGCCCAGTTGATCTTCAGCCCGCTTACCTCAAATCCCAGCTCCGCCGCGTTCTTCATGTGGTCATAAACATCCGCGTGATGCAGCAGCACTTTCGTCGGAATGCATCCCACGTGCAGGCATGTTCCACCCAGGAAAGGGTCCTTTTCCACTACCACGGTTTTCAGACCGAGCTCGCCCGCGCGAATCGCCGCCACATACCCGCCCGGTCCGCTGCCGATTATTGCGATGTCATACTTAGCCACGTGTATTCTCCCATCTGAAGGGCCGAGGCCGAATTTGAATTGTGGGCCGGGCCGGAATGCCGCTGCCGCCGAAATTGCCGCGTCCGCAGCGGATAGTCACGCAGGGATGCCGGTGTGGCGCCGGCGAATCGCAGCCTGTGCCACGTCAAAAACAACCGACAATTCTGCAGTGTAGCAGCCCGTTGCAAAAGTTAGCAACTTGGCGCTCTTCGGCTTCGGCCCGCCCGTTTGGGCCCCAAGCAGCCCATTGGCGTTCCGAAATGGAACTCCTTCACACTCTTTTTCAGCATTTCTAGCGAAGGAAACGGGAAACTTCGCAGCCTTCCCAAATTGGAAACTCTCTTTCCCCCGCAACCGCTTTTATTTTGATTTTTCCTCTTGCTCCTATTACTGCATAGGTATATGAAGCAGAATAGCAATTCCCAGGAAGTATCACAGTTTGTTGTGGACGTTTTAATAATCGTTCGCTCTGCTATGGTGAACACGGAAGAAGTAATTTGGTTTTGCTTAAATCGTGATTGTCGTCGTTCCGTGACCTTGTCCCTGTCGCCAAGGGAAGAGACTAGCCCCCGTTGCGTCTGCGGCTGGCCTTTGAAGCGCGCCAACGCACCCGCCGCCTCTTCCTATCTGGAGTTTCTCCACAATGACGAATCGTTAGGGGAGCAACGGCATACCCGGAAGGAGTAGTCTTTCATGCGCATTTTTCGATTTCATTCTGCATCTGCTCGCTACGAGACACCGTTGGTTGTTCGCGCCAGCCTGCCACGCACATTTTGGGGCCTCGGGGCGTTTGTCGAGTTCGGCCTCATCTTCTGCGGAGTTTATCTGCTCGCGCAGGCCAGCCTCAAGCCTCTGGAAGCCGATCAAGTTTCCATCTTAACCGCAGGCGTGATCCTCGCGTTGGCTATCGTTCTGCTCTTTTATATGATTCGCCCACGACGCAAGCAGGCTCTCCCCAGACCTGAAGCGCCCTGTCTTTCACGCGATTGGTCCGAAAAGTTGCCCCTGCCCGCGCGTGGAATTCCCGCCCCTGCGCACCGGGAAGCCCGGCGCGCGCTGCAAAAAAACCAGCATCTGCCGGGTCCTATGTGAGGGATAGTCAGCCTCGCGGCAGCGCCGGAAAGTACCGTTCCTGCAGCACCATGCGATGGTGACGCTCGTGCCCCGCAATGATGAACGCCTGCGCTCGCACGCTGATCTCTTTCTGATTGGCCACGCCTCGCCGCAACCACGCCGCTTCGTCCAGCGGCCTCACTAACGCGATCGTCGCCCGCCGTGCAGCCGTGAACTCTTCCAGAAGTTCCGTCAGCGGCCGCGCCGAAAAATTCGCTGTCTTCACGTAATCATCTTGTTCAAATCCCGCCAGCGGCGTCTGGTCCGCGCGCGCTATCCGCAACAGCCGGTAGGCAAAAATCCGTTCCGTATCGCTGATGTGCCCCAGCACCTCTTTGATCGACCATTTCTCCGCGGCGTAGCGAAACTCCGCCCCCCGCTCGCTCAGTGTCCCCAGCAGCAGCTTCATCTCTCTTAGCTGCGCCTCCAGCGTTTCCACAATCTGCCCATCGGGTACCAGCGCCACGTACTTTTCGTAATACGGCGCGTATTCGCTCGCTTGCGGACGGTTCTGTGTCATGATGCATTGGCCTCCCAAACAGCAGCAGCGTGCCAATTATAGCTGGCCATGGCGCGCAGGAAACAACAGCCGGCCGTCGGAAGCCAAACATGTGTGAACTGAATTTCAAAACGATGCGCGTTGCCTTTCAGGGCGAACCTGGCGCCTTCAGCGAAGCCGCCGCCGTGCAATTGCTCGGCGAATCCATCCACACGGTCCCTCGCCCCACCTTCGACGCCACGTTCCGTGCCATCGCCGAGGGCGCCGCCGATGCTCTGCTCTTGCCGCTCGAAAACACCCTGGCAGGCTCCGTCGTCCGCGTTTACGATCTCTTGCTGCAAAGTCCCCTCGAAATTTGCGGCGAAACGATTCTTCCGATCGAGCATCACCTTATCGCCTGCCCCGGCTCGACCTTCGATCTGCTTCGCTCCGTAGCCTCCCATCCCATGGCTCTTGCTCAGTGCGAGCGCTTCTTTGAATCTTTCCCCCATCTCAAGCGCGTCCCCGCTGAAGACACCGCTGGCAGTGTCCGCGAAATGATGGCCCGCAAGGACAATTCCTGCGCGGCCATCGCAGGACGCCGGGCCGCGGAACATTATGGCGCGGTCATTCTCCGCGAAAGTATTCAGGACAACGCCGAAAACTTCACCCGCTTCGTCCTGCTTCTCCTGCCCGGCCGCGCCCTGCGTTTTCGCCAATCCGGCGCCACCAAAGTCTCTCTGGCCATGCGCCTCGCTCACAAGCCCGGCGCCCTCCTTGCTTCCCTCGAGCCCTTCGCCAAACATGGCGTCAATCTCCTCAAAATCGAGAGCCGGCCCATCCACGGCAAGCCCTTCGAGTATCAGTTCTATTTGGACGTCGAAGCCGATCACCTCGATGAGCTCGAACAAGCCTTGAAGGAAGCGCGCCAAGCCACCAGTGAATTGCGCGTCCTGGGCCGTTTCGCTCCCGCTCGCCGCTAGTGCCGTTCCAACTTGTTCCAGCAAATCCTTTCGAGAATACGCACTCCGTGTTCGCGTCAGATGCTTGGACCGTCATTTGGCCCAAATAGTTGGAACGGCACTAGCCGCCGCTCCATGGGCGCAAGAAAATCCAACGTGGCCAGTTTCTCTGCTACATTCACCACATGCTGACGGCCATCACCCGCGAAGTAAGTTCCTCACTCGCGAATTGCGAACTGAGTTTTATCCCCCGCCAACCCATCGATTTGGCGAAGGCTCGCGCCCAACATCACGCCTATCAAGAACTCCTTCGCAAACTCGGCGCCCAGGTGGTTTCTCTGCCGGAGGAGCCGGATCTCCCGGACTCCATGTTCGTCGAAGATCCCGCCATCGTCCTCGATGAGCTGGCGGTGATCTGTTCTCTGGGCACGGAGACGCGCAGGAAAGAAACGCCTTCCCTGGCGGCCGCCCTGGAGAAGTACCGCAAATTGGCATTCGTGAAATTGCCGGGGTTTTTGGAGGGTGGGGATGTATTGCGGGTGGGGAAAAGAATATTTGTGGGCTTCACGCGGCCGCACCAATGCGGAGGGCATTCGCCAACTCGCGGTTATCGTTTCACAGTTTGGCTATGACCTTACCGCCGTGCCAGTCTCGGGTTGCTTGCACCTGAAATCAGCGGTCACCTATCTGGGCCGGAATACCCTTTTGGGGAATCGCGCGTGGTTTCATTGGCCACGCCTGGACGGATTCGACTGGATCGACGTTGATCCGGCCGAGCCGCACGCTGGCAACGCGCTGGCCATCGGCGATACCGTCGTTTTCCCCACTTCGTTTCCGCGCACGCGGCAGCGCATTGCGGCGGAGGGCTTCCCTGTTGCCTCGATCGAAATCGCTGAACTCCAGAAAGCGGAATCCGGATTGACCTGTTCCAGCCTGCTGTTCGATGCCCCGGAATAGCTCCGCGAAACACACGGGAAAAGTGGAAGACCAATGTATTCTTGGAAACACCCGCCCGCGCGCCGCCACTTTTCGTTTGGATTTCTATACTGGTGTGCTACTCTCTAAAGGATGTTGGCTAACCTCACGAACCGAATGCCCTCCCGGACCAAGCGGTCGATCATTTCGACTACGTCTATCACTACGATTAAGCGCACTACTACCGCTTTGGGCAACGGGAGAAACGGCTAGCCACCAGAAAGTTTTCACCCCACCGCCAGAAGCGAACTGGCGGTGGGTTTTTTAGTTTCTGCCCTCCCCAAGAATCGCTTCCGCGGTACACAACCAAGGAGCATTTGCCATGTACCCGGAACACCAGGAAGCATCTCTCGCAGCAGGCGACCATTTACGTCCGCCCAAAGCAAACGGGCACCTTCCTCGGGATGTTACCGTCGCAACGGCCGCTCGCTGCCCGGAGCGTGGCGTCGCCTTCAAGTTCGGTGGCTCTTCTCTGCTCGGAGCCGATCGTCTATTGCATGCCGCCGCGTTGGTGCGGGATGCCGCCGCTGCCTCGCAGGTGACCGTTGTTGTATCGGCAATCAAGGGAGTTACGGATACGCTCCTGGAAATCGCCGCAAAACTTGCGCACAACAATTTCGCAAAAGCACGTGACTCGGCGCAGAACCTCGTCGTCTTTCACCTCGACGTTCTCGATGGCCTGCAACTTCCCGAGCATGACCATGCGCAGGTCCTGCACGAATTGAAACTTCTCGCCCGCGACCTGCTCCATGAAACGCCGAAGCGCGGGCCCGTGGCCGTGGATCCCGCTCTCCTTGACCGGCTGGCCTCCTTTGGCGAACGCTTCAGTGCCCGCTTGTTCGCTGCCGCCTTGAACAAGCTCGGCATCGTCGCGGTCCCCGTGGCTTCCTCGGACTTCGTCCTCACCTGCGACACTTTCCAGGACGCGAAACCCCATCTCGGACAGACCAGGCAGCGCGGCCGCGAGGTTCTTATGCCCTTGCTGGAATCCGGCATCGTGCCGGTCGTTACCGGTTTCATCGGCGCGACCCTCGACGGCCGCATCACCACTCTCGGTCGCAACAGCTCCGATTTTTCCGCCGCCCTCATCGCCGGCGTTGTGGACGCGGCAGAACTCGTCATCTGGACCGATGTGGACGGCATCTTCACCGCTTGCCCGCGCGAAAGTGCCGAGGCCAAACTCCTCCACGAATTGAGTTACCATGAAGCCCACGCATTGGCCGCGAGCGGGGCAAGGGTTCTTCATCCGCACGTTTTGCCGCTCGCGGCAGAGCGCGAAATGACTGTTTGGGTCAGAAATACATTCAAGCCGCACCTGCGCGGAACGCGCATTGGGCCGGCGCAGAACGGGGGTGCCGCATGAGCGCTCTTCCAAACGGAAGGAAATGGCGAGCGGGAGTCTTAGGTGCAACCGGCATGGTGGGGCAGCGTCTGGTGAAGCTCCTCGCCGAGCACCCCTGGTTCACTTTGACGGAAGTCGCGGCATCGGAGCGTTCCTCCGGTAAAAGCTACGCTGAAGCCGTGCGATGGCACCTCGAAGGGCCGGTGCCGGAAGTCGCTCGCGGCCTCGTTGTGAAAGAACTCGAACCCAACCTGGATTGCGATTTCCTCTTTTCGGCTCTCGATTCTGCGGTAGCCGGCCCCGCCGAGGAAGACTACGCGCGGCGCGGCTATCCCGTCGTAAGCAATTCACGCAATCACCGCCAGGACCCGGACGTTCCCCTGCTCATTCCGGAAGTCAATGCAGCACACCTGAACGCCATCCCGGTGCAGCAGAAAAACCGCGGCTATGATTCGGGATTTATCGTCACGAATCCCAATTGTTCCACGGCTGGGCTCGTCGTCGTGCTAAAGCCTCTTGCGGATGCCTTTGGACTGGAGAAAGTGTTTGTCGTCACCCTGCAAGCCATCTCGGGTGCAGGCTATCCCGGCGTGCCCGCGTTGGACATCCAGGGAAACGTCGTGCCTTTCATCAGCGGCGAAGAAGAAAAAATGGAAGCGGAGCCGCAGAAACTGCTCGGCAAATGGGACGGCAACCGTTTCATCGAAGCGGGGCTGGGCATCAGCGCCCACTGCAACCGCGTCCCCGTAGTGGATGGCCACCTGGAATGTGTTTCCTTGCGTCTGAAGAAGACCGCGACGCTCGACGAAGTCCGCGAAGCGCTGCGCTCCTACCAGGTTTCCGACGAGTTGGCCTCTCTCCCCACTGGGTTGAAACATCCCGTTGTCGTCCTCGACGCACCCGATCGTCCGCAGCCCCGCAAGGATGCCAACACCGGCCACGGCATGGCCGCCGTCGTCGGACGCATTCGTGAATGCCCTCTGTTCGACGTCAAGCTCACCTTGCTTTCGCACAACCTGGTCCGCGGCGCGGCCGGCGCGGCCTTGCTCAACGCCGAACTCCTGGCAGCGCAAGGCTTCCTGAAATCGCGCCATGAAGCCCGCGAACAAAACGTGGAGCCAGTCTCACGCTAATCCCGCTTGGCGCGACTCGTAGGGGCGCAGCACTGCTGCGCCCCGAACACCTCAGCGCGACCTTTCATCGCAGTTTGTCTGGGACTGATTACGGTACGAAGTAATACCGCACCAGGTGGAAAAAAATCGGCGCCGCAAAACACAGCGAGTCGATGCGATCCAGGATTCCGCCGTGTCCTTCGATCACCCTGCCGAAATCCTTGATCCCGATGTCCCGCTTGATTGCGCTCATCACCAGGCCCCCGCAAAATCCCAAAATGCAAATGGTGAACGACATTCCCGCGGACTGCAGCGGCGTAAATGGCGTGGCCCACCAGAGCGCCGCGCCCAACGCCGTCGCGCTCAAAACCCCGCCGAGAAACCCTTCCCAGGTTTTGTTGGGGCTCACGCGCCACGCGATCTTGTTCCGCCCGATCAGTTTGCCCCACACAAATTGCAGGACGTCGCTCATCTGATCCACGATCACCAGATAGAGCAGCAGCCGCGCATCCTGCCCTTCGTAGCCCGGAATCTTCAGCAGCAACAATGCCGGCGCATGGCTCAGGCAGTACGCGCATACCATGATCCCAAATTGAATTTTCGCGGCGCGCTCCAGAAAGCTCGCTGTGTCTCCCGCAATTGCGATGCTTGTGGGAACGAAAACGAAGGCCAGCACCGGAATCATGATGGCGAAAAAACCGTACCACTGGATGCCAATGAGGAAATACTGCAGCGGCATGATCACAAAGAAGCTCCAGAAGAGCGTCCGGTGATCTCCGCGCCGCGTGGGCACCAGGGTCATGTACTCGCGCAATGCCAGAAACGAGATCAGGCCAAACAGGATCAGCGAACCCACGCGTCCAAGGAGGATGGCCGCGGCAAAAATCGCGCACATCTTCCACCACGCCCGGATGCGCGCATTCACATTCTCGATGGTGGCCCGGCTTGCCTCGCCTTTCCGGCGACGCTTCAGCCATCGGCCAATCAGGGTGGAAATGACCAGCAGGAACAGCACGCCGCCGAACAGCCACGCCAGCATCACATCGTGAATCGCGGGCGGCATCAGGCCGATCCAATCCGCCGCAGACTGCTGACGGCTTCCCGCGCGCGTTCCAGGAACGTTTCCTTTTCTTCTCCCGGCTCCACTTGTAGGGGCTTGCCGAAGGTCAACAGGCTCAGCATCGGCACGGGCAAAACTTCCCCTTTCGGCAAGATTCGGTTCATGTTTTCAAGATACGCTGGAACGAGTTCAACATCCGGCCGGCGCAGCGCCAGGTGATACAGCCCCGCTCGGAACGGACCGACCTTTTCGCCGTTGCCCCGCGTCCCCTCGGGAAAAAGAATCAGCGAGTATTGGTCGCCAAGCGCCTCGGCCATCTGTTCGATCACCGATTGTCCGGCGTAGCGTGCCTCTTCGGGACTCTTGGTCTGCGCCATCACGCCCCGTTGCACCATCACGGCATTAAACACGTTGCTTACCATATAGCGTCGCAGCGCCGAGCTTTCCCAATAGTCCTGCGCGGCCACGGGTCGCGTATGCACCCGCAAATCCGAAGGAAGCGCCGACCACAACACCACGAAATCGAGGTGGCTGGTATGGTTCGCGAAGTAAATGCGCTGTTTTTCGTCAGGTTCACATCCCGCCCACTGCACCTGCACCCCGGTAATTCCGCGGGCAACCGCCGCCAGAAGACTCGCAAACGGATGGATGTGATCGTTCATCAGGAGGTATGACCTCGAATTTCCCGCAGCGCGCCACGCGCTCGGTTCACGATCGTCACGAGCAGGAGCGCCAGAACAATCCACTGGACGGGGATAACTACTCGCAAGATAGGCAATTGCAGCCCTAGAAGCAATCCCAGTGCCCCGAAAACAAACGCGCGGTCGCTCTTCCCCATTGGTCCGTCGTACCGCCGCGAAGCCCCAATCTGCACCGCCACGACTCCCGCCATCTCGCTGGTCACTGCGAATAGAACGATCAAGACCATCAACGTGGAATCAAACGGAAGAAAAGTGGCCAGCGGCAGGTAGAAAGCTGCATCGGAAAAGACATCGCCAAGCTCATTCAAGATCGCGCCCAATGCGCTTTTCTGATTGTGTTCGCGTGCCAGCATCCCGTCGATCGCATTCAACGCCATGCGCAGGAAAAGTGCGACCGGCAGCAATAACAAGGCGCGCGTACTGCGAGAATGGAGAACCGCAAAGCCTGTCGCGAAGGAAAGCACCATCGCGCCAATCGTCACCATGTTCGCGGTCACTCCCGCCCAAGCAAGGCCGTTGCTCAACGGCCGCAGCAGACTCTGAAATTTGGGCTTGAGTCCGTAGATGCTGGGCATGGCGGTTCACCTCATCCTACCCGCAGGGCGTCAGCGGTAAACGATACGTCCCCAATAGAATGCGTAAGAGGCAATCCAGATCACGGCGTGAATACATACGAGCTTTCGTGTCCAAAGCGCGTATCTTCTTCGCAACCAGCTGGCCGCGGCCCCGAAAATCATCCACACCAGAGTGAATCGCACCGCGCGCGCCGGCGGGGTGGCCAGCAGAAAGGCAAACTGCGTCGAAATCCTCGGTGCTTCCACCGCGTAGAGTTTGTAAGGTATGCCGGAAACAGAACCAGTCAGCACCGCCAGCAAGCCTATCTTGTCCAAGCCAGAATTCACCTCGGCGAACATCTTAGGAGTAATGAATGGAACGTGTGCCACCGCGGCGTGTGCCGCCCCGGGATCCGCTTGCGACCAGTGGAAGAGCAGTGCTCCCCCGAGGAGAGCACCCGCGAGCGCGGCAACGATGTGCCTCCATGTCGAGCGCCAGTCAAGAATCGCGACGAACGAAAGAAAAACGTCCGGGATAATGAAGAAAAATGTCGCTTCCGCCAATCCCCACAAAAACGCCACGATCAGCCCTGGGCGGCCAAGCATGCGCCGTTCCCAGAGAGGGCGCGGCGGATTCAGCACCGGAGCAGCGGCCGCGATCACGAAACGACCTTTGACTCAATGACTTGGCCTTGCGCGTATTGCAGCAGCAGCGTGGTCATGCGCTGGCACCAGCGCTCCAGCACTTCGCTGCCGCCAAATCCCACCAAAATCGCGGCAATGCGTTTCGTCGTGGGCGTCACCATGGTGCGCTCGGAGTCGCTGGTGGGGCTCCCGTGAGGCCCCGCCGCGTCGCAAAACACCGGCAGCCCTTCCAGATTCAGGTCGTACTTCCCGATCCCTTTGTAGGTTTCCCCCGCCCGGCCCGCGCGAAAAATGATTTCGCCCTGCACGTTGGCCAGATCGTAGAGCCCGACGGGCAATCGGCTTTCCACCGAAACCAAATTGATGACGTCCACCACCGCGCCGATTTGCGGAAAGCTCTTCCCGCTCAGGATGCGCCGCAGCAGCGCTTCGGCCGAGCCGCGGTAGCGCGCCGGATCCTTGCCCAGCGCTTTATATCCGGCCCGCGTCGCCAAAATTTGCGGGCCCTCCAGCACGGCTCGCGGCTCCGGCAGTCCAAGAATTTTCGTCTCGCACGCTTTCATTTCGGCAAGCAGCGCCGCCGGCGTCTCCACAACCTCCACCTCGCCCGTAACGCAACCAAGCGCCACCCGCGGGCACTTCGCCTTCAGCGCGCCATCAATGGTTACCGTAATCATGCCCTGCCTTGCGCCTGGTACATTTCAATCCCCATATCCTGAGAGCCTCAAAGCGCAAGCGGCTTCAGCTTTGCCGTAAAATGCCGCAGGAACGGCGCCTGATGCACCAGCTCATACCCCGGAATCTTGTCGCGCCGCCGCCATACGTCCAGAATCACTTCCACCACATACTCAATATGGCTCTGTGTGTACACCCGTCTCGGAATCGCCAGCCGCACCAGGTCCATCTGTGCGTGCTCGCCGAACATGAGCGAACCAATTTCCACCGAGCGGATGCCTCCTTCAAGATAAAGCTCCACCGCCAACGCCACGCCGGGAAATTGCGATGGGGGAATGTGCGGCAGAAACGCCCGCGCATCCAGATAAATCGCGTGTCCGCCGGGAGGCTGCACAATCGGCACGCCTTCGCTGGCAATGTGGTTGCCCAGAAACGCCGTCGAAGCAATGCGGTACTTCAAATACTCTTCCTCCAGCGCCTCGTTCAACCCCACAGCGATGGCTTCCAGATCGCGCCCCGCCAGTCCTCCGTACGTTGGAAATCCCTCCGTCAAAATCAGCAGATCTTTTTCCTGTTGCGCCAGTATGTCGTCGTTGGTGCAAAGGAAGCCTCCAATATTCGCCAGGCCATCTTTCTTCGCAGACATGGTGCACCCATCGGCATGGGCGAACATTTCCCGCGCGATGTTGCGCGGCGTTTTGTCCGCGTATCCCTCTTCGCGAAGCTTGATGAAGTACGCGTTTTCCGCAAACCGGCACGCGTCAATGTACAGCGGGATGCCATGTTTCCGGCACATCTGCTTCACTTCCCGGATATTGGCCATGGAAACCGGCTGGCCCCCTCCGGAATTGTTCGTGATCGTCAGCATCACCAGAGGAATTTTCTTCGCCCCTTCCCGCGCAATCACTTCCGCAAGCCGCTCCACGTCCATGTTTCCCTTGAACGGGTGCAGGTGACTCGGCTCCTTCGCTTCCGGGATGGGGATATCCAGCGCCGTCGCGCCCACAAATTCGCAGTTGGCGCGCGTCGTGTCGAAGTGCGTGTTGTTCGGCACGATGTCGCCTTTTTTGCACATCACGTTGAACAGGATGCGTTCCGCCGCGCGCCCCTGGTGCGTCGGAATCACGTGCCGGAATCCGAATATCGATTGCACCGATTCGCGGAACCTCGTGAAGCTCGGCGACCCCGCGTACGATTCGTCCCCGCGCATCATCGCCGCCCACTGTTCCGTGGACATCGCCGATGTGCCCGAATCCGTCAGCAAATCAATCAGGATCGATTCCGACGCCACAAGAAAAAGATTGTAGCCCGCGGCTTCGATCAGTCGTTGTCGCTCTTCCCTCGAGGTCTCGCGGATTGGTTCAACGCTCTTGATGCGGAACGGCTCGATAATGGTGTGAATCGCCATGACGGAACTGGGCTCCTCTTCGAGACACTACCACAGAATCCTCAAGCGCTTCCCTCTGGGCGATTTCTCCGCGCTCGCTGGCTGCCTAGGCGGCTATCCAGACTTCTCCGTGGCCCTCCAACACACCTTCACCGTCTCTTTGTTTCCATCGTAGTACCCAAGTACTATAGGCCCCCCTCCCTACCCACCGCACCATTAAAGAAGTGGATCAGGGGAGCTCTGTCTTCATGGGGCTGCCGTTCCAAATTTTTTTGAGCGAGCGCGCTATGCCACCCATTGTGAAAGATTCCGAAATTGCGGTTGCGACGCCCATCTCTGCCGTTCCGGCCACCACCGTCGCGAAAACCAAGGACGAATCCCCGGCCCGCCCTCAACCGGTCGCTCTGGAAATTCCGGTCACCGTGAACGGCGCCCGCACCGTTGAAGGCTCGGACAAGCGCGAGCCTTTTTCCGAAAATACCAAGACCGTCCTGGTCTTCAGCCACGGTGCCGTCATCCGCCTGGCCTCTTCCCTCTCGCCCGGCCAGCTCATTTTCCTGACCAACGAAAAAACCAAAAAGGAAGTCGTCTGCCAGGTCATCAAATCGAAAAATTATCGCAGCGTGACCGGATACGTGGAACTCGAATTCACCGAGCCTGCCATCGGTTTCTGGGGCATGCGTTTCCCGACCGAGCGCTCCGTTCCCACAGGACCCGTTCCTGCACTCGCGCCAGCACCGTCGCGCGCCGTTGTACCCGCCGTCTCTGTTTCACCCAAGGTCGCTTCAACTCCGCCCCCGGCTCCTCCGGTTGCCGCAAAGCCTGCGGCGCCAATTTCTCCCCTGCCTGCGGTTCTTGCGCCAGTGAAGCTTGTTGTGTCTCCGGCTCCGAAGCCCGCCGCCCCTATTTCTCCCACTCCCGTGAAGATTGTCGCGCCGCCTCCTGCTCCACCTTCCATAGCCCCTGTGGCCGGACGAGCCGTCACCGTTGCTCCTGTTGTTCCCTCGCCTCCGCAACGGGTAGCCGCAAATCCGGAACCCGTCTCCACCAAGCGCGTATCTCTGCCCCTCCCCGCGCCAGATTTCGCCGCTGCAATCTCTGCGCTCTTCGATTCTCCGGTAGTCTCCGGTGCCAAGCCCGCGGCCGCCGAACCTCCCAAGATCGAAGCCGCTACGGCACCCGCCGAATCGTCCACCGAGCAGCTCAAGCTGCAAACCGCGCGCCTTCAGGAGCAGCTCAGCTCTCTTCTCTTCACCGAGACTCCCGCAAAGCCGCCGTCCGCACCAGTTCCTGCAGGCATGGCGAAAACAGAATCCCCTTTACCGGAAGTTGCCGATAAGCTCCTGCAATCCGCACAAGCAGGCCTGAAGCCGACTGCACCTCCCGAGATCAAGCTGGCTACCCCAGCACGCAATTTCGTACCTCCCTCGCTAGCTGCCGAACGGGTCAAGGTTCCGGCCTGGCTCGCTCCTCTAGCGCGTGAATCGGAATCCACCACCGCCGAACCCCGTGCTCTCCCCGAGCTTGTCCCGCTTTCCGAATCTCTTCCGGCTTCGCTGTCTTCTTCCGCGGTATCTCCGGCGGATGGTATCGCCGAGTCCCGCCGCCCTCAGCATTCCTCCACCTTTGGTGGGCAGTTGCTCGGCGAATCCAGCGCCCCCACGCCGGCCGTTGCCTCCCGCTCAAGGAAGGGCCTCGTCATCGTCATTACCGCCACGCTCCTTCTTGCTGCTGGTGTTGCGTGGTACGTGCGCCAGCCGGACAACTTGATTTCGAGCCTGCTCGCTTCGAGGACGGCTCCCGCGCAGACCGCAAAATTCTCTCCCGCTGTCGTGTCCCCTTCCACGTCGCGGCCCACACCTCTCCCTGTCGGCATCACCAAGCCGGCTCCCGTTCCCGCAAGCTCACCCGCAATTCATAGCGAGCCTCCTGTGAACGCCCCCGTGACCGCCGCACCGGCAACTTCGCCAGCCGCCAAAAATCCCAAAACGACTGCCCGCAATACTCCTCCCGTCGAAGAGCCCAAAAAGCCTGCTGTCGGTGAAGTCCACCTTGCCACTCCCGTTGTCAATCGTGCCGGTGATTCTCAGGCGGGCAACGAAGCTGAGCCCTCCATTGACGACAATCAAACTGCCAATGCGGAGCCCCTCGTCGGTCTGGCCGCTGGCCATCGCAAGGAACCCATCGCCCCTCTTCCCGTCGGCGGAGATCTCAAGCAAGCCCGCCTGCTCAAGTCGGCTTCTCCCATCTATCCGCCCGCCGCCAGAGTCCAAAACATCTCGGGTGAAGTCAAGATCGACGCCCTCATCGACGTAAACGGCAATGTCAGCTCCGTCAAAATCATCTCAGGCCCCGCTATGCTCCACCAGGCGGCCTTGAACGCCGTCAAGCAATGGAAATACGAGCCGGCGCAGCTGAACGGCAAACCCACTCCGGTCCACGTCACCGTCACCCTTCATTTCCGCGGCCAATAACGCACCACGCCTTTGCGCATTACGGGCTGCTCTCCCCCCAGGCGGTCATCTCCTTCCGCCTCCTCGGACTCACCCAGCCAGACCCCACTGGTGTGTACCGATGTATTGCTGCAATTCAAATCTGTATCCCTTTCTTGCGATTGGCCATTCCCCTTCGTATACTGGCCCCCCGGCCAATTGGCAGGTCTAGCGGGTGGGTAGCACGCCTCCGTTCATCCCTCTTGGCCCTTCTTTTCGCGCCTGCGCGTCTCTCACAGGCCGAATTTCGCAGCCCCGTTGGTAGCAGGGTGGTCCAACTGGGCAGAGGAGACTTTTGTATGCCCCAAACGCTTGTGCCCGAAGAAATGAATGTCTACCAGAACGCCGAAGCGCGTTTTGAGGAGGCCGCGAACAAACTTGGTCTCGAGCAAGGCGTTTATCGTTACCTCAAATATCCCGACAAGGAAATCACCCTTTACATCCCGGTCGGCCTGGACAATGGCCAGCTCGAAGTCTTCACCGGTTATCGCGTCCTTCACTCCACCGTGCGCGGCCCCGGCAAGGGCGGCATTCGTTTTGCTCCCGACGTCAGCCTCGATGAAGTCCGTGCCCTCGCTGCCTGGATGACCTGGAAGTGCGCCGTGGTCGACATTCCCTTTGGTGGCGCCAAGGGCGGCATCATCTGCGATCCCCGCAAATTGTCCCGCGGCGAACTTGAGCGCCTTACCCGCCGCTACACCGCCGAACTTTCGGACTGGCTTGGCCCGGAGCGCGACGTTCCCGCTCCCGACGTCGGCACCAATGAGCAGACCATGGCTTGGGTCATGGACACTTACTCCATGCACACCCGCCAGGCCACCACCGCCGTCGTCACCGGCAAGCCCATCGAATTGGGCGGCTCGCGTGGCCGCCGGGAAGCCACAGGCCGCGGCGTCATGATCTGCGTCGACAAAGCCATGGCCAAGCTGGGCATGAAGAAAGAAAGCACTCGCGTCATCATTCAGGGATTCGGCAACGTCGGCTCTCTCGCTGCGGAGTTGATGC
>CAWADS010000024.1:0-42448 GCA_963780785.1 Candidatus Acidiferrales bacterium
AGGGGGTGCGGGAGTAGCTGCGGAAGGATTCGCGGAAGGATCGACCGGGGACAACGAAGCATCGGGGGCTGAGCAGTGCTCGCCCGTGGCCGCAGGGGTCTGATTTTCGTCAGGTTTCAGCATTTCGTGCTGCCTCTCCTTTATAGCATGCACATCCGCATTGGGCCAATCGCCATTTGCCATGTTCAGCCCCGCGAACGCTGATAGTTGGAAGCCCTGTCCCCGCCTCCCTGTTGCCTTCCCCGCACACAAAGTGTCATTCCGCGGGTCGGCCGGCCGTCCGTTTATCGGTCGAGTACGCTCGACCCCATCCCGGCAAAGCGTAAACACTTTTTGTCATCCCGCCTGCCCGCCGCAGGAGGGAGCGAAGGCCCGCGTCTTTTGCGGGCCGCAGTGGAGGACCCCTGGCAAGATCCCTCAGTCTTGAGAAAGCGCGAAGTTCAGGGAGGCCAGCGCCGCAACGACGGCCGTCTCCGTGCGCAGGATCAACTTGCCGAGCGACGCGTCCTGAAACTGCGCGCCGCGCGCGGCAACAAACTCCGCGTCGGTCCAACCGCCTTCCGGGCCAATCGCAAGAACAACGGCTTTCTGCTCCTGACCAGCGAGGACCGCGCGCAGCGGCTTCGCTTCCGCCGCTTCCGAAAGCAGGACGCGCAGCGCTTCAGCCTTCGCGGCAAACGCAGATTCAGGCTTAGCCAGCGGCTCGAGCAGCGGCACGTCCACGCGGCGCGATTGCTGGGAAGCTTCCAGCAAAATCTTCTTCCAGCGCTCAGCGCGCTTGGGAGCCGCCACCAACAGCGCTTTTTCGCTGCGCGCCGCGGCCAGCGGCACAATGCGCGTCACGCCCAGTTCCGTAGCTTCTTCCAGGGCCCATTCAAACGCATCGAATTTCACGACGGCCAGCAACAGTGTCGTATCCAGCGAAGGCCGGTAGCCCGGCAACTCTTCCACCAATGCAAACTCGACCACATCGCGGCCGACCGTCTCTACTTGACCCAACCACACGCGCTCGCCATCGCTCAGTTCATACAACTGCCCCGGCTGCGCACGGAGCACGCGGCCCAGGTGGTGCGCCGCTTCGCCTTCCATCCGCGCGCGTTGCGCCTCAAATCGTTCCACAAAGAATCGGCGTCGCATGTCGCGCCTATCTTGACACGAAACGCCAGCCCTCAGAATCCGTAATTTGAGATTGAAGGTGCCCTGGCAGGGAGACCGCTCTATCCGAAGATGTCCTTCACTTTGTCAAAGATATTGGAATCCCGCTCCGCCGGCTTGTTTTCCACCTTTAGCGTGGCGTGAAGCTGCTCCATCAACTTGCGTTGCTCCCGGGTAAGTTTCGTTGGCGTCAACACGCGCACGTGAAAATACAAATCGCCGCGCCCACCGCCGTGCGGGTCAGGCAGGCCCTTGCCCTTCAGGCGGAAAACCGCGCCGCCTTGCGTGCCCTCGGGAATCTTCAGCGTTTCTTCGCCATTCAATCCCGGAACCTGCAGCTCCGCGCCCAGCGTCGCCTGCGCGATGCTCAGCGGCACCGTGCAGTAGAGATCCGCGCCGCGCCGCTCAAAAAACTTGTGCTCCTTCACTTCCAGGACGACATATAGATCGCCCGCCGGACCGCCATTCGGCCCCGGCTCGCCTTCGCCCTGCACGCGCATGCGCGTTCCGGTATCCACGCCGGGAGGAATACGCAACTCAATCGTGCGCTCGCGCTCGATTCTTCCCTGCCCGCGGCAATCCGCGCAGTGTTCCTTGACGATTTGCCCGGCGCCCTGGCACGCGGGGCAGGTACGGTTCACCGTGAAAAATCCCTGCTGGTAGACCAATTGGCCGCGCCCGCCGCACGCCTGGCAACTCACCACGCCAGTGCCCTTTTTCGCGCCGGCGCCGTTGCAGACTTCGCAGTATTCCATTCGCGGCACGCGAATCTTCGTGCTGACGCCCATGGCCGCCTCATCGAAACTAAGCGTCATGTCATAGCGCAAGTCAGAGCCGCGCTTCGCCCGGCTGCGTCCCCCGCGGCGCCCGCCGGCAGCGCCGAAAAGGTCCTCGAAACCGAAAAAGTCGCCGAAAATGTCGTGGAAATCCTGGAAGATGGTGCCGTTGAAATCGGGCTGCGCCCCGGCGCCCGCCAAACCAGCGTGCCCATAGGTGTCGTAAATCTGCCGCTTCTGGGCATCGCTCAGGATGCTGTAGGCTTCCGTGCTTTCCCGGAAGCGCAGTGCGGCTTCTTCCTTATGATGCTCCGGGTTGCGATCGGGGTGCCACTGCAGGGCCGCTTTGCGGTAAGCCGACTTGATCTCTTCGACCGAAGCCGTCTTCGCGACTCCCAAAATTTCGTAATAATCTCGTTGCTGTCCGCGAGTCATGCGTTTTCCTTGGCTGCACCCTTTACGCTATCAGTTTACTGCGACCAGTTATCAGATATCAGCGATCAGGAATCGGTTGTCAGTGAAGAGTTATCAGATATCAGTTATCAGCGATCAGGAACCTTTGCTTCCGATGAGTACTCGGCTCGCCTAAACAGCCGAGAGCAAATCGTTCCATCCATTCTCTAGAGTCGAACTTCAGAGGTCTTCCTGATGTCTGACATCTAATTACTGATATCCGCTTCTAGTTCGCCTCTCCCTTCGATGCGCCGCCGGGATGAACCGCTACGCGCACCAACGCCGGCCGCAGCACCCGCCCATGAAATTCGTAGCCGGGCTGAAAGACGGCCAGGATGGTGCCGTCGGGATGCTCAGCGGTTTCCACGCGGTCCATCGCCTGGTGGAGGTGCGGGTCAAACGGTGTGCCCAGCGGGTCGATGCGCTTCGCACCCAGCTTTGCCACGTTTTCCAGCAGTTGTCTGAAGATCAGTTCGAAGCCCTTGCGGTAGCTTTCGTACTCCGCTTCGCGATGCGCCGCCAGCGCGTTCTCGAAACCATCCAGCACCGGGATCAATCCTTCGATCACGCGCGCTGTGGCCCGCCGCCCGTCTTCGCTGCGCTCCCGCTCAATCCGCTTGCGGTAATTGTCGAAGTCTGCCTGCCGCCGCAGCATGGTCTGCCGCAGATCTTCCAGGTCCGCGGCCAGTTTCTTCACCTCTGCTTCCTCGCGCGCGGCATCTTCCGCCACGGCTTTGTCTTCCGCGGGTTGGCCCACATCCTCGCTATCGGGCACATGCAGCTTGCTTTCTCGGTCTTTCATAGCTCATTCCTCAAAACAGTTGGCTATTCGATTTTGCTCAAGGCTTCGCTGAAAAGCTGGGCCACATAAGCAACCGCGGTCATGGCGCGCTCGTAGTGCATGCGCGTCGGCCCCAGGACGCCCAGCGAACCTTGCACCCGGTCGCTGTGCGAATAAGGCGCGCTGATGAGGGCGATATTCCCTCCCGCGGGAGATATTTCCTTGACGCCGATTTGCACGAACACCGGCTCCGGCGTCTCAATGCACGCGTTCAATAGCGCCACCAAACGGTGCTTCTCCTCAATCGCCTCCAGCAGTTCCCGCAGTTGCACCTGGTCCGGGAATTCCGGCGAGCCCACAATTTGCGCCGTGCCTTCCACATGCACCTGCTGCTCGGAGCTTTCTCCCAGGATGGCCGGATCGCACAGCGTCAACGCGCTGCGCACAATGCCTTCGTACTTCTCCCGCTCGTTCGCCAGCTTGAGCAGCAAGTCTCCGCGGATCGCTTCCAGCGTCCACCCGGAATAATGGCGGTTCAGAAAATCGGCGGTGGCGTCCAGCTCCTCCTGCGTGAAAGGCCTTGCGGGCCGCAGCACCTTGTCCCGCGTATTGCCGCCCGGCGAAATCAGCACCACCACCACGCGTCCGTCCGGCAGGAGCCACATGCGGGCATGCTCCAGGACCGTTTTGCGTAGCGGCGGCGACACGATGATGCCCACGCCCTTCGACACTTCCGCCAGCACGTGCCCCGCGCGCTCGGTAATCTCTCCCGCAGAAACTCCCGCGGCCATCTCCCGCTGGATCCAATCGCGGTCCTCGACGCTCAGCGTCGCTTGCGAAGCAATCTCCTGCGCAAAAAACCGGTAGGCCTCGGCCGTGGGCACGCGCCCCGCGGAAGTGTGCGGCTGGTAGAGGTAGCCGCCATCTTCCAGGTCCGCCATGATGTTGCGGATTGTCGCCGTGCTCAGCGCTTCCTCGAAGCGCTTGGAGATGGCGCGCGAGGACACCGGCTCGCCCGTCTCGATGTACGTACGGACCAGGTCGGCCAGAATCTGGCGGTTACGGCGTTCTTGGAGAGCGGGATTCCTCATAGCAGCACTCGCCATGGGGTGCTACTTACCATTCTAGGAAGGCTGTCAAGCCCCGTCAAAGACTCACGCACACTAATTTCCACCCGCCGGCCTCGTGCTGCATTTTGGCGATCAGCCAGGTTGAGGGTTGACCCTCACGCCTGTTTACAGAATTTTCTGTGACTTGAAGACTTCCCGCCGCCTCCAAATATGGTGCATGCGCCGAGCAGAAACCCGAAATTGTACCAGCCGCCGTTGTTATGCACTTCATACAGGTGCACCTTGTCTGAAAACAGCGAAATTATGAACGTGACCGGGCAGATGAAGCCGTGCCACAGCCCAAGCCAGAACCCGGCAATCCTTCCATCGGCTCCTGCGCTGTGCGCGAGCACATTCGGACCTGCCGCACAACCCACCAAGAATAAAGCGGCCACACATATCAGGCCCAGCAAAAACGCCTTTTGAAATCGCATTTGTTTTCTCCTGTTGCCCGTTCCTCCCCGAAACCTATCCCTTACGTTACGAAGATCAACGTCGAAAAGACTCACGCCGTCTGCTGCAACGTGAGAAAGCCCGTGGAATCAACTGCTTTGCGCTATGCTGTGCTCTGATGCTTGGAGGCGCGAGGCGGAATCGAACCGCCGATAAGGGTTTTGCAGACCCATGCCTTGCCACTTGGCTACCGCGCCAAACTCTTTTGGACCGCCGTCTGCCCTGGCTCACCCAAAACAAAAAAACCACCGGCCAGCTTTCTGGTGGTGGGTCGCGTTCTCGTCTCGGGCTGAACTTGGATTTTTACCCGTTGAGCCTTCCCGCACCAGGAAACACACGTGTGCCGCAGGTACAGCCGCAGCAGATTCGCGCGCTCCTCTGTGGGTTAGTCAACATGCATCCAGGGTAGCGCCACCCGCGTTCCGCGGCCAACGCAAATTTCTAATGCATTTCATCGGAATTTCTTGAGCATTCGCGCCGAGTCTTCAGGCGCTAAAGCCCTGACCCCCTAAAGAAACTGCAACGAATTTGCGCGACAGCACACGAGCAATCGCCAATCCCGTGGCCTACTCCGGCTGGTTTTCGTTCTTGAGTTCGTCGCGCTGCGCGCTCCGGGAGAGCAGGCGGTTCGCCGTGGCATTGGGCGGAGGCGTGGGGGCCGCCACCCCGGCCGTTTCCGAGCCTAGACCCAACTTCTGCAGTGTCAAGGCGTCGAGTTTGCCCGTAGGGCTGAGCCCATGCGCCGATTGGTACTTCCGCAATGCGTTGGCCGTGGAATCGTCCCACTTCCCGGTGGGCACGCCGTCGTACGAGCCATTCTTCACCAGCGCGGCCTGAATCTCGCCAATGCGATCAGGCGTCGGAGCAGCCTGCCCCTTCACGCGGCGGGACCTCTTCCTTGATGAGGCTTTTCTGGTTCCGCTGGCTTTCCTGGCGGTGGTTCCGGTCGCCGTGGCATGGGACGCGGCAGCGCTGCTGGTCAGCGCTAGTGTGGCTCTTGTTCGACGCTGTGCTTTGTGCGGCAGCTGCGGGCATGCTCCAACTGCCCGCAGCCATTGCCGCAAGAATCCAAGCTGTGAATGTTTGCCTGTAGGGCAAGGTGCGCATCACTGGGTATACGCGTCCTCGGTTGTCGATTACTTGCCGTCCGCCGGCACCACGCCGGGCAGAAACACCGTCACGGTCCGGTCGTTGTAGCTGTGGCGGCGCACTTTGAACACCACGTTGTCGCCGGCCTTCAGTTTGCCGATAACCCTGCGGTAATCGTCCACGGAATTTACCGGCTGGCCGTTCACTTCGGCGATGACGTCGCCGGGGCTGAAACCCAGGTCGTCGGCGAAGCTGGCGGGCTCGACCTCGCTCACCACAACGCCCTTCTGCCCTTCCATGCCGACACGCTGAGCGCGCTCGGGTGTAAGCGATTCGACGTGCAAGCCGAATTCCGCCGGCGCCGGCTCATCGGGCGTGCCATTAATCCGGTTCGCCGCATTCGGGAAGACCCGCGTGCGATCCTCGACCGTGGCCGAAGTCTCGCGCTGCTGTTTGTCGCGGAAATAGGTGATCTTGACCTTGCTGCCAATCGGCGCCCCCGCAATCGGGTTCACCAGGTCGTTGCCGGTCTTCACTGCCGTGCCGTTGATGGCCGTAATCACGTCGCCATCCTTCAACCCTGCTTTTTCCGCCGGGCTGCCGGGCTCAATGCCCTGAATGACCACACCGTACGGGGCGCCCAGATACTTCAGCGTCATCTGGTTGGTTCCTTGCTCTTCCTGGAAACTCACGCCGATGGAGCCGCGCGTCACCCGCCCGTTCTTCACGATCTGGTCATACACGCTCAGCGCCGTTGTGGACGGCATGGCAAAGCCCACGCCCTCGTACCCCCGCCCGCCGGTAATGATCGCGGTGTTGATGCCGATCACTTGTCCGGCCATGTCCACAAGCGGCCCGCCCGAATTGCCCGGGTTGATGGCCGCATCCGTCTGCAGGAAGCGTTGGAACTGCCGTCCGATGCCGCCACGGTCCTTGGCGCTGATGATTCCCGCCGTTACCGTCGCGTTCAAGCCAAAGGGGCTGCCAATCGCCAACACCCAATCGCCCACCTGCACGCCGTCGGAGTTGCCCAACTTGGCGAACGGCAGGTCCTTCGGCGTTTCAATCTTGATCACCGCCAAGTCAGTATCCTCATCCACGCCCACCACCTTCGCCGTGTACTTGGTGGTTTCGCCGTTCAACTGCACCTGTATCTTGGTGGCTTGTTCAACCACGTGATTGTTCGTCAGGATGTACCCGCGCCGGTCCACGATCACGCCGGAGCCGAGGCTGCGCTCCGCCTGGGGCTGCGCATCGGGGCGCCCGTCGAAAAAGTGGAAGAAGAAATCTTCACTGGGATCGTCCGGGTCCAGGGGAGAGGACCGGTGCTTTTTTGCCGACTTGCGGTCAATCACCTGCGTCGTGGCGATATTCACCACGGCCGGTTCTACGCGCGTCACAATCGCGTTAAATGAATTGGACGACGGAATGGGATCCGGCAGCGCCAACGGTGTGGCGTTCGTTCCCGCAAACGAAAACGCTTTCATCGCGGAAACCCTGCCTGAAATGACCGTCCCGATCAGGATGCCGACAATCAGCGTTGCCGCCACCAACCCTGCCACTACAATCTTGCGACGTTGCGTCCAATCCACCATTCCTCTTACAGGATCCATCTTTCGCGCTCCTCTTCCGACCTCAGGCCAACGCACCTGTGGGAAGTATAACATCCAGCCTTGCGTGGAGTTTCCCTTCCCCTCAGATGCGCCATTTGGATAACTGGCCTCATGGCCGGGTCGCCTCAGAAACATTTTTACCCACGTTTATATTGGACGCATCTCAGCCCCGCTTTGTTGTCTCGTTCTTCACCCCTCCCCGGCCCTAACAGAAAAACATTATCAGTTGGCGCACGAGGCCCAGCGACATGGAGTGCGGCGGCTTGCCGCTGCTTTTACGCCGTAAGCAACTCCGCAAGTGCGCCTTTCTCAAGGGCATGCGGCCGGCAGTTTCTAGATGACCACACTCCCCCAGGCATGAGCCACGCTCATTTTCCCCTTGACATCCACACCCAACTCCCGCTTAATTGTTGGTAGCCGCTTCGGCGGCATCACGTGGCGATTTAGGGCGACTTGCTCCACGTAAAAAACTGCTAAAGAGCTGGCGAAGTCACAGAGTTTCTGAGACCCTCCAAGCGCTTTGGCACGGAGGGTTTTTCATTTTTCCCCCTCCGCGCTGCCCGACATCAATCTCCACGTCATTTCACACGGGGGCGCCCGGCCCGGCGTGTTATTCGGTCCGGGGCGTCCACGGCGAGGTGACTTATGAAGGAACTCTATTTCTTACGATGCAGGGAATGCGGCAAGAAATTTGCCAACGCACCCCTATCTTATTGTGAAGAGTGCTTCTCTCCGCTCGAAGTGAGCTACGACTACGAAGCGCTCGCCCATGTGGCGCACCGAGGAGCCTTGCAGCACCGCGCTTTCAATATGTGGCGCTATGCGGAGCTCCTGCCGCTGCCGGAGGGCTTCACGCCTACCGTGGCTATTGGCGGCACGCCGCTGGTCAAATCCCGCAAGCTGGGAGCGCGCTGGGGCGCCAAGAACGTCTATTTCAAAAATGACGCCGTCTGCTTCCCCACCCTTTCTTTCAAGGACCGCGTTGTGGGAACGGCCCTGGCCGCCGCCCGGCGCTTCGGCTTCACGAAGATCGGTTGTTCTTCAACCGGCAATTTGGCCAACGCCGTCGCCGCGCAAGGCGCGCAGCTCGGGTTCGACACCTGCGTCTTTGTGCCTGCCGACCTCGAGCCAGCGAAGATCCTGAACACCGCGGTCTATGGCGCGCGCATCATCCGCATCAACGGCAATTACGACCACGTGAACCGCTTGTGCACGCAGATCGCTGACCGTTTCAAGTGGGGCCTGGTCAACGTCAACCTACGCCCGTACTACGCCGAAGGCTCCAAGACACACGGTTACGAAATCGCCGAACAGCTTGGCTGGGAACTTCCCGATAACGTCGTTGTGCCCATGGCCGGAGGCTCGTTGATCGGCAAGATTGCCAAGGCCTTCTGCGAACTGGCGCATCTGGGCTGGGTCGAGCCCAAACAAGTCAAGTTCTTTGGCGCACAAGCCACTGGTTGTTCTCCGATTTCAGACGGCGTGAAGCGCAATCTGCCGCGCTTCCAGCCGCAAAAGCCCAATACCATCGCGCGCTCTTTGGCCATCGGCACCCCCGCCGACGGTCCCTTTGCCCTGCGCCTCATTCGCGAATCCGGCGGCTGGGCGGAAGACATCTCCGATCCGGAGATCATCGATTCCATCAAGCTGCTCGCGGAAACCGAAGGCATTTTTGCGGAGACCGCTGGCGGCGTCACCACCGGCGTCACCGCCAAACTCTTCCAGCAGGGCCGCATAAGCCCCGACGAAACCACCGTCGTCTGCATCACTGGCAACGGCTTGAAAACCACCGACGCCATCGCCGCGGACTTCCCGCCCAGCGAAGCCATCGAGCCGCGCCTCGAAGCCTTTGAAGCGCTCCTCGGCGAAAGCCTCGGCAACGAGGTCGCCGCCTGAAGCGCGTTTCCTAATTCTCGTTGTAGACTAAGGACAGGAGCCTATAGCCATGGCCATCACCATCGAAATCCCCACCGCGTTCCGCCGCTTCACCGACGGCATTCCCAAGCTCGATTCCGCCGCCTCCACCGTCGCCGAAGCCCTCAACGACCTCACCGCGCGCTACCCCGCCCTCTCGCGCCATGTCCGGGATGAACAGGGGCAAGTCCGCCAGTTCCTCAACGTCTACCTCAACGAAGAAGACATTCGCTTTCTCGGTGGCGAATCCTGCTCGTTGAAAGACGGCGACCGCGTCCTGCTCGTCCCCTCCATCGCCGGCGGCTAATCCGGTTATGCAGCCTCCCCCAACATTCCCTTGGACTTCCCCTAGATCTGTGGTAGCCTATATGTGCGTTTGTTGCTCTTGTTTCGCCTTTTGTTTTTGAAGGGTCGCAGGCTACAACTTGCGGCCTTTTTTGTTTTCCGCCCGCTTCACCGCGGTGGGGAGAAACAACGGAAGACGCCCGGTATCCGCAAGGGTCCTGGAGAGAGAAGCATCAGATAGCTTATTTGAAAAGAGAAACTGCATTGAGTAAGGAACAAGGAACTGTAAAGTGGTTTAACGCGAGTAAGGGCTTCGGATTCATCCAGCGCCAGACCGGAGAGGACGTTTTCGTCCATTTCTCCGCCATTCAGGCTGATGGCTACCGCTCTCTTAACGAGGGCCAAGCCGTTGAATTCGAGGTTGTACGTGGACCGAAGGGTCTGCAAGCCTCCAACGTTCAGCCCCTTTAATCTGATTTCTCATCTCCAGGCGGAGCGCCCTGCGCTCCGCCCTTTTTATTTCTCCCCCCTTCTTCCCCTCAGCCTGGGCCACTCTCGGAGTGCGGCGGCATGTTTGCCCCGAGCTTCGAAGAGCCGCCGCTTTTGCACTCGCAGCCCCACGCCGAACACAAATTCCTGCTCGCCTTTCATCCCCGCCACTGCTTCCCCCTTCTTCCCTTGGCATAAACTGACAACCGAAAACTTAAAACCCTACCGCCCCCCACCCCTCCCTGGTGTAAACTCCTCCCGACTCGCGCTTCCCCAGGCTTGTCCCGATCGCTGCACGTGAGGTCACCTTGCTCCCTCCTGGCAAGTTTCCTCGACTCGCCGTTGTAGCCGCTCTCCTTCTGGCCCTGCTGCTCGTCTTCGACCTCGAATTTGTTCGCTCCGCAGCCACTAGCCTGCTGGTCTCCACTTCCCTCGACTTCGCCGTGGCCCTCCTTGCTGCCGCCTGCTCCTTCTATGTCGCGCGCCGCTCTTCCGGCTACGCACGCCAGCTCTGGTTGCTTCTCGCCACCGCCATCGCTCTGGAAGCCCTGGCGCAGGCCATCAGCGCTTACTACCAGAGTTTCGTCTCCGGCTCCGCGCAAATTCCCTGGCCTTCCGATGTTTTATTCTTCGTCTGGCCCGCTCCCGTCTTCATGATGTTCCTTCCTCGTTCCGACGAGGAGTCCTCCGGCTTTGATTGGCTGCGCATCCTGGACTTCATCCAGATCGGTATCGTCGCCGTCACTGCCTATCTCTATTTCTTCTACTCCTCCGTTCGCTGGCAAGCTGACCAACCGGCCGTCCTTCGCCAGATCCTGGCACTCTACATTGTGCGGGATCTCCTTCTCTCCCTCGCCTTCTTCTTCCGATCCCGCGCTACTCCCATCTTGTGGCTTCGCACTTTCTCTCTCGTCCTTGGTTTCGTCTTCCTCACTGCCGTTCTCTCCGATGCCGAGTTCCTCTTCACTCTCGGCACTTCCGTCGCTGCGGCCAGTTGGGGTGACCTCCTCTGGATGCTGCCCCACTTCCTCGTCATCCTGCTCGCTGTCACCTGGAAGCGGCCCGGACCCGCTGGTGTCTCGTCTTCCCCCTCGGCCGGCCAGCTCGTCGCCGCTCAGATTCTGCCTGTTGCCATTCCACTCCTCGTCATCTTCATGGGCCGCGCCATTGCCCGTGAGCAATTGTCCCTGGCTTGGCTTGCCGTCACCGCCTCCGTCGCGTGTTCCTCCGCCCGCCTGATCCTCACGAACCGCAGGGAGCGCCGCATCGCCGACTACCTGCTCGACACCGAAAAAGCTCTGCGCAGCTCGGAGCGCATGTTCGCTTCCGCGTTTCGCTCCAGTCCCGACGCCTTCACCATCAACGTCTTTCCCGACGGCCCCTACCTCGACGTCAACGATGGCTTTACCCGTCTGACCGGCTACACCCGCGAGGAAGCCCTTAACAAAACCCCCAGCGAATTGCACCTATGGGAAAACCCATCCCGCCACGCGGAGATCTTCTCGCAATTTGTGCAAACGGGTGAACTTCGGGAAAACGAGTTTTGCTACCGCACCAAGTCCGGCCAGGTCCGCACAGGGCAGATGTCCGGCGCCCTCCTCGATCTCGACGGCAGGCGCTGCTCCCTGGTGGTGGTCCGCGACGTCACCGAACGCAAGGCTGCCGAAGAACTTCTCCGCTCCAATGAAGAGCGCTTCCGTTCGCTCGTTGAGCGACTGCATGTCGGCCTGGCATCCTTCGATCCTCAGGCGCGCCTGCAATTCGCCAATCAGGCCGCCCTGGAAATGTTTGGATTCAAGCTTGACGACATCATAAATAAGAACGCACAGGAAATTGGACTGCAGCCTTTGCAGGAGGACGGCACTCCCTTTCCTGATTCTGCCCGTCCTCTTGTGTCCGTCATCGCCAGCGGCCATTCCCTGTACAGCCAGGTGTTCGGCTGGCGCCGTCTCCACACCGACGAAGTTCTTTGGACTCTGATGGATGCGATTCCTGAATGTGACGACGCGGGGAACCTCGCGCGCGTCCTTGTTTCTCTCACCAACGTCACGGAGCAGCGCAGAGCTCTGGATGCTCTCCGGGAAAGCGAAGAGCGCTTCCGCACTCTGGTCCGCGACATCCACGTTGGTGTTGTCATGAGCGGCCCGCAAGGCAAAATGACATTCGCCAATCAGGCCGCGCTCAACATGTTCGGTGTTACCGAAATGGATGCCATTGGCCGTCACGCTTCAGAGATCGGCTTGACTTTCCTTGATGAGCATGGAAGCGTCCTGCCCTTGGAGAACTATCCCGCAGCCACCGTCTTTCGCTCCAAGCGTGCTCTCCGCAACCGCACCATGGGGTGGCGTCGCCCGGGCGTCCCGGAAATCCTCTGGATCTTCGGCAATGCCGCCCCGCAATTCAATCCCGACGGCTCCGTCCTCCGCGTCATCTTTTCCTTCACCGATATCAGCGAGATGAAAAACGCCGAGCAGGCCATCCGTCAGCTCTCCATGCAGTTGCTCAAATTGCAGGACGAAGAGCGCCGCCGCATCGGCCGTGAACTTCACGATGGCATGGCGCAGACGGTTCTGGCGGTGAACCTGAACCTCGCCCAGGTCCGCCAATCAGCCACCTCTCTCGGCGAATCCGCCGAACGCGCCCTCGAAAAAGCCCGCGCTCTTCTCCAGCAAATGTCCCGCGAAATCCGGACCCTCTCTTACCTTCTCCATCCCCCGCTGTTGGATGAGCTCGGGCTTGTCTCCGCAATCAAGGAATATGTCCACGGCTTCAGCGAACGAAGCGGCATCGAAACCCAACTCGCCCTTCCCAAGCACTTCAGCCGCTTGCCGCAATCCGTCGAAATCGCCCTGTTCCGCGTCGTTCAGGAGAGCTTAGCCAACATTCAGCGCCATTCCGGCAGCGACTCCGCCACCATCCGTCTCCGCGAAGATCCACCCGCGGTAACCCTGGAGATCATCGACTTCGGCCGCGGCATGAATCTCGCGTCGAATGGGCCATCCCAGCCTAATGTCACGCGGCTCGGCGTGGGAATTCCCGGCATGCGCGAACGCATGGCCCAGCTCGGCGGCCGCCTCGACATTGAATCCAGCCCCTCCGGCACCACCGTTCGCGCTACCGTCTCTAACTCTGAAGATATTCCCAAGGAGTCCTTCGATGGCGCCCCTTCGCATCCTGATCGCGGATGATCACGCTGTCGTCCGCGCCGGCTTGCGCGCGCTTCTGGAATCGCGCGAGGGCTGGCAGGTCTGTGCCGAGGCCGTTGATGGCCGCGACGCCATTGAAAAAGCCGCCAAGCACAAGCCCGATGTCGCCATCCTCGATATCGGCATGCCCCTTCTGAATGGCGTGGACGCCACCCGTCGCATTCGCAAGGCCATGCCCCACACACAGGTCCTCATCCTCACCATGCACGAATCCGACGAGCTCGTTCAGCAAGTCGTCGCAGCCGGAGCCCGCGGCTACATCCTGAAAGATGACGCCGACCGCGTTCTTCTCGCTGCCGTTGAGACCATCAGCCACAACAAACCCTACTTCTCCCTCCGCGTCGCTCCTCCCGTTGCTTCCGAAGATCTCGCTGGCAATGCCGCTGATCCCACAAAGAGCCGCCGTTCCCGCCTGACTCCCCGTGAACGCGAGGTCCTCCAGCTCCTCGCCGAAGGCAAAAGCAATAAGGAGATCGCCACGCTCCTCGGCATCAGCGTCAATACCGCCGAAGCCCATCGCGCCAACATCATGCTCAAACTCGATCTCCATTCCCTCGCCGAACTCGTCGTCTACGCCATCCGCAACAACATCATCACCACCTAACTCCCCTTCTGCAGCTCCCTCTTTCAGGCGTGCGCCCTGCCCCTCCTCACCATCGCGACCGCTGCCTCGATTTCCCTAGTGCATTTTCCCTAGGCAATCGCTCCAATTCTCCTTTCCCCCGTTTTCCCGCAATATTAACAAGCATTAATAAAGGCACATGGAACAACTGATGCACGCCACGAATAAAATTCGCGTTCTGATCGCTGACGATTCGCCCACGGCACTTCGTTCTGTCTGTGACTATCTCGAATTTGCCGGTGGCTTTGAAATCGTCGCAACGGCGAGTGACGGCCAGAATGCGGTGCAGCTCGCGGCACTCTATAAGCCCGACCTCGTCCTCCTTGATCTCAGCATGCCCCGGGTCAATGGGCTGGAAGCAGCCGAGCAGATCCGCCTCACAAGCCCTGACCTGCGCATCATTATCTTCTCGGAATTGAACGGCCTTTCCCTGGCCGAAGAGTGTTTGCGACACGGCGCTCACAGCTTCGTTTCCAAAAGTCTTCTGCCGGAAGGGCTTTTGAAGGAGATCCAGCGGCTCTTTCCTCCGGGCGGCCATCGCGCGGCTATCGAGGACGTTTCGTAATTTCGCTTGAGCGGAACAATTCACGTTGTAGCGAGCGGGGGTTCAATCATGAACGTGCTCCTGTTCACTTTGCAAGGAGAAGCTAGAAAGACCTATGTACGACTCTGTTTTCCACATCCTGTTTCTGGGCGAAAACCCTTCTTGGTTGAGAGTTTCCCATGCGCTTGCGGAAGCCCCCAGCACCCCGTTGCGCGTGCATCGTTCCCAGTCTCCCACTGAACTCCTTCGTCTCCTCGCGGCCGGCCATTGGGACGCCTTGGCCATCGATCTTCATGCCTGGAGCTTTCAGGGCCTGCGCATTGTCCAGAAAATTCGCACCGAGTATCCCGCCATTCCGGTCTTCGCTCTGTTTTATCCCCATGTGAAAGATCTGCACGAGAAGGCTCAGCAGGCGGGCGCCTCTCATTGCCTTTCTCTCAATCAACTAACCGCCGATATGCTTCACACCGCGCTTCTTGACCTCCATGCTGAAAAGAAGACGCAGGCACATCTCAGAAAAGGTTCCCTAGTGGATCTTGCTCCCGCCGACCCCCACCGCGATGAACGCCTTCCCGCCCATCGCATGGATGCTATCTCCCACACCCTCAACAACCTCCTCTGCGTAATCAGTGCCAACGCTGATGTCCTCGCCGATCACCTGGACGCCTCCGATCCCGCCGTCCATAGTGTCGTTGAAATCAAAAAGGCCGCCAAAGCCGCCGCCGAAATCATGCGCCAGTTCGAGTAACTTCTCGCGCTGCTGCTCCTCCTCTCGTCAATCCGATCCTGCGTTGTTTGCGGGATAGAAATCTCTCCTCCCCTGTTCTTTTCTTTGAGCTCTGCGCGCGCCGTCCCCCCCCCACGAGCATCTCGGGGACCCGGTCGGGGTATACCCTGCGCAATCCTCCACCTTTCTCTCACATTTGCTTCTCTCCCCCTCCTCCACTAGGCTTCTCTCGGAGGCACCCATGCCCAACATCATCCGGCAGTGGAAACTCGTCGCACGTCCCAAGGGCCTCATCGCCCCGAGCGACCTCCAACTCACCGAATCACCCTTCCCCACTCTTCAGGATGGCCAGGCCCTGGCCCGCGTTAAATATCTCTCCATCGATCCCACCATGCGCGTCTGGATGGCCGACATACCCCAATACATGCCGCCCGTCGCCCTCGGTGAGGTCATGCGCTCGTTCGGCCTCGCGGAGATCGTCGAATCGCGGCATCCCGATTTTAAGAAGGGCGACAAGATTTCCGGGCTCACCGGCCTTCAAGACTTCGTCCTCATCGACGGCAAGGAACCTCGCACCTTCCAAAAGCTTCCTTCCATCCCCTTCCTCTCCGATACCAATTTCCTCGGACTTCTCGGCATCAACGGCCTTACCGCTTATTTCGGCCTTCTTGAAATCGGCAAACCGCAATCTGGCGAAACCCTCGTCGTATCCGCTGCCGCCGGCGCCACCGGAAGCATCGCCGGGCAGATTGGCAAAATTCACGGTTGCCGGGTGGTTGGTATCGCCGGAAGCGATGAAAAATGCCGATGGATCATGGACGATCTCGACTTCGATGCCGCCATCAACTATAAACACGCCGATTGGAAACAGCAGCTCGCTGCTGCCACTCCCAATGGCATTGACATCGATTTTGAAAATGTCGGTGGGGAAATCATGCAGGCCGTGCTCGACCGGATGAACCTTCATGGCCGCGTCATTCTCTGCGGCCTCATCTCCGGCTACACCCGGGAAGATCCCGCCATGGCCAGCTTCGGCCAAGTCCTCATGAAGCGCCTTCGCGTCGAAGGCTTCATCATTCTCGATTACGCTTCACGCTTCATGGACGCCGGCAAGCAGCTCGGCATGTGGAAGATGATGGGCAAACTCAAGGATCGTCAGACCATCATCAAAGGGCTGGAAAATGCCCCCGAAGCCATCAACATGCTCTTCCAGGGCAGGAACATCGGCAAACTCATCGTCGAACTCTAAGAACGCTGCTCACTTCTGCTGCTTCTTCCTCTCCTCGTCCATCCGGCGCACATAGTCTTCAAACTTCGGTTGCTGTTCCGCAGTCAAAACCTCCCGCACTAGCGCCCGCGCCTTCTGCCGTACCCCATCCACGTCCGTCTCAGCCTGGTCGTGAATCGATTTCATCTCCTGGTGCGCCGCCGCGATGATCCCATCCACCTTTTGGCTTTGTTCCGGCGTCAACCCAACCTCTTTAGTCATCGCCGCCACGCGGTAGGCCCGCCGCTCCGGCTCGCTCGGCGCCTGTGCTTTCACTTTGTTCGACGCTTGACTCCGCAGAGCAAAACTGTAGCCGAATACTCCGCCAATTGCCGCGCCCAGTACAAACAACAGGGCGAGCCACTCCCATGCCTTCCGCCGCGTCTCTCCGTTCATGGACGCTCTCCCTGCGCACCCACCAGCACGTCGTCATTCAGCGGGGCCGGGACCGATTCAAATACCGATTCCCCCGATTGCAGCTGCAGTTGCCGCGCCAGATCCTGTTGCCGCATCTGATACGCCCACGTTGTCCCTACCAGCAGCACCACCGTGCACAGCGCCACCAGCCGCGGCGCCAATCGCCGTACGCCCAGCCACACTCCATTGCTCCGCTCATCCAATTCGTTCTCTTTGGCCCGGATCGCCGCCATTACCCGCGCTGCGAACCACGGCCCCGCCTCCGCCACCGGGGTGCCCATCGGCAGAAGAGCCCTCCGCGTCTCCGCCAGATCTTCCACAGCACCGCGGCACTCCGCGCACACCTCGGCGTGCCCGCGAGCCTGGCTTGACATCTGCGTCACAACTGTCTGTGCGTTTACTTCCTTTGCATCGCTCGCCGCTACCCCTTCCAATTCTTCCAGGAAGCGCCCACATTCGCTGTTCTTCATTTCCAGTTCATTCGGCATCCCGCGTACCTCTCTCTGCTGCCCTAATTCCTGCCGGCCACCGCATTCCCTAACTCCGCGGCTTCAACCGCCGCCGCACACTCTCCGCAATCCTTTGTCTCGCCCGAAACAGCCGTACCTTCACGGTGTTGGCATTCAGTTCCAGGACCTCCGCGATCTCCTCCACCGAGAACCCTTGCACTTCCTTCAGCACCAGCATCGACCGATCGCGTTCCTCCAAGCACTCCAGAAGTTGCTCCACGCGTTCCCGGGCTGCCAGTCGCTCGCTCGCGTCCGGGCGCCCGTCGACAATTTCATCCGCCGCCTGGTACTGCCGGGCCTGCTCCTCGCTCAGGTCCGCCTCCAGGACCAAGGGCCGCACTTTCCTCTTCCGCAGTAGGTCCCAACATTCGTTCACCGTGATCTTGTACAGCCAGGTACTGAAGGCGGCCCGCTGATCGAACCGTTTCAGCGAAAAATAGGCCTTCAGGAAGACCTGCTGAGCTATGTCTTCCACATCCTCCCGGTTCCGCAGGATGCCTCCGGCCACCGCGAACACCCTGCCTTGGTGCCGCCGTACCAGGGACTCGAATGCTTCCTTGTCCCCGTTCTTGGCGCGCCGGACGAGTTCCCGGTCCTCGCCGCTCCTGGGCGACTGCGTCACAGGCTTCCCCGTCTCCGCCAGCCCGGGGAGCGCCCTGGCCTCTGATTTTGGGACGTGTGCCATCGTTATTTGGTTACGCTATTCTTAGAAAACTGTCCAGTCCAGGTACTTTGGCTTCCACAAGCCGCTCATGTTTCTACTTGCTACCTCTAACTAGTTGTGGAATACTCAAACCATGATTATTGGTGACCGTCTTCGCGCTCTGCGCGAGGAAAAGAAACTCTCCCAGGGTGATATCGAGAAGCGTACCGGACTTTTGCGTTGTTACATTTCCCGCGTGGAAAATGGCCATACTGTCCCTGCCATTGAAACGCTGGAAAAACTGGCGCGCGCGCTCGAATGCCCACTTTATCAACTCTTCTACGACGGCGAAGAGCCGCCGCAATTGCCCAATCTCCCCAAGCGCAGGTCGTCTGATGACATCGCCTGGGGCAGCGCGGGCAAAGAGGCTCGCTATCTCAACAAGCTTCGCCGCTTGCTGAGCAAGTCGGATGAGGAAGACCGTAAGTTGCTCCTGTACATGGCGCAGAAAATGGCCAATCGGTAGCAACGCAGTCATTATCGTCTGTTCTGTCTATAATTGAATGCCGGAAGAGGCCGCTCGCTCGCGCCGGGGCGGCTTTTTCTTTCTACCGTGCTATGCCCTTCCGCGACTCGGCCGTGCCCGCGAGTTGTTGCCAACTGGTCCTGAGGGACTCCCTCTGCCTCACTCCCACTCGATCGTGCTCGGCGGCTTGCTGCTCACGTCATACACGACCCGCGTGACACCCGGCACCTCGTTCACAATTCTGGTCGAGATTCGTTCCAGTACCTCTCCCGGCAGTCTCACCCAATCCGCCGTCATCGCGTCGTCGGACTGCACCACCCGCACCGCCACCGTCAACCCGTACGTTCGCCCGTCCCCCATGACCCCCACGCTCCGCACTGGCAATAACACCGCAAACGCCTGCCATACCTTCTCGTACAGCCCCGCCCGACGGATCTCCTCGGTCACAATCGCATCCGATTCCCGCAGCTTCACCAAGCTCTCAGGCGTTATTTCGCCCAGTAGACGCACCGCCAATCCCGGCCCCGGAAATGGGTGTTTCACCAATATCTCTTGCGGCAGGCCTAAGTCTTTTCCAATCCTGCGCACTTCATCCTTGAATAGGTCTCGCAGCGGCTCCACCAGCGCAAAAGGCATCTTTTTCGGCAAGCCCCCCACGTTGTGGTGCGACTTGATCGTCGCTGAAGGACCCTTAACGGACACCGACTCAATCACATCCGGATAGAGCGTCCCCTGCACCAGGAACTTGATCTCGCCGCGCGCCTCGCCCTTCTGCAGTTTCTCCGCCTCTTCCGCAAACGCGGCAATGAACTCTCGTCCGATGATCTTCCGCTTCCGCTCCGGGTCCGCCACTCCCTTCAGTTTCGTGAGGAAGCGCTTCGAGGCATCCACCCCGATCACGCGCAGTCCCAGCCGCTCGCGGTACATCTCCAGCGTGTGTTCAAACTCGTTCTTGCGCAGGAGCCCGGTATTCACAAAGATGTTTGTCAGCCGCTCGCCCATCGCCCGGTGCACCAGCACCGCCGCTACCGTCGAGTCCACCCCGCCGCTCAACCCGCAGATCGCCCGGTGCGAGCCCACCTTCTGCCGTATCGCCTCCACCGACTCCGCAATGAACGCCGCCCCGCTCCACTTCGGTTCGGCCTGGCACACCTTAAACAGGAAATTCCGCAGGATCTCCGTGCCCCGTTCCGTGTGATTCACTTCCGGATGGAACTGCACCGCGTAAATCTTCCGCTTGGGATCTTCCGTTGCCGCAATGGCATTTGCTGTTTTTCCCGTCAAATGAAATCCACTCGGCAGCGCCAGCACGTTGTCCCCATGACTCGCCCAGATTCTTATCGACCGCGGGAAATCTGCCAGGATGTGGCTCTCTGCTTGCTCCAGGTCCAGCCGTGCCGGTCCGTACTCCCGCCGTTCCGCCGGCTCGACTTTTCCGCCCAGGTTCTTTGCGATCCACTGCATCCCGTAGCAAATCCCCAGCACCGGGATGCCCATCGCCAGCACTGCCGGATCGCATTTGGGCGCGTCTTTGTCGTACACCGAACTCGGTCCGCCCGACAAAATAATCCCCGCCGGCTCCAGCTTGCGGATCGCCGCCAGCGCCGTCGTGCACGGCAGTATGGCGCTGAACACTTGCTGCTCGCGCACGCGCCGCGCAATCAATTGGGTGTACTGCCCCCCAAAATCCAGCACTACTACGCCGCCCAGCTCCGTCTTCAGTTTCCGCTGCTCCTTCATCGCCGCACCTGCCATCCCCTCACCTCATTCCCCACACGCGGTTGCGGGTGCCCTCAATCCTTCGCGTTTTCTTGCGAAGAGTGGGTCTTGGGTTTTCTTCTTTTCTTTCTCTGTGCTCTCTGTGGTGAATCTCATCTTCACGCCACCACAATATTCAAAAGCTTATCCGACACAAAAATCACTTTCCGCACTGTCTTCCCCGCCTGGTGACCGGCCACTCCCGGCTCTGCTTGCGCCAGCTTCATCACCTCGTCCTGCGAAGCGCCCGCCGCTGCCTTCACCTTCCCACGCACTTTCCCATTGACCTGCACCACAATTTCCACCTCTTCTTCCTTCGCCAGTTCCGGATTGAACGCCGGCCAAGTCGTGTTCCACAAGCCATCGCTGTGTCCCAGCATCTCCCACAACTCTTCCGCCAGGTGCGGGGCCATCGGCGCCAGCATCAGCGTTACCAGTTCCAGCACTTCCCTCCGCACCTCCGGACGCAGATTCTCTTCCAACGGTTCCGCCGCATAAATCGCGTTCGTCAACTCCATAATCTGCGCGATCGTCGAATTGAAGTGCCACCGTGTCTCAAAATCCTGTGTCACCCGTTTCACCGTCTGGTGCGCCTTCCGCAGCAGCCCCTTTTCCTTCCCGGTTGCCGGCGCCGACCTCGGCACGGTTTGACTTGGCATCGGTCGCTGGTCGCTGGTCATTCCTCCCGCATGCTTCTCCACCAACCGGTACACCCGATTCAAAAATCGCCACGCGCCTTCGATACTCTCCTCGCTCCACTCCAAATCCTTCTCCGGCGGCGCCGCAAACAGCGTGTACAGCCGCCCCGTATCCGCCCCAAACTTCTCCGCCATATCAATCGCGCCCACCACATTCCCTTTCGACTTGGACATGGCCTCTCCGCCCTTCAACACCATGCCCTGTGTGAACAGCCGCGCCGCCGGCTCGTCATGCGTAATCAATCCCAAATCTCGCATCACCTTGCACCAGAAGCGCGAGTACAGCAGGTGCAAAATCGCGTGCGTGATTCCGCCAATGTACTGGTCAATCGGAAACCAGTAGCCCACCTTCGCCGAATCGTACGGCGCCTGATCATTCCGCGGATCGCAATACCGGTAGAAGTACCACGACGAATCCACAAACGTATCCATCGTGTCCGTCTCTCGCCGCGCTGGACCGCCGCACTTCGGGCACGTCGTATTCAAAAATTCCGGATCGGTTGCCAGCGGCGATTGCCCTTCTCCCGTCAGCTTCGGATTCGCCGGCAGCAGCACCGGCAAATCCTGGTCTGGCACCGGGACCATGCCGTGCTTCTCGCAGTACACCACGGGAATCGGCGTGCCCCAATACCTCTGCCGCGAAATCCCCCAATCCCTCAGCCGGTAAATCGTCTCCTTCTTGCCAAATCCGCCCGCCTCCGCATCCGCCGCCATCTTTTCAATCGCAGCCGTTGTCTCCAGGCCCGAGTACGGCCCCGAATTCACGCTGACCCCATACTCCGTGTACGCCTCTTTCGGCTCTTTCTCTGTGGTGAAATCTTTCTTTCTCACCACCACCGGTATCCTCAACCCAAACTTCTTCGCAAACTCAAAATCCCTCTCGTCGTGCGCCGGCACCGCCATGATCGCGCCCGTTCCGTACTCCAGCAACACGAAGTTCCCTACCCAAATCGGAATCTTCTCTCCATTGAACGGATTCACCGCAGATCGCCCGGTGAAAAATCCGTCTTTCTCCGCCGTTGCAATATCCTCCATCTTGATCGAGGACTGCTTCATCTCCGCCAGTTTGGCTCCCAACTCCGCCTGATTCCCGGCGCCCGCAATCAACTTCCCCACCAGCGGGTGCGTTGGCGCCAAAATAATTGCCGAGGCCCCGTAGATCGTGTCAATCCGCGTGGTGAATATCTCAATCTTTCCGGCACCCGTCACGTCCGCCACATCAAACCAAACCTTGGCCCCAACCGACTTCCCGATCCAATTCCGCTGCATGGTGATGACGCGCTCCGGCCATCCACCCTCCAACTCTTTAAGATCATCCAGCAACTGTTCCGCGTACGCCGTCGTCCGCAAGAACCACTGCTCGATGTCCCGCGCCTCCACGCGCGTATCCTCGTGCCGCCAGCAGAACCCGCCATTCACCACCTGCTCGTTCGCCAGCACCGTGCAACATTTCGGGCACCAATTCACGCGGCTCTTTTTCTTGTAGGCAATCCCCCGCTCCAGCATGCGCAGGAAGAACCACTGGTTCCACCGGTAATACTCCGGCTCGCAGGTGGAAATCTCCCGCCGCCAGTCGTAGCTGAACCCGAAGCGCCGCAGCACGCGCTGAAACTCCGCAATGTTGCTGTTGGTCCACTGCCTCGGGTGGGTATGGTTCTTGATCGCGGCGTTCTCCGCGGGCAAGCCAAACGCATCCCATCCCATCGGATGGAGCACGTTGAACCCGCGCATCCTTTTCACACGCGCGACCACATCCCCGATCGTATAGTTGCGCATGTGCCCCATGTGCAGCGTTCCGCTCGGGTACGGCAGCATCTCCAGCACGTAATATTTCGGTTTTTGGGGATCTACTTCGGATTCAAAGACGCGCTTCTCTTCCCAACGTTTCTGCCACTTCTTCTCAATCGCCTGCGGGTTATAGTCCGCCACGAGTCCCTTTTTCCTCCGCGGGTGCCCACCTTTAATTCTTAACGGTGGGTCTTGAGTCCTCTTCTCTCCAACCTTTAACTTTCAACTTTGAACTCTCAACCTCTTTGCTGCGACCTCTGTGTCCGGCGTTTACCCCGCCCCGAGCATCTCGGGGACCTGGTCGGGACGAACTCTGCGTTAATTCTTCGCCTTTTTCTTCCCCTTCTTACTCTTCGCAGCACTCTTCTTCGCTGGCAAATCACGCGAACTCGCGAATCGCTTCCCCTTCTTCTCCAATTCCTTCTTCATCTTCCTCATCGCCGGAGTGAGCATGCTAAATCCCTTCTCCACCGCCGGCCCCTCAACTCCCGCCAACTCCCAAAGTTTTGCCACATTCCGGCGGTCATCACCCGGATCATCGATCGGCGTCTCCAGCAAGAACGCGCGCCCCGCCAATCCCTCCGGCTCCGCCGCCCCGAACCGCGGGTGCCGCAGAATCCTCGCAAACGCCGCTTCGCCAATCTTCCCTTTGCCGATATGCTCGTGCCGGTCCACGCGCCCGCCCAGCGGTATCTTCGAGTCGTTCACATGGAACACCGGCACATTCTCCAGCCCGATGGTGCGGTCAATCTGCCCGATGGTGTTGGCCAATCCTTCTTCGCTACGAATGTCATACCCCGCCGCGAACAGGTGCGCCGTGTCCAGGCACGCCCCGGCATCCAAATCACGCAGTGCGCGTACAATCTGCGCCACTTCTTCCAGCCGCGAGCCCACCGCCGTGCCCATTCCCGCGGTGTTTTCGATCAATATCCGCAAATACCGTAGCGGCACCTGCCGCGCCGCCTGTTTCACGCTCTCCACAATCGTCGCAATCGCCTGCTCCATGGACGATTCCCCGCGCGCCCCCGGATGCACAACCAGGAAATCCGCCCCCAGTGCCACGCCGCGCACCAACTCTTCATGAAACGCCTGAATCGACCGCGTCCGCTGCATCGGCTGCGTCCCCGCCAGGTTCACCAGGTAATTCGCATGGATGACCAGCGGCCCAAGCCCTAACTGTTCCCGCCGCGCGCGAAACGCCTTCGCGTCCGTTGCCGGAATGCGCGCTACCGCCCCCTGCCACATCCGCGGGCTCGCCGAAAAAATCTGGAGCGCGTTGCACCCCAGCTTCCTGGCCGATTCCAGCGCGTTCAGGTAACTTCCGGCAATCGAAGTGTGGATGCCGATCCGCAGGCTCCCGTCCGTCCATGCCGGTGGCTGTGGCTCGGGTTCCGGTTCCGGGCGATACTCGTCTTCCGGCTCAAATTGTGTGCTTTCGATGAGTGGAAATTCCGCCATGCCGCTACTTTCCCAATAAATTAATCCTTTATTCTACCACACCGCCCCATCAGCCCCCGTAGCTCGCCATCTTTGAGTGCAGCGGCTCGCCGCCGCTTTTGAGGCTGCGCGCGTGCCGACAAACAGTAATAAATCTCCCTCACGCCCTCCTCGACAGTCTCTGCGTCAGAGCCCTGGTCCTCGCCTTTTCGTTCAACCTGTAACTTTTGACTTTCAACCTCCCCAGACACACCAGTCCCGCGGAACAGCGGCACCTCTTTTTTGCTCTGAAGGGATTCCCTTAAACCTACGCCTTGCTCTTCCCGCTCTCCCCCGCCAGGCATTCATTGCAAATGCCCCCAACCTCTGTCCGAGACACCGTCACCTGCATCTGAAAATCCCGCGCGATCTGTTCCTTCAACTGTTCATACAGCCGGCTCTCAAACTCCCGCACCTTCCCGCACCGCAAACACGCCACATGAATGTGGTCTCGCGGCCCATGCGACTCGTAGTAGTGCCGGTCGCCCCGCAAATGCAGCAAATCCAGCTCATCAATCAGCCCATGCTTCTTCAGCAGATCAATCGTTCGGTACACCGTCACCAAATGCACTCCCGCATTGATCTGCTGCGCTCGCTCGAGAATCTGATCCACGTCCAGGTGCTGCTCCGCGTTGTCCATCACCTGCAGGATCACCCGCCGCTGCCGAGTCAGCCGGAGCCCCTTCTTCCGCAGCGACTGCTGCAGCGGTCCCGTCGTCTCGGCCGTATTCAGCCGTTCTCCGGACGATACACGATGGCTTGGAGCAACTGCCATGGAATGAACCTCAAAAACCAAAAACGCTGCGCCCTGTAGCGGCCGCCTGGCGCTTACCACTACCCGGCCGGCGTGCGAATACCCCGTACAATCAACCCACGCTAGGAATGCGCGGGCAGCAGCCGAACCACGTCATTGTACATAACGTAGGCAAACAGCACCAAAAGAAACACCAGGCCCACCTGGATAAACCGCTCTTTGAACGCCAGGCTGAAGTCCCGTCGCCGTATCCCTTCCATCGAGAGCAGCAGAATATGCCCGCCATCTAGTATCGGAATCGGCAGCAAATTCAAGATTCCCAGGTTCACGCTGATCAGCGCCATGAACGTAATCACCGCTGCAGCGCCTTCTGCCACGGCCTGTCCCGCGACGCGCGAAATGCCCACCACGCTCTGCAGTTGCTTCACGGACACGCGCCCGCTGAACAATTTCCCCACCACCGCAAACGTTCCCGTCACATACTCCCCGGTTTTCACTGTCGCCGCTTGCAACGCGCCTGCCGGGCTCACACGCTCGTATGCGGAATCAAACTGCGGCGCCACGCCGATCTGGTAATTTTTGTCCGTCGCTTCTCCCAGGCCTTGCTTCGGCGTAATCGTCAGGCTTACACTTTGGCCCTTGCGCTCCACTTCCACCTGCAGCGTCTTTCCCCCCGAGCCTCGCACCCGGTCCACAAATTGATCCCAATATTCAATCTTCTGCCCATCCACGGAACGAATCACGTCGCCCGCCTGCAATCCCGCGTGGCTTGCCGGTGTGCCCGCCGCCACTTCACCGATTGCCGGAAGGATCGGCATGTACCCGAAAACACGAGCCCGAGGATCATTCGTCACGGGCACATCCACATGCCGCGCTGCCCCGTTATTCTCCACATCCACGCTCAACGTGCTGCCGGGATTCGTCTGCGCTCACAATCTTCAGCGCCTGTTCCCAATTGGGATTCTTCGCCCCATTCAACAAGACCACCTTGTCGCCCGCTTCCAGTCCATTCACCGCTTTGCTGTGCGCCGCAGAAAACTCGTTCACCACCAACGGCTTGCGCTCAAATGCCGCGTACGGCACACCCGCGATCATGTAGTACCCGCCCAGCAGCACGATCGGAAAAATCAGATTCACGGCCGGCCCCGCGAACGAAATCACCGCCCGCTGCCAACGCTTCTTGCTCATCAACTCGTCCGGCGAACCGGTCGGCGCCTTCTCCCCGGAATCAATATCGCTGATGTCCTGCCCCGCCATGCGCACATACCCGCCCAGTGGCAATGCGCTCACGCGCCAGTCCGTCGCCCCGCGCTTCATTCCAAACAGCCGCGGCCCGAATCCAATCGAGAAAACATCCACGCGCACGCCGAAAAATCGCGCCGCAATAAAATGTCCCCATTCGTGGACGAGAATAATCACGCCCAGGACCAGCACCATACCGATAATCGTATTCATTCCCTCGATCTACCTCGCCCTTTTATTCTACGCTACGCCCAACTCCCCGCCCAATCCCGCCCCTGGCCTCGTTCCAATCTGCAATCCCGCTTCGTGGCAGTCATAATCTGACTGTGCTTTTGGGTTCCCGATCCGGCAGCACACCTCGAATGAACTTGCGGTGCCAGTTGCGGAGTGCGTGTCGGATCTGCGGCATTCGACTTCTCTGCGCCTCTGTCAACTCAGCGTTCTTTCTCGTTCTTCCTTCTACTTCAACTTCGCCACCTCTTCCCGCGCCACTCTCCGTGCCTCCGCATCCGCCGCCAGCACATCCTCCATCGTCTCAAACTTCACTTCGGCGTCCGGCTCAACACCCGCTCAATCGCTTCCGGTATCCCCAAAAATGGCAGGCGCTTCTCCAGAAACGCCGACACTGCCACCTCATCCGCCGCATTCAGCGCACAGGGCCAAGCCCCGCCCTTCTTCAACGCCTCCCGCGCCAGCCGCAGGCACGGAAATCGTCGCGTGGACGCCTTCTCAAAATCCAGCCGCTTCAGCTTTTTCCAATCCAGCGCCACCTGGTTAGATGCCACCCTCTGCGGGTACGTTAGCGCGTACTGAATCGGCATGCGCATATCCGGCGGCGCCAATTGCGCCAGCACCGACCCATCCACAAACTCCACCATCGAATGAATCGTGGACTGCGGGTGCACCACCACCTCAATCTGATCCGGCCGCACGCCAAACAGCCAGTGCGCCTCAATCACCTCAAATCCCTTGTTCATCATCGTCGCCGAATCAATCGTGATCCGGTTGCCCATCTTCCAGTTGGGATGCTGCAGCGCCTGCTCCGGCGTCACCCCGCTCAGCGCCTTCAACGCCGTCTTCCGGAACGGCCCGCCCGAAGCCGTCAGCACGATCCGCCGCACCTCCGCGTGCGTGCCCCCGCGCAAACACTGGTGCACCGCGTTGTGCTCGCTATCCACCGGCAGCAGCGGCCGCCCCGCCTTCTCCACCGCCGCCATCACCAATTCCCCCGCGGCCACCAGCACTTCCTTGTTCGACAGCGCAATCACCTTCCCGCGCTTGATCGCCTCGTACGTCGCCTCCAGCCCCACCACGCCCACCGCCGCGGACACCACGCATGTCCGCCTGCCCGTGCGTTCCCACCATCAGCATGCCTGCGCGTCCGTGCAAAATTTCCGGCAGCGGCGCAATCCCCTTTTCCCGCAGCCGCCGCGCCAGCTCATCCACCAATTCCGCCGTGCCCACGGACACCACTTCCGGCCGGTGCCGCTCGATCTGCCCCACCAACTCATCCAGATTGCGTCCCGCCGCCAGCGCCACAATCTGAAATTGCCCCGCCAGCGACTCCACCACCGCAAGTGTCTGCCGCCCAATCGATCCCGTCGACCCCAATATCGATAGTTTCTTCATGCCCTAAGTGTAGCCCCTCTCCCATTCCACTCTTGCACTCGTTCACCTGGTCTCTGGGTTACCTCTTCTCCGCGATCCTATCGGCCAATCTGCGACCGCTGAGGAGAAGAGCTAAGTCTGCTCTTCTCTCTTCCACCCTCATCCCACCACCCGCGGATTCACCAGCACCAGGTAATACCAAATCACCGGTATGCACAAAATCAGCGCATCAATGCGATCCAGAATCCCTCCATGCCCCGGCAACAGCCCTCCCGAATCCTTTACCCCCGCCGACCGCTTGTACGCCGACTCCAGCAAATCCCCCATCTGTCCCGCCACATTCCCGATCGCACCCATGGCCAGCAAATGTCCCACCGGAATCTTGATCCAATAGCTGAACGCGTACGCCACCACCAGCGACCCCACCATGCTCCCAACCGATCCTTCCCAAGTCTTCTTCGGCGAAAATTCGGCGCCAGCAAATGTTTCCCAAACGCCCGCCCCACAAAATACGCCATCGTATCCCCCGCCCAGGTAATCCCGCACGCAAACAGCAGAAACTTCGGCCCCATCTCCTCCCAGTCCATGCAAGGCCACGGCATACGACAAGCGGAAACGCCACCAGCAACAACGCGCTCGAACTGATTCCCGCCGCAGGCAGCGCCTCAACCAGCGCGCGCTTCCCCCACAACGTAATCACCGTCAGCCCCAGCACAAACAAAAAAAACACCCACAAAGCGGAGGGAAGTTCGCCTAGCGGATGCCCAAACAAAATGTACACACGATCCGTGACACGATTGTCGTACGCCGTCATCCATTGCGCGTAGATCAGCCCCACCGCGCACACCACCGTCCACACCCGGTACGCCCGGTGCCCAATCGCCTCTCCCAGCCCGAAATACTCCCACAGCGCCACCGCCGTCAGCACCGCCACAGCCACCGCCACCAGCGTCGTCGAGCCCCACAGCACCAGCCCGATCACCACCGGCATCAGCACGACGGCGGTCGCCACCCGTTTCCACGTCATCGAAAAATCATCCTTTAGACCCTCTCGGTCAGTCCAGCGGGATGAAGCAACCCAAACTCTCCCGATTATACAGTCAACCCGCCCCTATCTCTCTTCAGTGTCCGCTTTGGTCGGTCTGTCTTCGTCATGCCACCACACTTTCGACTTGAAGACCGGCCAGCTCAGAACCGAGACCCAAGCGGGCCGCGGAAATCTCAAGCGTGAAGAAGAGAAGAGAGGAGAGTTTGCGCGGGGATGGGGCAGGGGGCGAATCACGGCTTGTCGGGAGGGCTGTGGCTGTGATAGTCGCCGCCATGGCTGCGCACTCCACAGTGGGCGTGGAGCGATGAGGTAGAGATTGTGCGGATATGGGGCGCCCGCCTTCGGCGGGTGCTGCGTCCCTACGAAGGCACGATGAAAACCACGAGGGCGAGTTAGAGGTGGAAGAGGTGGTCGGCGGCGACTACCAGGAGGAGCGTGAAGGCGGCGATGGCGACTTCGCCGATGGCGCCCACGGCGAAGGGGCGGAGGCCTTGTTTGCGCATTTCGCGGAAATTGGTGCGGAGGCCGACGCCGGCGAAGGTGAGGAGGAAGGCCCAGCGGGAAAGATTCGCGAGGGCGAGATTTTGGTCCTTGGAGAAGAAGTGGTAGGTGGAAAGAATGGAGATGAGGAGAAAGCCCAGGACGAATTTGGGGAATTTTTGCCAGAGGAAGGCGGCTTTGTTGCCGACAGCTTTGGCTTGGCCCTGGCTGGCCCAATAGATGGCGTAGGCAAGAACGACGAAGCCGATCATGGCGTTGCGGGTGGTCTTGGCGAGGACGGCGAGTTTGCCGGCAGCGTCGGAATAGAGAGCGCCGGCGGCGGTGGCTTCGGCGGTGTTGTCCACGGCGAGGCCGGACCAGAGGCCGTAGGCTTGGTCGGTGAGATGGAGCGAGTGGCCGATGAGCGGGAAGGTGAAGAGGGCGAGGGCGCCGAGAGCGAGAATGGCGGCGATGGCGAAGGAGGAGTCTTCATCGTCGGCGTCAATGGCGCCTTTGGTGGCGATGATGGCGCTGACACCGCAGACGGCGGAGCCGACGGCGAGGAGCGTGGTGAGCTTGGGGCGGAGATTGAAGAGGCGGCCGAGAAGGGTCATGAAAGCGAGGGCGCCGAGGATCTCGATGCCCGACGAGGATGAGACTGACGCCGCCGAGTTTGAGGACGTCGCCAAGGAGGAAGCGCGAGCCGAGTAGGACGATGCCTGCTTTGAGCCAGAATTCGTAGGTGGCCACGCCGGGCTGGAAGATTTTGGCGACGCCGATGGTGTTGGAGATGAACAGGCCGAGGAGAATGGCCCAGAGGACGTATTCGATGTTGGGGAAAATCCAGTGGTGGGATTTGGCGTAGGCGCCGAGGTTTTGTTCGAGGAATTTGCCGGCGTAACCGATGGCGGCGAGAAGAAGGACGCCGGGGATGAGACGGAAGAATTGCGAACGGATGGAGATGGGTGGTGCCTGGGGGAGTGCGATTGCGTCAGCCATTTTGATCCTCACAGAAAAGAGATTGGTCGAGAGAAAAAGATCGTTTTTGAGATTGAAAAACGTTCGAGCGAAAAGCAGATTCATCGCACAAAAGGCGTGCAATGGAAAGGCGTACCTCGCTGCGCTCGGAATGACAGCGGGTTACACCTTTTGGACATGGGGTCCAGCAGTGCTGGACCCCTACAAAGTCGGCTACCAGGGGATGCGATGGATTACGCCGACGCGGATTAGGGCGGCGGCGAGCAGGGCCAGGAAGACGGCCCAGGCGTCGAGAGAGAGGCGCGGGGCGGTGGTCGATTGGGATTGTGGCGGTACGTTGTTCGACATTGAGAATCTCCTTTAATAAAAATTAGAAAAACAAACCCAAGAGCGGACCGGTCTGAACACCGGCCATTACAAAACCAAGAATCAAGAAAACTCAAGAGTGAGGAGAAGGGAGTTTGTGACGTCAGAGCGTAAGAGCCCACGCTTCCGCACAAACCGCGAAGGACGGGGCACACTCCGCTCAACTGGACGGCTAGAAAATGGGGACATGGTGCGAGTCTCCTGGGAGGAAATCGTTGAGTAGATCAAGGGCAGACATGCCCGTGGTTTCGGCGATGAAGATGTCGGAGGGTTGGGCGGCTACGCGGCCTACTAAGAGGATGGCTGGCGCGGGGAGCTTGGCGGCGTCGGCCAGGGCGGCGATGGTGGTGCGTTGGAGTTGCTGATTGGGTTGAGTGGCTTTGGAGATTACGGCGCAGGGGAGATCGGCGGGGAGGCCGGAATCCTGGAGCCAGCGAGAGAGTTCGGGGTAGTCGGGGCCGGGCATGTAGATGACCAGGGTGGTGGTGCTGGAGACGGTGGACCAGTCCATGGCAGTGGCGGAGGCGGCGCGGGAGAAGGTGGTGAAGAGGAGTTGCGAGGCGAGGCGGCGGTCGGTGAGGGAAATTTTGGCGGAGGCGGCTGCGGCTAGAGCGGCAGTGATGCCGGGGACAACCTCGAAATCGATGGCGGCTTCGCGGAGGGCGAGCATTTCTTCGGCGGCGCGGCCGAAGATGAGAGGGTCGCCAGCTTTCAGGCGGACGACGATTTCGCGAGAAGCGGCGTAGGAGATTAGTAGCGAGTTGATTTCGTCTTGCGTGAGGAGTTTTTGGCCGAAGCGTTTGCCAACATCGATGAGTTCGGCGCGGGGAGAAATCAGGGCAAGCACTTCCCTGCTGACGAGCGCGTCGTGAAGAACGATGGTGGCTTCGGCGAGAAGGCGCGCGGCTTTGCGGGTGAGCAATTCCGGATCGCCGGGACCTGCGCCGACTAAATAGACTTTGCCCATCATGCGACTCCTTCCTTGGAGTTTTGCGAGACGGCGTCTTCAAGGAATTTCTCGTACATGGGGCGGCTGGCGAGGAGATGCAGCCATTTTTTCGTGAGTTCGGGCTCGGAGTTCTGCGCGCGGAGGATTTGACGAGCGGCACCGAGCCAATCGAGCCAAGCGGCGTATTCGGGGCCGAATTGTTCTTCGAGTTCCTTGCGGAGACGCTGGGCAAGCGCGGGGCTTTTGCCGTTGGTGGAGATGGCGATTTGGAGATCGCCGCGCTGGACGATGGCGCCGTAGTAGAAGTGGCAGTTGTCCACGTCATCCACGGAGTTGCAGAGGATGTTGCGGGCTTCGGCCTCGCGGAAGACGGCAGCGTTGACTTCGGTGATGGAGGTGGCAGCGATGACGAGGAAAGCGCCCGCGAGATCACCGGGTTCGTAGAGTTTGGGCCACCAGTCGAGATGGTGAGCGCGGACCTGGGCTAGGAGATTCGGATTTAGGCGCAGGGAGATGAGGCGAACGCGGGCGCCGGCTTCGAGCAGGGCGGGGAGTTTGGATTCGGCGAGGGTGCCGCCGCCGATGATGATGATTTGGCGGTTTTCGAGTTTGAGGAATGCGGGGAAGAGGGTCATGGGGTGATCGACTCCGGAGTTGAAAGAGGAGAACCGAAAGAAAGAGAAAAATAACGCAGAGACGCAGAGTACGCAGAGAAGACGAACAGAAGAGAAACCCAAGAGGAGAGGAGAGGGATTCCTCGACTGCGCGACCCGACGCGCCATAAACCGGCGCGGAAGAAAAGATCGGGTCGCTCCGCTCGGAATGACGGGTTTGGGTACACCGGAGCGATGGTGCCGCGATCCCTCCACTGCGCGGCCCGACGCGCCACAAGGCGGCGCGAGAGAGAACGTCGGGCCGCTCCGGTCGGGATGACAAATTGAGCGAGGCCGCATACAGCGCGGCCCTCCGGTCGGGATGACACGACTTGAGTAGGTGAGAACAAGGTCATCGGTCCTCCACGGAGTGGGGGACTTGGGCGGCGGGAAGATCGCGGAAGGCGATGGGGGCGGGACCACCGGCGAGGGTGGCGCGGAGAGAATCGGTGGATTGCGTGGCGAGGAAATGCTGGAGCGTGTCCTGAGGGGAGCGCTCGGCGTAATACGTGCGGAGGAGGCGGGCGATAGCGTCGGGAACTTCATCGGCGCGGCAACGGTAGCCGACGGGACGGGCGATGGAGGCGAACTGGCCTACGGCGCCGCCAACGCAGAAATAGTAAGCGTCCACGAACTTGCCATCCAGCTTGATTTTCTTGCCTTCGATGCCGATGTCGGCGATCCAGTGCTGACCGCAGCTGTTGGGGCAGCCGGTGATGTGGAGCTTGATGTCGTCGCGAAAGCCGGGAAAACGGTCGTCGAGCTGTTCGGTGAGCCAGCGGGCGAAGGACTTGGTTTCGGTGAGAGCGAGTTTGCAGAATTCGGAGCCGGTGCAGGCGACGCTGCCGCGAACGAAAGGAGAGGATTCGACGGGAAGGCCGGCGGCTGCGAGTGCGGTGACGACAGCGGGGACGTGGCCTTCGGGAATGTTGACGAGGAGAAGATTCTGCATGGGAGTAGTGCGGAGGTGGCCGTCGGCGAAGCGCTCGGCGAGATCGGCGGCAAGGCGGAGTTGCGCGGGAGTGATGCGACCCCGAATGACGGAAGCGCCGATGGAAAAGAGGCCGGGCTGCTTTTGGGCTTGCACGCCGAGATGATCGCGATGGATTTGCGAAGGGAGATCTTCGGGTTCCGCGGGATCCAGAGTGAAAGGGAGGCGGGCCTGGATGGCGGCGAGGAAGGTGTCGGGGGTCCAGCCGTGTTCGAGGAAGAGATATTTGAGGCGGGCGCGTTCGCGGCTTTGGCGGAGGACTTGGCTTTCGCGGAAGACTTCGGTGATGGCGCGGACTACGGGGATGACTTGGTTTTCACGGATGAAAGCGTTCAAGCGGGCGGCAAGGTGGGGTTCCGTGGAGAGGCCGCCGGCTACGCGGAGGGAAAAGCCTAGCTCGTGAGTCGTGATTCGTGACTCGTGATTCGTAGGAGAGGGGCAACCAGCGACCTGCGACAAGCGACCAGGAACACCCAGAGAAGAAGAGCTGTTTGTGTTGAGCAGCGATTCCTCCGCTCCGCGACCCGGCGCGCCGAAAACAGGCGCGGAGAAAAAAGCCGGGTCGCTCCGGTCGGAATGACGGTTATTTGAAAGGTGCGGAGAGACAGTACGACGATCACGGCGGGTGGCGGTTAGGGCGATGTCGTTGATTTCGGGGTAGGAGCACCAGTCGGGGCAGCTGGTTACGGTGATTTTGAATTTGCGGGGGAGATTGTAGAAATCGGGATTGCCGGCGAGTTCCCTGTCGATGGCGAGGGCAACGGGAGAGACGTCGGCGATTTCGCGGGCATCGAGACCGGCGAGAGGGCAGCCGGTGATGTTCCGGGTGACATCGCCGCAGGCGCCCGTGGTGCTGAGGCCAACGCTATAAAGTTGGTCGAAGAGATGAGGGAGGGATTCGATGCAGACCCAGTGGAGCTGGATATTCTGGCGAACGGTGATGTCGGCTACGCCATTGCCGTGATGATCGGAAAGGTCGGCGACGGTGCGGACTTGCCGGGAGGTGAGCAGGCCGTTGGGGATGCGGATGCGAACCATGAAAAAAGGAACGGCGAGGCCTTTGCCGCCAGTGACGCCTTGGCCATCGCCCTGCGTGTAGACGCCCCAGGGACGGAAATAGGTGGAGAGCCACTCGGGAGGAATGGAGGCATGGCCGCGGCGAGCGAATTCGCGGATTTCGTCGAGGTGCAGCCAGGGGTTCTTCTCGCGTTTGAGGCGCTCGACGCGCTGGGCCTTGGTTTCCTTGTTGGGTGTCGCGTTCATGGTGCTCCAAAAACAAAAATCCCACGTGACGGGAAACTGGCACGTGGGCTTCGAAGCTCGGACTGGAGAAGGAATTACGCTCGAATGCACCTTGGGCCAGAGGCGGTTCGCCGACAACAACAGCAGTTGCCGCTCAAGGAACACAGGCTCTGGCGCGTGGTGAGCATATTCAAAAGAGGTTACGCGGGGTTGCGGGTGGTGTCAACGCAAGCGTGGCATCAAAAATTGGATGCAATGCATTGGGGGAATGGATACCTGGGGGGGAGATATCAGCTAACAGCTATCAGTTTCGGAGGGGTGGACGGGGCGGCGAGCCGGGAATGAACTAACTTTTGTCGGAGGCAGTCGCAGGGGTAAAAGCGGCGCCAAGGCGCCGCACTCCAAGTTGGGCGGGCGTAGGGCGGCGGTAGCGGCCCGCCTCAGAAGGCGGGCCCTACAACAGAAAGAACGGGCGAGCAGGATGAGCCGAGCGGCCGGCCAGAGGTGGCCGACCGCTCACAAGCTCGGGACAGCGTAGGAGCAGCGATTAGGGGTTGGAGGGAGTGGCGGTTGGCGCGGCGGTGGGTGCGGCAGCAGCGGCGGGGCCGACGATGGTGGCGTGCTTGATGACGTCGAGCTTGGGATATTTCTTGTCGAGGAAGGACTTGCCCTGCGCCTGGATGGAGTCCTGTTCGTTGGTGGGAGCGTCGGCGTATCCATCGTATAGCTTGTCGACGACCTTCATGCCTTCTTTGTTCACAGTGGCGAAGGGAGTGAAGCCCTTGGAATCAAGGAAAGAATTGTCCTTGAAGCTTATAAAGAGTTGGGTGGTGCGGGTGTTGGGGCCGGCCATGGCAAAAGTGACGTAGCCGCGCTTGTTGCTTTGCAGGACGGGATCATCCTGGATTCTGTCACCGACCCAGGCAGCGTTGACCGGGGGATAGGAACTGATGCCGAACTGGACAACGAAGTTGGGGACAACGCGAAAAATGACCATGTTGTCGTAGAAATGATGGCGGACGAGATTGTAGAAACGGTCGACGCCGTTGGGAGCCCAGGCGCGGGTGACGTTCATCGTGAAGTCGCCGCGCGTGGTTTCAAACGTGACCTGAAAGGTGTCGGGAGCTTTCTCTTTGAGGTGAGCGGGCTTCAGGAGCGCGCGGTCGTATTCGGAAGCGGCGGGTTTGGGCTGCGCGGGGGCTTGGGCGGGAGCGGGAGTTTGCGCGGGTAAGGATGCAACGAGAAAAAGTGCGCTGGCGACGGCGAGAACGGAATTGATGAAACGCATGATTATAGTGTCCTCCAAGATGTGGGAGCGAAAAGTGGTAAAGAGATTTTACGAAGAGATTGTATATCGAAATGGGGATGACAGGAATGGGTGAGAAGAAAGAGGGACGGTGACACAGAGTTCACAGAGGGAAGCACACAGAGGGCACCGAACAAGGAGAAGAATGAGAAGAGAGCAGGAAGCGAAGAGCAAGGCAAACGAGAAGAGAGATTGAGGCGCTGGAGCGTAAGAGCCCGCCTTTCCCGCCGGAGGCGGGCGAAGCGTTGGGCACCCTCAAGTACATAGGGCCGAGGACGCAACACAAGAGAAACCCAAGAGCGGCCCGCCTCAGAAGGCGGGCCCTACAAAGACGAGCGCGGCGCTATTGGGGGGAAGTGGATTGAGCGACGAGTTGGACTTCGTGGAGGAGGCGGAGAGTGTTTTCGCCGAGGATTTTGCGGATGTCGGAATCGGAGTAGCCCTTGTCGAGCAGGGCTTGGGTGATTTGGGAAAGGTGGGAAGCGTCTTCCATGCCGATGGGCATGGCGGCACCGTCGAAATCGGAGCCTAGGCCGACGTGATCGATGCCGGCGACTTTGACGGCGTGATCGATGTGGTCGACGATTTTGGTCCAATCGACTTTGGGGAGCTTGCCTTCGCGCATGAAGTCGCGAACGACTTCCTGGCCGACGAGGTCGACACAGGCTTCATCTTTGCCGCAGCGCTTTTCGACTTCAGCGTTCAGAGCGTCGTGAATTTCGGGATGAGCGAGTTCGAAGTCCTGATATTCCTGGCTGAGGAAGCCGACGTGGTAATTGATTTGGATGACGCCGCCGTGTTTGGCGAGATCGCGGATCATGTCATCGGTCATGTTGCGCGCGGCGTTGCAGAGGGCGCGGCAAGAAGAGTGGGAAGCGAACACGGGGGCTTTGGAGGTGGCGAGAACGTCGTAGAAGGTTTTGTCGCTGATGTGGGAGACATCGACGATAACGCCGAGGCGATTCATTTCGCGGACGACGTCCTTGCCGAAGGGGGTGAGGCCGTTGTGGGCGGGCTTATCGTTGGCGGAATCGGCCCACTCGGTATTCAGCATGTGGGTGAGGGTCATGTAACGGACGCCGAGAGCGGCGAACGTGCGGAGAACGGAGAGATCGTTGCCCATCATGTGGCCGCCTTCGACGCCGATTAGGGCGGCGATTTTGTTTTGGGAATGGGCGGCGCGGATTTCTTCGGCGGTGGTGGCGAGGACGAGATCGTTGGGATGCTTGCGAACGGTTTCGCGGACGGCGTCAATTTGATCGAGAGCTTTTTGGACGGCTTCGGGGCCGTGGATCTTGCCGGAGATGTAGATGGAGAAGAAGAGGGCGGAGAGATTGCCATCGCGCATGCGAGGGATGTCCACGTTGCCGTGGATGTGGCGGGCGGAGAAATCGTAGGAAGGATCGAGGAGGAGTTGGGTGGTGTCGTCGTGGGTGTCAATGACGATGGAGGAGAAGTGGAGCTTTTGGGCTTTATCGGAGATGGTGGCGCCGAACATCAGGACGACTCCTAGACAGAGACATGCGATTAGACAGATTGCGCGGAACATGGGACCTCCAGAGATGAAGAAGGAGTTTAGCAGAGGGAGTTTACAGTTGTCAGTTTACAGTTTCGGAGAAGAGGAAGAGGGACGGTAACACAGAGTTCACAGAGGGAAGAACACAGAGAGCGCAGAGGACGCAGAGAAGAGGAACCCAAGAGCACAGTCAAGAATGACTGTGCCACCAAACCCAAGACCCAGGCACACACTGCGTGCCTGGGGCACCCGGCTGTTCAGTCCCAATAACTCTTGGTACGGGGCAGCTTTAGTTTCTCGGTCGCACCAGATTTGAAACGGAGTTCGCCCTTAAGAAATCCTTTCTCGACCGTTCCGGTGAATTCGCCAGCATAGGTACTTGAATCCGGGATTGAAAACCGGATTTGTTCGCCCTCCGCTTCAACTTCAACGACGATCAGCGGACCTGGCACACCTTCCGCAATTTGCATAGCACCCTGGAAGGATGTGCCAGTAAAGACAATCTTGATCTCGTAACCGACCACATCGCCGGCCTCTTCAATGTATTGCATGTCTGAGTAGGTTCCCGTTATCCGAGGAATCCGGCGACGTGCGTCACCTCATATCCAGATGTTGTTGTGCGGACTCTGGTTTAGGCCTGCCCAGCCGTATATCGACCCCAACCATGGGCCCGTAGACATTAATGCCATAGTTTAAAAACTTCGGCTCGGACAAATAGAGATTTGATATATGCATCCAACTTACGCCGGCGGAAATGGCATACCGAGGATTGAAATTGTATCGCGCTCCACTCCCCATCGTCATCGTAAACGTGAAGTCCTGTCCCTGCGCATAGGGCACCCCTTCGGGTCCCTTAGCATCAATGCGCCCGAGGCCGAGGCCATATTCAAAGTAGGGCGCAATTCTCCAGTTGGGCCGGACAAAATTACGCCGAATACCCATATCGTAAGCCCCGTAGTGTGTTTCAGGTCCCCTCGGAATCGCAGTGAAGGACCCACTGAACGTAAAATCCCAATTGCCGCGTAGAATCCCAGGACCCTTTACGTTGCCCGTTTGCCATCGGAGAGAAGCAATGATGGGTACCAGCGTGTATTTAAGCGGAGTCTCATCGTATCCGTCGCCTAGGAGAAAGTCGAAAACAAAAGGAATATTGTTGGGAAGCCATCCCGTTTCCAGGGAGAATTCGAGCTTGTTTTTGTAATAGATGCTCGTGTTGAAATCACGTCGATTCAGAGTCCTGTACAATTCCGTCCGAGGGTTGACTCTTTGGATCCTGGCCAAGGGATAGCGCGGGGTGGGTGAGACACGCCAGAATCAGGGTAAACAACATCAGGTTTCGCATATTCATTTTAATGAATATAATCCAAACCAAAATAGCTTGCGTGCGAGAGCTCTTGTTTTAGTAACCCAGAAGCTTATACATGCGCCGCACGCAATAAAACTCGAATTTCCAATTTGGATTTCTAAATTGCCGAATCTTACGCTTCTCCTGCCCTGGACACAACGAATGTGTCACTAGCGACTACCAGGACATTCCTCATTTTTTAGGCTTCCCAGCCAAGTAGCAGTTCGAGTTGCGCAGCGGGTGGCACCTCTGTGGCAGGCGGACTCGGGCTGCAACGGGAGAGGATGTGGCGGATTCCGTCCGCCAGAACATAGAAGCGGAACGGCGGAATGCCAAAGAAGCGCTGAGAAATAATCAGGAGTTTTTCGCACAGGATCTACTTCAGCTTTTGTCACAAGAATGCCATTGCCAAGTGCGCTGCTGCGATCATCAGCAAAACCAGATTTTTCAGCCGCTGGTAGCGCATAACCCGAATCCCTTCAAATCGATAACTTTGTTTGACGAAGCGAAAAGTTTCCTCAATTCTCCACCGCGTCAGGTAGATTTGCGCGATCCACCTTCGCGATTGCGAGTCCCGCACTCCGCCGAGTTTGGTCAACAACAAGAGCGGTTCTTGCCCGAAGCCTGCGACCACGATCAACAGGAGCGGTTCCTCGCGGCCCGGCAAGCGGAACGGTTCTGCGCCGTAGCGCAGCTGGTACACTTTCTCCTGGCCGTTTTCGATCTTGATGATTTTGGTCTGATAGCGGAGCCGGCAACGCGCGCTCAGATGATGGATGGTCACGCGATGACATTGCTGGTCCGGCACCAGGCGCTGTCCGGTGGAGCGGATAACAAGGCGTTCTCGCCGCTCCAGCAGCGGCTCCAGGAGCTTTCGGCGGTCTCCGCCATGGCCCAGATGCCCCGGCCTCGGGTTTGCGCACGCAGTTGATCGATGGCGGAGAGCAGTTCGTCGTTCTCGCTGACAAAATCCTGGGCGCGCACGGAGAAAAGCTGCTGGCAGAGAGGCGTGAGTTCGCTGCCGTGGACTTCGGCTCCGGTGACGTGCACGGCCAGTAGCCCAGGTGCACTTCCCCGGCGCTGCCATCCCAGACTTGATCCAGAAATTCCATCTTCCGACCGTACTCCTTGCGCACATCGCCGATATCCAGGCACAACACGGTGTTACTCTCCATGCGGCGGCGGCCCAGGCGCAGCAGTTCTTGACGAAGATTCGTTTCCAATTCTTCCACTTGCAGATTGTGCGGCTATTGGTGACAACCGTTTCAAACATCCAGCGAAAGAGCTCCTAACTTCCGAATGTTGGGGAGGCTCAGTACTGACGCTCGAGAAGTCCTCTGCATGTAGAAGTGACCGACAGCAGCGCGTGCCGGGTGGTAGACTTGTTCCCTTTTGGACCATACTAGAAATCGTTTCTATCTGTTGAGACAAACCGTCGCTCTCCACCGCACCGAATAGGTAGGAGTTGCGGTGTGCGCATGAGAAATCTCTATGCCGAGAACCGCCACTGTCGGTGCCCCAGAGGACACAGGCCACCCAACAGAAGAACCATTTCTATGGAATTGTTTGCGGGCTTTTAATCTTGGGAGCTTGCGTTTCGGTTCTTATTTTGATGGGAGGCAAGCGCGTGGGCCGATTGCGGGACTGTGCCCGCATCGCCTGTATCGTTTCCGCATCGGCTTGGAGTTGCTCCATGCGCAGGTTTTCGTATCCGCTGCGCTTGCCTATAATGCGATATTCAAAAACTGTGTTCAGAGTGTCCACCGCGCAGTTCTCGCACTTCAAACGGTTTGGGCGTCTTGTTAGTCACGTAGAGGCCCTCACAATCACCCCCCGGCGTTACATACACGTGGTAAGGCACGGTGGTGTTAACCGTCAGTGCGAAGGTCGAATCAAGCGCAATCACGGCTACTCCCTCCGTTAGGGTTGCCGAGCCCAAATCTTCAGACCGAACCTGCGGGCTTTCCATCGAATAAAGCATGACTACGCGGTTATCAGGTAACGGCACCACCGCAGACTTACTGCCATTACCGCCCATATTGCCGAAGCTGAACACTCCCCAGCTATACCCGCTGCCGACCACTACCGTGTCTGCATTTGCGACTCCAGCTCCAGAATACCCCAAGACTCCTACTCCGCCCGATCCAAAGACTCCTACGCCACCATAGGCGTCAGCCAGAGACGTAACTACATTGGTTCCATAATACGCCGCGCCTCGCACGCCAACACCAGCGTAGCTGTTAGCAAGTCCCTGCACTCCATAATGCACAGCAGTGGAGTCACTCGAAGTGTCTTGGGCAAGCAGCCCACCGTTCGAGCCTGAGAACTGTCCGCCGAATGCATAAAGTGTGCTCAGTGAAAGGTTTCCGATTATGGTCTGACTGGCGTTGAAAGTATTGGCTGAGGACAGCAGTGGTACCATGCTGGTATTAATGCCGATGGTGCCGCTGGAGGTAATCGTTCCTCCGGTCAGACCCGTCCCAGCCGTGATGCTTGTTACGCCTCCGCCCCCGCCGCCGGCGCTGGCTGTGGTCTGCATAGAACCGTCGGGGAACATGTAGCCGCCCGTGGTACTTTGGATGACCCCCGCCACGCTCAATTTCTGCCCCGGGGTTGTCGTGCCAATGCCAACATTGCCGGCGCTGGTGATGCGCATCCATTCGTTCAACGTGCCATTGTTGGTCAGGAACTCACTACCCTCCCGCTGGTGTCCGAGGCAAAGAAAGCCCCAGTCGGCATCCTCCCCGAATCTTGCACCGGAGGCCGAGCCAACAAACTGGCACCTGGCGCCGTCGTCCCGCTCTTCACCCAGCAGCGTGTTCCCGGGGTTCACGTGCAGGGCCGCCGTCGGGGCTGGTCGTGCCAATACCTACATTGGTACCGTTGTCGAAGATCCGGGAGTTGCCCAGCGTGCCCGCGGTGTCCATCCACTTGGGGACAACGTTGGTGCTGCCCGTACCACTGACCGCCGGCTGGGCGCCCCGACCCTGTCTTCGGTGTTGTCACGGCTTCCGGCGTAGTCGGGCTCGTCGCCGAAGTGCCCGAACCGCTCGTGGCTTGAGCTGCATTCAGCACGAACGAGGACAGTGGCTGGCCGCCCAGAGTCTCCGCATCGGCAGCCTTCAGCGCATACGGCACGCTCACCAGCAGCACGCGCGGCTGCTCGACCTCGCCGGGCAGCTGCAACTGCACCCCCAGCCAGCGCGGCTCACCGGAACTGAACAGCTCCAAGGACAATCCTTCCGACTTCGTTGTCCCCAGCAGCACGCTGTAGTTGCCTTGTTCGTCGGGCGTGACGTTTTGTGCTCCACCCAAAGCGGGGCTCCACCTTCTTGATCTTTGTAGATCGCGAACGTAACGCCTACCGTGTTGCTTAGCAGCTTGCCCTGGGTATCTTTCAAGGTGCCACCGAACTTGACCAGGCGAGGCACCGCCAATGGCGGGACCAATTCGCCAGGAGTTTGCGCTGCTCGGGTAGGCGTTTGCGGCTCAGCGGCCACCGATGACCGTCCTTGCAAGCCATCCTCGCGCACCGATCGCTGCTGCGCCCGAACCCCCTGCGGCACTCAGCAAAACCAACAGACACACCCAAGCACACACATACACCCTGTTTTTCATCTGCGCACCTCTTCTTGTTACTCGTTACCTGGGGGACTCCATCGCAACGTACGC
>CAWADS010000025.1:0-49075 GCA_963780785.1 Candidatus Acidiferrales bacterium
TCACTCGCCACTTCCTGTTTAAATCCCCGAGCCCTGCAACGCGTCGTCATCCGCATCCGTGTAGGGCTCGTTCTCAACTCATCCAATACCCTGGTATGGTTCATCACCTCCAGGTAATCAAAGCCCCCAAAACGTCCACCTCGCCCTTGGTTTGCGCCGACTCGCTCAAAACCGCAGGCATCAGTACCCTTCCCTGCGCGTCGATCTCAACCGCCTGCCCGTAATAGCTCGTATGCATCAGGAACTTCCGCTTGGCCTTATTTGTGCTCGGCATCTTCGCCAGCTTGTCCTCGACTCTCCCCAAACTTTCATGGGGTAGATCCGGGCACGGTCACCCGTGGTGCTGGTGATATAAAATTGGTTTCCATACTCCTTGAGTGCGTCCAGAAACACGGCGGGTATCTTCAGCCGCCCCTTCTCGTCCACCGTCGCCTGACAATTGCCCCGCAGCTTCATGAGATCCACTTCGTTGGAGGATCAGCTTGCCCCAAAAGACCACTGCCCTCTAACGCACCCTACTTTCTGCTACAACTTACCACTTCATACCACTTTTAACCACAGCTTAGGCGGTTTTGGGCCAAGTCAAGCGAAATTCGCGAAACGTGTGCAAAATATGTGAAATTTAAGGCAACAGAAAAGTTGTTATTGGTCCTACCACATCCTGTATGCCAGTGCGGACTAATGTACAAGAGCTAGTGGTACGCTTCCAAGAGCCTCGTGCATTCACCCTCTTCCTGCGCCACTGCCCCCGTCAGCCTCACCCTGGCATGCTATTTTGTGTCAGGGAAACCTCGCTGAGATGCATGTGGGCGCGCTGTCTGCCAGGAGGATTCAAGATGAAACCCGAATTGACGGCCACACCGCGACTTGCCCCCGGGGTTCGTTTGAACGAGAAGAACCAGCAGCCACGGATGCTGCTGTTGGCGGCTGGGGGCGAAATTCGGCTTAGCGGTCCAAGCCTGGAGATTGTGCAGTTGTGCGACGGCAAACACACCGTGCAGCAGATTGCGGAGAAGTTGCATGCGCTCTATGCAAAAGCGGAGCCGCAGCGCATTACTGGCGATCTTCTGAGCTACCTCGGGCTATTGCACGATCAGCGCGCCATTGATTTTTGATTTGTGGCCAACGCCCTTGGGCGCAAGAGTGCAGCAAGAGGCATTTGAAAGTCCGCCCTACGCTACGACTGGGGTGGGGCCGGGCTTATTCATCTTCATCACCACGCGGGTAATGAAAACAAGGCACCCGGCCAGCACCAGCAATCCAAAAAGAAGAATCGTATTGGGCGTGCCGACGTGCTTGGCCACGCCGCCGGCGAGCAACGCGCCGATGGGTTGCACGCCCATGAACATGGTGGCGTAGACGGCCATCAACCGGCTGCGCATATGATCCGGCACGCGTTCCTGAATGATGGTGTTCGTGGCCGCCATTTGCGTGGTAGCGGCAAAGCCCATGACAAACAGCACCGCCGCGCACAACCAGAACACCCGCGCCTGCGAAAAGAGGATCAGTGCGATCGCGCATGTTGTGCAGGTGGCCGCGATCACCCGGGCCAGCCCTTTGTACTGTGTGCGGGCAGCGAACTGCAGCGCACCCAGTAGCGCGCCAACCCCAGCTGCGGTCATCAAGAGTCCCTGCGTCTCCACGCCTCCATGCAGGATGTCGTGCGCATAAATTGGCAGAAAGACGGAGTATTGCAGGCCAAACAAGCTCAGCACGCTCAACAGAAGCAGCGCGGAGCGGATGGGCAGATCGCTCATCGCAAAACGGAATCCCTGAATGAAGCTGCGTACCGGGGATTCCTCGCTGCGCTTCGCTTCACCCCGCGGGATGCGCATCATCAGCAACGCCACGATCACTGCCACAAAGCTCAGGCCGTTCAGGAAGAAGCACCAGCCTTCGCCTACCAGGAGGATGGTAAAGCCCGCAATGGCCGGCCCCACGACCCGCGCCCCATTGAAAATGGAGGAGTTCAACGCGATGGCGTTCGGCAAATCCTCTTGTCCCACCATATGGACGAAGAAGGACTGGCGGATGGGCACGTCGAAGGCGTTCACGATGCCAACAAGGAGCGCAATCACGAGCAGGTGCCACACGCGGATCACGTGCGTAAGCGTGAGCACCGCCAGTACAAACGCCAGGATCATGGAACACGATTGCGTCACGATCACGCCGCGGTGGCGGTTGTAGCGGTCGCCCACGTGCCCGCCCATCCACGCCAGCAGCAACATGGGCGCTTGGCTGGCAAAACCGAAGATGCCCAGAAGCACAACGGAATGGGTCAGGCTATAGACGAGCCACTGCTGCGCCAAGTTTTGCATCCACGTGCCGATCAGCGAAATCAATTGTCCGATGATGAAAAGTCGAAAGTTGCGGTGCTTGAGCGCCCGGAATCGTGTGGACAATTCGAGAATGGGACTTTCTCCTGCTTTGGATGCGTTGCGCCGCCAGATGTCACGATGCCGCGAATGCTCCGTGCTTGTCAACGCAAGCGTCGGAGAAAGTGACCTTCACCCGTCAAAGGCAAATAGGAATTTCCACGTGGCTTGCGTGAAGCAGATCCCTCGCTTCGCTCGGGATGACTAAACACTTCGGTTTTTAGTTGGCAGATTGCCGGGAATAGCTATTCGCCGGGCGGTTCGGGGACGCCGCCGACGTGCGTGTGGCTTAAATCGTGCAACATGGACTTCTCGTCGTCGCTCATGCCGCGGGTGAAATTCGGATCATTCAGCCGCTGATTGCGTGCCGATTCCGGCATGTTCTGCAGGACGCCCAATCTCTGCTTCATCACCTGTTGCCGGTCCCAAGGCATCTGGCGCCACTTGGGCATGACATCATTCTTGATATGGTCGCGCTGCTCCGGAGTCATGCGGCGCCAGGTATCTTCCTTGGTTCTCTGGTCGGCGCGCTGCAGCGGAGTCATGCGGTCCCACTGATTGAATTGCTGGTGGATTTTGTTCTGCTGATCAGGCGAAAGATTTTGGAAGGCGCGGCTGTTCTGGAGGACGCGTTCGCGCTGTTGCGGGGAAAGATTGCGCATCTGATCCACCCACGGACGCGCCGCGCCGACACCAAGTTGCTGCCGGGGCGTGACGTTCCCTCGCGCTCCATAACCGGGACGCGCTCCATTATTGAAATTCCCCTGCGGGCCCGCGTGGATTTGCGGCGGCCGGCTAATGGACCGATTCGGGTTTGCAGGCGCGCGATTGGGATTTGCCGGCGGCCGGTTGGCATTCGGATGGGGTGGCGACGGCGGCAATTTCGGCTGCGCCTGGTGCTGTGGCGGACGGTTCGCATGCGGCGCGGGAGTGCCTTCACCAGGCGGTTTCTGCGCCCAGCCACTCTCAGGCATCGCGAGAATACTCACTGCCGCGAGCGCCAGCAAACCGAATTGGATCTTCTTCCGCATCTCTTTGCCGCTCTGCCTCTTCGCTTCTAACTCTTACATCTGCTGCTGGGCATCATCCGAATCGTCGTCGGCTTGACCAGGCAAATCTTTCAGCGGCTCGAAATTCGAGAGCACATCGTTATCCTCGAGAACCGGCAGGTCCTGCATCATCTGCGCATCCGCTTCCACAGGATTGTTCCAGGGCAATTGAACTGGTTGGGGCCGCTGGTAGTAGCCCATCCACACTGCCGCCAGCAGCAGCATCGAAGCCGCAAAGACCACCCGGGGCGAGATTCTCAACCAGGCCCACCAACTTTTCTTTACAGGCTCTGCCGCCACGCGCGCGCGCACACGCACATCGAATTCAGGCGAGGGCTCGATCGCCGGAAGTTCGTCCAGCAACCCGGACACGGCGCGAAATTCATTCACGCGCACCGAACACGGCGCGCACGAGGCCAGATGCTTCTCGACATCCAGCCGCTCGCTTTCCTTCAGCCGCCCATCCAGATACTCCAGGATCCGGCTTTCCATTTTTGTGCAACTCATAACTGCCTTCTTTCCCTACCCTACTGCTCTACCTGTGCGCTACAAGCGGGGCTAGTTCCACTCGCAGCGCCTCATAAGCCCGGAACAGCAGCGACTTTAACGCGCTCTCCGAACAACTGAGAATCTTGGCAATCTCCGTGTAGTCCAGCTCCTGGTATTTGTGCAGCAACACCGCCGCGCGCTGCTTTTCCGGGAGCTTGTTGATGGCATGGCGAATCATTTTCACCCGCACATCCTCGACGAGATGCTGCTCGATATTGGGGCGCTTCTCCGCAACATCCAGCGGCCGCTCGTCGCCATCTTCGGCGTCCATGGTGACCGGCGCATCCATGGAAACTTCCAGCTTCTGATACCGGGTGTCGCGCATCGAATTCAGCGCCAGGTTCGTGGCGATGCGGAAGAGCCAGGTGGTGAACTTCGCGCTGGGCACATAATCTTCCCGGGCACGGTACACTCGCAGGAACACTTCCTGCGCCAAGTCTTCCGCCTGTTCGCGGTTGCGAACCATCCGGAACAGGAAGTTGACCAGTGGCGTGCGATAGCGCTGCAACAGAAGCTCAAAGGAGGCCTCGTCGCCAGCTTTCACATCCAACATGAGTTGGACGTCGGTTCTGACCATAGCCGCCACACTTTAACAAACCCGTTTGTCTTCAAAAAGTTGCAGTTAAGCCACGGTGGGCGAGGAAGGCACGGGGCGCTTGGCACGCCTTCTTAGACGCGGAACAAGCCCCTTAGAATCAATAACGTGGCCACGCCCACAAAAACCAGCAAGGCCATCCGCCAACCGGGCTCGCGGTTCACTTCCGGCAGCAGGTCCGTGGCCGCAACGTAGAGGGTCACGCCCCCCGAAAGCGGCAAGGCATACTTGAGCTGGCCTTGCAGTTGGCTCGTCAATAGCACACCGGCCAGCGTTGCAGCACCCAGAAGTCCCGCCGCTTGCACCGCGCGGCGCTTTCCCTGCCCGCTCGCCAGGACAACGGAAGCCACGGTGAATCCTTCCGGCAGCTTGTGAAGGAACACGGCCAGAAAAATGACCATTCCCAGCCAGTTGGAAACCAGGAAGCCCGCGGCAATCGCGACGCCGTCGAAGAAGGTGTGAATCGCCAAGCCAAGCATCACGGTGCTTCGTGCATGATGGTGCTGCATCTCCTCCGTGTGAGTTTCTTCGCCGAAGTGAAAGTGGGGCGCGATGGTGTGCTCGAACAGGTGCACCAGGAAGAAACCAATCAGTACGAAGAGCAGCGCTTGCTCTCCCGCCAGACGTATGGACTCCGGAATCACTTCGACAAACGCCACGGAGAGCATGTAGCCCGCGCCGAGCGCCAGGAAATATTGCAGGTATCGGCGGGGCCATTCGCGGTACACCACGAAGTACCCGCCCAGCAGGTTGCCTCCGGCGGCCACCAGCCCCAGCAGCGCCGCCAGCGCAATCCGGAATGAAAGATCATGTGTCATGAGGAATTGAAAGTCGTAAGTTCCGAGTTTTAAGTAATAGGTAAAGCTTGAGGCCGAGCATCTAAAACTCATCACTTACAACTTCGAACTTTGTTACCCGCTGTGGCGGAAGAGAATCACATCCCCTTCCTGCACAATGTACTCTTTCCCTTCCAGGCGCACCTGCGCTTTTTCCTTGGCGGCGGCGATGCTCCCAGCCGCCAGGAGATCCTCGCCACGCACCACCTCCGCGCGAATAAAACCCTTCTCGATGTCACTGTGAATCTCGCCCGCTGCCTTCACCGCCGTGGCGCCTTTGCGGATCGTCCAAGCGCGAACTTCCGGCTCGCCCGCGGTGAAGAAGGCGATTAGCCCCATCAAGTCGTATGTCGCGTGAATCAGGCGATTCAGGCCCGGCTCGTTCAAACCATAGGAGGCGAGGAGTTCCGCGGCTTCTTTCTCTTCCATTTCTGCGAGTTCCGCTTCCAGTCTTCCGCAGACTGCCACCACCGCGGTGTTCGGCCGACCTTGCAGCGCCGCCAGTTTGTGCTTCTCGATCGCTTTGTGCATCTCGGCGGCTTCGTCATCGCCCAGATTCAGCACATAGAGCATCGGCCGCTGCGACAGGAACAGGAAGCCGCTGATCGGCTTGCGTTCTTCAGGCGTCAACTCCAGTTCGCGCAGTGGCTTTTCAGCTTCGAGATGGGCCTTGCACTTCTCGAGCACAGTTTTTTCGTGCTCCAGCACCGGATCTCTCTTTTTCTTGAGGTCTTTGTCCACGCGCTCAAGGCGGCGCGTGACCTGCTCATGATCGGAGAGAATCAACTCCAGATCGAGGTTGGTTACATCGCGGAGAGGGTCGATGGTGCCCTCGGAATGCGGCACGCTGGGATCGTCGAACACACGGACCACGTGAGCGATGGCATCGACGTCCCGCAGGGACGCCAAACTTTCGCGCATGCGTTCCTTCTGCACGCCTGCCATGTCCACATACTGGACCGTCGCATAGGTGATTTTCTTCGGGTTGTACAGCCTCGCCAGTTCCACCAGCCGCGGCTCCGGCACCTTGGCCACGCCGACATGCGTGGCTTGGCCGCCTTTGGCGTCCACGTGCGCTTTCGTCAAGATCCGGAACAAAGTGGTCTTTCCAACCTGTGGTAGTCCGATAATTCCTGTTTGCATAAACTCTGAATCTTAGCACACGAAGGTGGAAAGGCCGGTCTTCCTTGGGGCAGGTCAGACTGCGGCCGGAATTCGCGCTGACCAACTCAGTCCCACTGTGCTATGTTTTTGGACCGCTATGACGATCAACACGCCGCCCACGAATCTTGCTTTCGACCTTGCCGAGGCGATTCGCCATTTATCGGAACGCGATGAATGCTTGAAACGCCTCATTGCAGAGACCACGCCGTTTCAGATTGACATCGCCGACGCGCAATCTCCTTACGAAGTTCTCCTCGAATCCATCGCCTACCAATCCATTTCGGGCAAAGCCGCTGCCACCATTTTCGGACGCATCAAGGCGCTGAGCGCGACCGGCGGTGTTCCCACGCCTGTGGAAATCCTGAAAATTCGCAAGCCGCTGCTGCGCAAAGCCGGGCTTTCCGGCGCAAAAGTGGAGGCGATGCGCGACCTCGCGCAAAAGACTCTTGATGGCGTCGTGCCATCGCACGACGAAGCCGTGAAGATGTCCGACGAGGAACTCGTCGAGCGCCTGGTCTCCGTGCGCGGGATCGGTGCGTGGACCGTGGAAATGTTCCTGATCTTCCGCCTGGGCCGGCCCGATGTGCTGCCCATTCACGATCTGGGCGTGAAGAAGGGCTGGTCCGTGGCCTACGCCAAGAAGCACATGCCGAAGCCGAAGGAACTCCTGAAATTTGGCGAGCGTTGGCGTCCCTTCCGCACCGTCGCCAGTTGGTATATGTGGCGGGCGTTTGAGCGCGCCGGGTACAAGGTGACGAACAAAATCCGCCCCCGGCCCGTGCGCCAAAAAAAGCAGCGCGCGTCCCGCAAAACCAAGCGGAAATAGTCGGTCTATGCTTTGGCGGAAACTTCGCGGACCAGAAGATACATCGCTGCAAGGCCAAGCAGCAGGACAGCGCCCTCGTACCCCACGGAAGCGTGGTGCAGCCGGTTGAATGCCACACGGCGCGGGTCGCTTTCAGGGGTGTCCTGCACCGAGACCATTTCCTTTTTCAGGCTTTCCATGCGATTGCTGACCGTGAATTGCGACGCGGCCGTCAGCACTACCATCAACACCACGCAAAGCGCTGCCGGAGCCGCAATGCTGGAAAAGGTCTGGGTTCTCAGTAGCCGCACCAGCAGGAAAAGGAGTCCCAGGAAGATTCCAGCATAGTGCAGCCGCCCGAGCGAAAATCCCACCATCATCCCGGCAGCATCGCGATTCCCCAGAATCGCGAAAGCACCCGGCGCGACCACAAAACTCAGGAACGCATCCGCCCCCAGCCACAGGCTCAGGCTAGAAACTCGATCGTGCGCAAAAAGGCTTGCATGCCGCCACTATACAAGACCCCTCCGGTTGTCACCAAATACTGGCCTTCTAATTCAGGAATCTGCCGGGCGAAAATAGGTTTTTGAACACACCGAGTCGCTCTTTGTTTCAGTTGATTTGCCAAATGATGAGAGACTGGGAGAGAGTGGTGGGCGATAAAGGATTTGAACCTTTGACCTCTCGCGTGTGAGGCGAGCGCTCTAACCGCTGAGCTAATCGCCCGTCGTGGAACGGGTAATCATGTAGCGGGTAACCCCAGGAACGGGCCGCCCGTCAAATTGTAGAGGGTGTTGCGTTCGCGCGAACCGCTCGCGCGTCCCAGTATCTATTTGTAACAGGAAGAGTACGGGTTTTCAACCAATGCCGACGGCCACCTCTCAGATTGTCACGCAACTGCAGCGCTCGATTGCCCGCGTCATTTTCGGCAAGGAAGATGTGATCCAGCTGGCCCTGGTTACGCTGCTGGCGCGCGGCCACCTGCTGATCGAAGACGTCCCCGGCGTCGGCAAAACCACGCTCGCACAGGCGCTCGCGAAGTCATTTCATTGCAGTTTCCAGCGCATCCAGTTCACCAGCGACCTTCTTCCCAGCGATGTCCTCGGCGTCAGCGTCTACAATCCCGAATCGCGCGAGTTCGAATTCCGCCACGGCCCGATTTTTGCCAATGTCGTTCTGGCCGATGAGATCAACCGCACTACGCCGCGCACGCAATCCGCTCTGCTGGAGGCGATGAACGAGGCGCAGGTCACCGTTGACGGACGCACGATGCCGCTGCCGCAGCCGTTTCTGGTGATCGCCACGCAAAATCCCGTCGAGCATCACGGCACCTACCCGCTTCCCGAATCGCAGCTGGACCGCTTCTTGATGCGCGTGAAGATGGGCTATCCCTCTCCCGAAACCGAGCGCGAGATTCTGCGCAGCCGCGCGAGCGACGACCCCGTTACCGCTATGGAGCCAGTGGCCGATGTCGCCGACGTCCTGGCCATGCAGGAGACCGTGACCCGCGTGCGCGTGGACTCCAGCCTTCACGATTACGCCCTGGAAATCGTCAACCGCACGCGCAAATCGGATCAGCTCGCCCTGGGAGTCAGCCCGCGCGGCACGCTGATGCTGCAGCGTGCGGCGCAGGCGCGGGCGTTTCTCGATGGCCGCGATTTCTGTCTCCCCGACGACTTCAAGCAACTGGCCGTTCCGGTGTTCGCGCATCGCGTGGTGGCCAGCGCGCGCCACGCCTCGTTGCAGAAGAAATCGGAGACGACGGAAAATGTTTTGCGCGAGATCGTGGAATCGGTTCGCGTGCCGCTTTAGCGCCGCAAGGCGCCGGAATTCGTCGTTTATGGGTGCCGATTCCCGATGGTTGGCCGCCGAGTTCTGACATTGCCCACATGCCCTCTCTTACCGCCAGATTCGCCAACCTCATCGCCAAATCGGATCGCCCCGCGGTCCGCGCCTTCTTTCTCTCCATCGCGGCCCTCAGCGTCGCGCTGATTCTCGCGCTCTATTCCGGCGCTGCGGCGCAACTTGGCAATTTGTTTCTGGCCAGCGCTTCCGCGATCACCGCACTCGTGGTGGCCGCGTGGGTGTCCGTCACGCTGGTTCCCGTGCTGGCCAAACGCACGCCGCTTCGCTGGATCGGCTACCGCATGGAGTACCGTGTTACGCGGGAGGGCTGGATCTACATCGTGGTGATCGTGCTGGTCGCCCTTGCGGCCATCAATACCGGCAACAACCTTCTCTTTCTTGTCCTCGCTTGCCTGATCGCCAGTATCCTGATGTCCGGCATTCTTTCCTCCATCACGCTCATTGGCGTGGACATGCGCCTGAACCTGCCGGAGCACATCTTCGCGGGGCAAATGGTGCGCGCCGCCGTGGAACTGCAGAATGAAAAGCTCACGCTTCCCTCATTTTCACTTCGCGTGGAAGGCGTAAAGAAGAAGGGCGCGCCCGCGGCCGCGCTTCTGGAAACTCCCGTCTACTTTCCGTATCTTCCGCGGAAGGCATCATCGCGGCAGAGCGTGCCAATGCTTTTCTCTCAGCGTGGCGTCTACCGCCAGGAAGCATTTCGCATCGTCACGCGTTTCCCCTTTGGCTTTCTGCAGAAAGCCCGGCGCATCGATCTGGCCACGGAGGCGCTCGTCTATCCCTCCGTGGAAGCCACGGCGGAATTCCTGGAGGTTCTACCGGGCATTCAGGGAGCCGTAGAAAGCCTGGTCAAGGGCCGCGGCCAGGATCTCTACGCCCTGCGGGACTATCTGCCAAACGACAGCGCGCGCCATGTCCACTGGAAGGCTTCCGCACGCACCGGCGTGCTGATGGTCCGCGAATTCGCCCGCGAGGACGACTACCGCGTCCTGCTGGTTTTCGATCCTTATAGTCTGGCGGCGCAACACAATTCAGCGGCGAGCGAGCAGGAGCGCTTCGAGCGCGCCGTGAACCTGTGTGCCGCCATTGCTTGGAGTTTTCACGAAGGCAACGCGCAACTCGAATTCCGCAGTGTTCGCGCGGAGGTTCCGCTAGCTTCCGCCACCGAGAATATTTTCGCCGTCTTGCGCCACTTGGCGCTCGTGCAGCCTATCGCGCCAGCCCCAGGGCACGATTTGCTTTCGCAACTGGCGGCTGATCCCGATTCCTGCAAAATTGTGGTCACCTCGCAGCCCCGCGGCTCCATTCCCGCCGAAATCTGGAATTCCTCCTACGTCGTTTTCGCCGAAGACCCCTCCGATTGAGTCCCGAGAATCCCTGCTCTGCGTTTCAAATGACTTGTTACAGGTTCGTCACGCGGGGTTTTGTGCGAAACTACTCGCGCCGATGCTCACCGGACCTGCACTCGAACGCTTCCGCAAAAATCTTCTCGCGTGGTTCGCGCAATTCCAGCGGGATCTTCCCTGGCGCCGGTCAAAAGACCCGTACCGCATCTGGCTCTCGGAAATCATGTTGCAGCAAACTCGGGTAACAGCCGCCACTCCTTATTACGAGCGCTTCCTCGAGCGTTACCCCGATGTGCAGGCCCTCGCCGAGGCTCCAGAGGAGGAAGTTCTGCGCCGATGGTCCGGCCTGGGCTACTATTCGCGCGCGCGCAATCTACAAAAGGCCGCGCAACAAATCGTGGCTCTCCACCACGGCATTTTCCCAGCCACGGAAGCGGAGGCCCTCGCTCTCCCTGGAATCGGCAAGTACACCGCGGCGGCCATCCTCAGCATCGCACGTGGCCAGAAGCTCGCCGTGCTCGACGGCAACGTTGCCCGCGTCCTGGCCCGCTTGCGGGCGATCCGCGGTGACCTGCGCGCAGGCAAACGCTGGCAGGAACTCCAGAAAAGCGCCGACGCGCTTCTTGCCCCCAACGCGCCTGGCGACTGGAATCAGGCCATGATGGAGCTTGGCGCCATCTTGTGTACGCCCAAGTCGCCGCAGTGCCTGCTCTGCCCTGTCAGTGAGTTTTGCCGGGCTCGCAAGCTGGGTCTCGCGAACACGATTCCGGAAAAACGCAAGAAGCGCGCCACGGTGGAACTCCAACTCGCCGCCGCGGTCCTGCTGGATCCCCAGGGCCGCACGCTCCTCCTGCCTCCGCCGAAGCCGAGAGCAGGCCCGGCGCACAAATCCGATATGGGCGCGATTGTTTCGCGCCTGTGGCACTTCCCCACCATTGAGATTCGCAGCAATGCCGCTTATGATTTGCGCGCGCACCTTGAAGGATCGCTGCTGTGCGGCCACAAATTCTCCGCGCCGCTCGAAAGATTGCCCAAAGTCCGCCACACCGTCACCTACCGCTCGATCACGCTTCTGCCTTTTCGGATAAATCTGAAGAAACTTCCGCAGATCTCCGGGGCAAAAGTCCCGCCGCTTTCCGATCTTTCCTCCGTTCCGATCTCCAACTTAACCCGCAAAATCGCGCATGTTGCTCTGGAATCATGACGCAGCTAACGCTTGATCCAGACCGCGGCCTGCCTCCTGAACACTGATATCCCTTTGCTGTTCACGATAACCCTTTCGTTTCCGGGCCGCCGCCCAGCGCACGCCCGATGCTATTCTGAGGGTTGCACCATGGATTCTTCCATCGCATCCTCCGGCAGTTCGCTCCCGGCCGATCGTTTCTATCGGACGGCCCTCTTCTTTCTTGTGCTCTCGGGCGTTCTGGCGCTTTCCGCCACCGGCAAGCTCGATGCCATCAGCAGCGTAGCTGCACCGCTGGCAATTCTCTACAAGGGCGTCCGCTGGTGGCGCGGCCACCCTCCGGAATTGCGGCAAAGCACGGCCACGCGATTCGTTCTCGCCTACATCCTCGTAATTCCTGTGGACATGCTGTTTTATTCTCGCTCTCTTGCCGAGGGTACGGGCAATCCCACGATCTATGCCGCGCTGCTGGCCGCTGTTCACTTTCTGCTGTTCGTCACCGTTCTTCGGCTGTACAGCGCCGTGACGGATCGCGATGCCATCTTCCTGGCCATGCTGGCTTTTGCCGCGCTGCTGGCCGCCGCCGTCTTTACCATAGATACGTACTTCCTCGTCTTCTTCCTGGCCTTCTTGCTTTTTGGGGTGGGTACCTTTGTCGGTCTGGAAATTCGACGCGGCGCCAGGGGGGCAGTTTTCCCACCGCTGCAGGCGCGTTCGGCAACCGAACGCCGTTTCCATCGCGCACTGGCGCTCGCTGTGCTCAGCGTGGCGGTTGGCGGCGTCGCGTTCGGCTCCCTATTGTTCTTCTTCTTCCCGCGTTTCAGCGCGGGCTACTTGGCGCGGAGCGGCTTTCAGCCTTCGCTGATGAGCGGCTTCACGGATAACGTCGAGCTGGGGCAGATTGGCGAAATCAAGCAAAACACCTCGGTGGTCATGCGTGTGCGCACCGGCTCGCCGGTCAAGTATCCAATGCTGCGCTGGCGCGGCATCGCCTTGAGCAATTTTGACGGCAAACGGTGGACCAATGATGAATCGAACCGGCAAATCCAATCGCCCATGCCGGATGGCTGGATCATTCTTTCCAGCCGCAAAGACTTCCAGGTACCTTCAGCCGTGACGCTGGAATTCACCGTCCTGCTTCAACCCATCGCCAGTGACGCGCTGTTCGCGCCCGCTCAGGTGCTCAAGCTGCGAGGCAATTTTTTCGCCGGAGCGAACACATACTACGCTTCCGTTCGCGGCAGTTCGCTGGCCGTGGATTCCACCGGGTCCGTATTCAACGCATCGCATAGTTTCGGGCAGATCCGCTACGAGGGCGTTTCCGTACTTCCGCAGTTGCGGCCCGTGCGGGCCCGCACCGCCGGTTCCGTCTATCCCCCGGAGATTCTCGACATTTACCTCCAGCTTCCCAGCGCACTCGACCAACGCATTCCCGAGCTTGCCAGGAAGATCACCGCACCGGCGGGCAATCCGTTTGACAAGGCCGTGGCCATGGAAAGCTACCTACGCGACAATTTCAGTTACACACTGAATTTGCGGGGCAAGCCCGGCGACGATCCCCTGGCTCATTTCCTCTTTGAGACCCGCGCGGGCCACTGCGAGTACTTCGCTTCCGCGATGGCCATCATGCTGCGCACACTCGGCATTCCGTCCCGCGAAGTGAACGGCTTCCTCCCGGGCACATACAACGATGTTGCCGACGATTACATTGTCCGCGCCAGCGACGCGCACAGTTGGGTGGAGGCGTACTTCCCGGGTTCCGGTTGGGTGACCTTCGACCCCACTCCGCCGGGCACAGGAGATGCCACCGGCTGGTTTTCCCGGCTGGCCCTGTATGTCGATTGGTTCCAGCTCAACTGGAACGAATGGGTCATCAACTACGATTTCTCCCATCAGATCCAGCTGGCAAAAAGCGTCCGGCAAAATTCCACCGATTGGACCGGTTTAGCGCGCCGGAAATTCGAGCGCATGAAGCATCGCGGCATGAACGGTCTGACGGCCTGGCAAGCCGTCCACCCCTGGCTCAGCATTGTGTTCCCCATTGCGCTGGTGTTTGGCCTGGTTGTCCTGCGCTTCGATTGGATTCGCGCTTTGCTGCGCCGGCTTACGCTTTCGTGGCAAATCAGCCGCGCGCCGGCGGAACGCAACAACCCGCAACTTGCCTCGCGCCTTTATGCGGAACTGTTGCGGCTCCTTGAAAAGCGCGGCTTGGCACGGCCCATCACGCAAACGCCGCTGGAATTTGCCACTTCTTCCGGCTTACGGCCCGAACTCGCCGGCCCGGTGCGCGAATTCACGGACTTGTACGCACTGGCCCGTTTCGGCGCCAAGCCCTGCGATTCCTTCCGTCTGCGCGCCCTGCTGGAACAAATCCGCGCTGTTCCGCGCCACCGCTAGTTTGCTTTCGCGCGGTGCCAGCAGGTCGGCGAAGGTACGACCCCGGTCCGAGCACTTGATGGACGGCGCGACGCGCAGTCGCTCTGTTCGCAATGCTAATTTGCAGAGTCTCGATACGCGAGAATATACAGCAATCTATCCACGCGAATTCGCCGCGCGCAGCTGGGTTGCCTCCAGCCCCATTCGCGTTTGCCCCTCTGCTCGTATGAGTTTCGACTGTTGGGACGTGAAATGCAGGTTGCCCTTCATAATCTGCCGGACCTGTTTGCGTTCCCATTGGCCCTGCATGATTCCAGTGTCAGAGTGACTGTTTGACCCAAGCAACAGATGGCCGATTTCATGGGCCATGACGCAACCAAGAATGATGGGGACCTCGAACTCGGCGCCGTCGCTCCTGGCGAGACTCACCGCATGTTCAAAGTAGACACTGGCTAGAATTGGAAGGACTGCAATGCCAAATGCGCCGTCTTGAACACCATTCCGCGCGTGATCAGGGAGCACCCGCAACACGATATCGGCGGGTTGGAGCTCCTGCTGACAGGGATCGGTTGGGTTAGCCGCGGTTTCCTTGAGTTGGCAGTCTATCCAGACCACGTTTAAGCCGGCCTCGCCGAGAAGTCGGCCCGCTTCGCGTTCGGCCTTGGATACAGTGGCGGGTGTGGCTTCCGTGTAGTTGGTGACGCGCACCCTGGTCGTGGGACTTGGGCCTGCCGCACGGGCGGAAGAAACGTCTGCACAGGCAAATCCCAGCACAACAAGCAATTCTGCTGTGATCCGGATGCTCCGCCGAAGTGGGTGAAGTTGTTTATCCCTGAGAGTCTTGCCAAGTGCGGAAAGCTGCTGCCTGATTCTTGTTTTCATGTCGCCCTCCTCCGCGAGTTGCGCGGTTGGGGCGACGTTGGGCGGGAGGTGTAGCTACCTCAATGCATGGGGCGTCAATTGAGGGTCAGCGGGTGGTCGAAAGAAAGTCAGGAGCTAACTCTTGTGAATTGAACAGACTGCAGGCGTAGGTCAGCGGTCGGAAAATGGGCCAGTAACGTGAATTAGTGCTAAACTGGCGCAAACGGAGGCGAACTCCTGTGGTAGAAGCCCTCCACTCCCCCCGGGTAATCCGCTTCGGTATCTTTGAAGTTGACCTACAGGCAGGTGAATTGCACAAGGCGGGCGTGCGCCTGAAACTCACGGGCCAACCCTTTCAGGTTCTCGCCATCCTTCTGGAGCACCCCGGCAACGTGGTAACTCGCGAGGAATTACAGAAGCGCCTGTGGCCGGACACGTTTGTCGACGTCGATCACAACCTGAATACGGCCATCAACAAAATTCGCGAGGTGCTGGGCGACGCGGCGGAAGTTCCGCGCTTTGTCGAGACCTTGCCACGACGCGGATACCGCTTCATCGCGCAGGTAGACGGCGTCAGCCCTGCGGTACCCGCCGAGGTGTCGGGCAACAACGCGCCATTGCCGCAACGCAGCCAGGCTCTGCGTCTCTCGATTCTGTTCGGGGTGTGCGCATTGCTGGCCGTTTTGGGTTTCGTTTTCTACCTTCGGCGGCAAGTTTCCGGGCCACCGGTACAACGAGCGCTCACGCGGCTCACTTTCGACGACGGCCTACAGATCGGAGCAACATGGTCACCCGACGGCCGCTTCATCGCCTACAGTTCCGACCGTGGAGGGAAATTCGACATCTGGGTACAGCAAGTGAGCGGCGGCGATCCGGTGCAAATCACCAAGGGGCCAGGTCACAACTGGCAACCCGACTAGGTCGCCCGATGGGAAATACATTGCGTATCGTTCCGAAAACGGCGAGGGCGGCTTGTTGTTATCCCGGCACTCGGCGGCGAAGGATTGGAGAGAAAGATCGCGGCGTTCGGCTACTATCCGCGTTGGTCACCAGACAGTTCGCAGATTCTGTTCCGGGCACATTTTACTGGCATTGACAAAACGGACAGATTTTATCTTGTTGGCCTTGATGGCAGTGCCCCACATGAAGCTTTGGGCGATTTCATTTCACAGAAGAGGCTCCAAGCGCTTTCAGCCGCGTGGCACCCCGATGGCAAGAGAATAACGGTAATGGTCGATAGCCCCTGCAGGACAACCCTGACTATGACTATTGGACCGTACCGGTTGCAGGGGGCGGGGCGGTCCGTTCGGAGATCGGGCCCGAAATTCTGAGACAGTTTAGAGAAGTGTCGGCAGACTCGGGGATATTCGAAGGGTCGGATTGGAAGTTTTCCTGGGCGCCATCGGGAAACGCGATCTACTTTGGGCGCACGTTTCGAGGTGCCAGGAATCTCTGGAAGATGACCATCGATCCGCACACGCTGCGAGCCACCGCGCTCGAGCGCCTCACCGCCGGATCAGGACGTGATACCCGACTCGCCGTTTCCGCCGACGGAAGGAGACTCGCCTTCACCGGGGGAACTCGGCGTATACGGGCTTGGCTCTTCCCCTTTGACGCCACCAAGGCCGAGTGAACGGAGCAGGCCAGGCTGTGACCTCGCCGGGAGTGGAAGCCTGGGACGCGAAGCTGTCGCCAGACGGCAAAAAGCTGGCTTTCTGCGGCATTCGCGGTGGCCGGAGGACGGTATGGGAAAAGTCGCTGCTGGACGGCCACGAAGCTCCGATCATGGATGATGAATATATGCGCGATCACCCGCAGTGGTCGCCTGACGGCACGCGCCTCGCCTATCGCCGCGGGAAACGTTCGACAGGCGAGTTCCAGGTAGCGGTTTGGTCCAGCCAGAGCCACAACGAAGAGTTGCTCACACCACCGAGAGCATCAGGAGGACAGTGTACGATTGGTCCCCTGACGGCGAACGCCTCCTGTTAGTGTAGAAGAGGCGATGACAACCACCGTTGCTGAGATCTGGCTGCTTCCCGCCGACAGCACTGCCGCCCCTCAGACATCGACGGTCCAGAAGATTATTTCCGATCCATCTTAGATATCTGGCAGTCACGCTTCTCTCCGGATAGTCGATGGATCGTTTTTGAAGCCGTCAGATACTCGCCCAAGACGGAATCCGCCATTTATGTGGTGCCCGCTGCCGGCGGACCGTGGACGCGCATCTCGAAAGGCGGGCCTTGGGACGACAAGCCCGCTGGTCGCCTGACGGAAAGACGATTTACTACGTGTCTGGCGAGGGCGGCTTCTTCAACGTGTGGGGAATCCGCTTCGATCCACACAAAGGAAAACCAGTGGGAGAACCTTTCCGTGTGACAGCATTTGAGAAACCTAGCCTGATGGTCCCAGATTTTATCGCGTATGTTGGACTTTCCGTTACCCAGGATAGCCTTGCGATTACCGTGGCAGAACAATCGGGCAGTATCTGGATGCTGGATAGCGTCGACAAATAACGGCGCAGCCTCAACGCCGAATCAGTCGCAACAGCGGACTTGTCGTTTTGGGACGATTTATTACCCGTTGACGCGGGCGCGGCAAATCGTGGAGACTTGGCGTAGCGAAACCGACGAGAGCCGGCCTCACAAGACTCCCGGGAAGAAAACACCAAGCGAATTCGCCAGTGAGATCACGGCGAGTCGTGGTCTGATTGCGTTACATACGGCCAAAAATTCGCGCTGGAGTTGCTGCACAAGGCCGGTCCGGTCACTGTGATGTCCTCGCGCTCCGTGAAACCGGTACAAAAAGTCGGGTTGGTCAAGCCACGCGGTCGCCAAAGCGGCCGTACCAAAAGTGTTCCGTCTGAAAAGTATCTTGTAACACAGGAGAGATCGATGCATTCCAATCTATTCATGAAATACTTCGTAATATTTGCCGCTGTGCTCGCAGGATTTGCCGTTGCACCCTCGCGGTTGTCTGCCCAGGCTGCTGCCCCTCCGTCCAATGCTCCTTATCTCAATCCTGCGCTGCCCACCGAGAAGCGCGTGGATGACCTTGTATCCCGCATGACGCTGGAGGAAAAGGCGTCGCAGCTCGTAAATCAGGCTCGCGCGATCCCCCGCCTGCAAGTTCCGGCCTATGACTGGTGGAGCGAGTCGCTGCATGGCGTGCTGTTGAACGGAACGACCGAGTTTCCCGAGCCGGTTGGCCTGGCCGCCACTTTCGATGCGCCGGCAATTCACACCATGGCCGAGGCGATAGGCACCGAGGGACGCATCAAGCACGTGCAGGCCGTGCGCGCGGGCCACAGCAACATCTTTGAAGGCCTGGACTTCTGGGCGCCGAACATCAACATTTTCCGCGACCCGCGGTGGGGCCGCGGGCAGGAGACGTATGGCGAAGATCCCTTCCTGACCGGGCGCATGGGCGTGGCCTTCGTCACCGGCATGCAGGGCGACGACCCGCGTTACTTCCGCACCATCTCTACACCCAAACACTATGCGGTACACAGCGGCCCGGAGACTACCCGCCACTCCGCGGATGTAAAAGTCAGCAAGCACGACATGGAGGACACGTACTTGCCCGCCTTCCGCGCCACCGTGACCGAAGGCAAGGCCGATTCCGTCATGTGCGCCTACAACTCGATTAACGGACAGCCGGCTTGCGTCAACGAATTCCTGCTCATTGATCAACTCCGTAACAAGTGGGGCTTCAACGGCTACGTTGTTTCGGACTGCGAAGCCGTACGCAACATCTTCAACGGCCATCATTTCAAGCCGACTCAGGCCGAGGCCTCGGCCATCAGTTTGCAGCGCGGCATGGACAATGAGTGCATCGACTTCACCGCCAAGGTGACCGACGACCACGACTACGCGCCCTATATCGAAGCCGTGAAGAAGGGCTATTTGAAAGAGAGCGAAATTGACGTAGCCCTGCGCCGTCTGTTCACCGCCCGAATGAAACTGGGAATGTTTGATCCGCCGGAGATGGTGCCCTACTCGAAGATCGACGAAAAGTCACTGGACGGCCCCGAGCATCGCGCTATGGCTCGCAAGCTGGCCAACGAGTCGATGGTACTGCTGAAGAATGACGGCATTCTCCCACTGAAGACCTCAGGCGTGAAGATTGCCGTGGTGGGCCCGCTGGCTGAGCAAACGCGGGTGCTGTTGGGCAACTATAACGGGATTCCGACCCACTCGGTCTCCGTTATGGACGGCTTGCGGGCCGAATTTCCCAACGCGCAGATTCGTTTTGTGCCCGGCACACAGTTCCTGAGCAAGGAAGCATCGCCCGTGCCTCCGGAATTGCTCAACACCGATGGCAACCCGGGCGTCCGTGCAAGCTACTACGCCCTAAATGATATGTTCGCCCTCTTGGGCAGGGGGACCCCACCAGCTCCGCTGGCCATTCGAACCGAACCAGGTATCGGCCTGTCAACAAGTGCGTTGCCTCCGGAGATTGCCGGGGAGAACCTGGTGGTTGTCGTCTGGGAAGCAGCCCTTGTGCCGCAAGCAACAGGCGACTACAACTTCGGTCTTCGGGGTGACGGCTTCTTCCGTGTCTCGATCAATGGCACACCCGTAACTATGGCGTTTAACACGAGCGGAGCGGAGACCAAGCTCGGCCGCGTGCACTTCGATGCAGGCAAGATCTACGCACTGAAAGTCGAATACGGAGTGAAGGAGCACGCCAGCGAACCGCCTCGCCTCGTGTGGGCCAAGCGGGTGCCGGGTCCAACGCCGGAAGCCATCGCTGCCGCCAAGGACGCGGACGTCGTGGTGGCCGTGGTAGGTATCACCAGCGAACTCGAAGGCGAAGAGATGCTGGTCAGCGAAGAAGGCTTCAAAGGCGGCGATCGCACCAGCCTGGACTTGCCCAAGCCCGAGCAGGAATTGCTGGAAGGCGTCGCCTCGACAGGCAAGCCGTTGGTCGTTGTGCTCCTGAACGGCAGCGCCCTCAGTGTGAACTGGGCAAAGGAACACGCTAACGCAATACTCGAGGCGTGGTACCCAGGCGAAGAGGGCGGCGCGGCAGTAGCTCAGACACTCGCCGGCGTCAACAATCCTTCCGGCCGGCTCCCTGTTACCTTCTACACGGGTGTTGACCAGCTTCCTCCGTTCGAGGACTACTCCATGGCCAACCGGACCTACCGTTATTTCACCGGCACGCCGCTCTATCCCTTCGGCTACGGCCTCGGCTACTCGAAGTTTGCCTACAGCAAGGTCAAACTCTCTGCAAAGAATTTGCAGGCAGGCAAACCGCTCAATGTTGATGCGGACGTGAAAAACACCAGCCAACGCGACGGCGACGAAGTCGTTGAGGTCTATTTGACCTTCCCGAAGCTTCCCGGCGCGCCCATCCGTGCGCTTCGGGGATTCACTCGCGTGCACATTGCCGCTGGCAAAACCGCGCACGTCCGTCTGTCGCTCAACCCGCGCGACCTCAGCTACGTGACTGAGAACGGCGACCGCCTGATCGCGCCGGGGGCTTATAGCGTCGCGATCGGCGGCGGACAGCCCGGCACAGGCGCACCCATTGTTGAATCGGCGTTCAGCATCACCGGCCAGAAGCAACTCCCGGAATAGCGCGCGGCTGCACCTGGCGCAGTTCGCCACAACTGTCCTCACTGAATCGGAGATCGGTGCAGGCCCACAATCGATGTCATTTCGTGCCGCGGGCGGCTTTCGCCAGCAGGCCTTGTGGTTGTGTAGGCCCTAGGGCGCGGAGTCGCCGGGCAGCGCGGGAGCTTCCGCGACGCCTATGTATTTGTCCGCGCCACCGTAGTAGAACAAAAAGCGGTCGCCTTTACGCGACAATCCTTCGACGAAAACCACGTTCGGCACCTGGCCCACTTTTTCCCAATCTTTTTCCGGAGCGAAGATGGGCTGGTCAGTGCGTTGAATGAGCTTGCGCGGGTCGTGGCGGTCGAAAATGGCCACGCCGGTGCGATAGACGAGATGGTCGTCGGCGCCATTGTAGACAAGGACGATGCCCTGCGGCGTTAGTAGGGGCGGCGGACCGGGCTCAACGACGCGCGCGTCAAACATCCCCGGACGGCTCGGAAGAACCGGCGTGCTGGTGGCTTCGGTCCAATGAAGCAGATCGTCGGAGTAGGCAAGGCCCATCTGGTCGGTCTTGTCCGCGGCCGTGCCAAGCCAGTACATCCAATAGTGGCCGTTGATCTTTTCGGGGACGATGGCCCCGGACTTGGTCCAAGCCACGTTCCATTTGCCTTTGTAGGCGGGCAGGATAACACCCTTGCGTTCCCAATGAATAAGGTCCGGAGAGGTGGCCAGGCAGAGCTGTGCATCTTTTTTGTTGTAGCCGGTGTAAGTGAGGTAGTAGGTGCCGTTGATGAGCACGAGGCGAGGGTCCTCCACGCCTCCGTCTTTTTCGTAGTCCTTTTCCGGTGAGAGTACGGGCTCCGGGCGGCGTGTGAAGTGAATGCCGTCCGCGCTTTCCGCATAGCCGAGGCGGGAAGTTCCAGAGGTATCCTGGGCGCGGTAAAGCATCACAAATGTTCCGTCGGCTGAATTCGCGGGATTTTTGGATGGAACAAAAATAACCGCAGGATTGAAGGTGCCGGCGGATTCCCATGTCGTGCCTCGTGGAGAGAGGATCGGCGTGCCGGAGAGGCGGCGCCATTCGCCGAAGGGTGGATTGACTGGGGAGGCCGCGAAGGAAAGGGCGGCGATGAACAGCACGGCCGATAAGATGGCTTTGCGCTTCAACGAACCCTCCCGACGATTCAGATAACACAACAATGGAAACTCAGCCTTTCAAAATCATACTGCGCTTGTCAGGCTCGAATCCCTGAAGAGAAGCTGCTCCATTTCATTTTGCCGCGGCCGCGTACCTAATCCCAAGCTGATCAAACAAAAAGCTGAAGAGGTCGGCGTCCTGCTCGATTTGCTCGTCGACGGCCGTGCCGATGCCGTGGCCGGCACTCGACGTGGTGCGCAGCAGGATGGGGTGACCCGAATTGCTGGCGGCCTGCAATCGCGCGATCATCTTGCGCGACTCCATGGGATTTACGCGGTGATCGTTCTCTCCCGTGGGCAAGAGAATCGCTGGGTAGGGCGTGCCATCTTTGATGTGATGATACGGGGAATAGGCGTACAGCGCCTTGAACTGGCCGGGATCCTTGACGCTCCCGAACTCGGTGACATTGAAAGCGCCGTTGGGATCGAGTTCGACGCGCAGCATGTCGTAAATTCCGACGAAAGAGACCACCGCGCGAAACAGCTCGGGACGCTGGGTGAGCGCGGCGCCCATCAGCAAACCTCCGTTGCTGCCGCCCATAATCGCGAGATGAGCAGGTGAGGTGTATCGGTGGTCAATCAGGTATTGGGCGGAGGCGAGGAAATCGTCGAACACGTTCTGCTTGTGCGTGAGGCTGCCGGCCTTGTGCCATTCCTCGCCGTACTCCCCGCCACCGCGGAGGTTCACATCGGCGAACACTCCTCCCTGATCAAGCCAAAGACGGGTGAATGATCCGACGAAATAAGGCTTCTCGTTGATGCCGTAGCCTCCGTAGCCATACAGCAGCGTTGGGTTGCTGCCGTCGAGCTTGGTGCCCTTGCGGCGCACGATATTAATCGGAACGCGAGTGCCGTCTTTGGAGACGACGAATTCGCGCACGACTTCCGCGTCGCCAAACTTCACGGGAGAAGTCTCAAAGAGCGCGGTCCGCGTAGCCTTTCCGCTGGCGGCGTCAAAGCGATACCAGGCGGGCGGTTCGAGGTAGGTCGAAGTGTAGAAGAGAACATCGCCGCCGCCGGTGGAAATCACGTCGTCGACTGCCGAGACCGGCGGCAAAGGCGGAGCGGCGAGAGCTTTGCCTTGGCAGTCGAAAACGCGCACGCGGGATGGACCGCCCATGATGTCGATCACGTAGAGATGACCCGGTGCGGGCACGAAGTCTTCGATGGAAGCGCGATTGCCTTCCTCCATACCCGAGCCGGAGGTTTGCGGAATCACCACTTTGGCTTGGGTTAGATCAGGCTGTGCAAGCGGAAGAGCGAGAATCTGGCCGCGCGGCGCGCCTTTGCGCGAAAGCAGGTAGAGCGCGGGATCCGCACCGAACTTCACCGAGACAATTGCATCCTCGAAATGCGCGATCTGGGTCCACTTGCCGGAGGCATCCATGACGTAATGTGCGTATTGGCCACCATCTCCGTTGCCCACCGAGGCCAGCAGCCAGCGCCCGTCGTCGCTGGTGCTCAATTGAATCTCGGCGATGCGGGGAAACTCCTTGCCAATGATGTAGGTGTCCTGCTTCGGGTCAGTGCCCAGTTTGTGAAAGTAAACTTGCTGATAGAAGTTGGCGTCTTCGGCAGGACGCTCATTGCCCTGCGGAAAGCGCGTGTAATAGAAGCCGGAGTTATCGCCTTTCCAGGCGATGCTGCCGCCGGCGGTGGCAAAGTTCACGCGGGGGACCACGTCTGGGAGTTCCTTGCCGGTGGCGACTTCAAAAATGTGCGCGGAACTGTCTTCTGATCCGTTTTCCGAAAGCGCGGCAGCGACGTATTTGGCGCTCGAAAGAAGGCACATAGAAATCCACGGCGAGCGATCCCTTCGCGCTGGCGGCGTTGGGATCGAAGATGACCTTCGCGCTGGCAGGATCATCCGCTGAGCGCATCGCCACCAACACAGGCTGCTGCTGAGGCGGCTGGTATTTCATGGCGAACAGCAATCCGTCACGATACTGTAAGTTGCGGTAGGCAACAGAACTGGCGGCGACAAGTTCGCGCAGGTGTTCCTTGATGGCCGGACGCACGGGCAGATGGTCAAGGTACTCGCGGGTGCGGGCGTTCTCGGCGGCGCTCCACTGCTTTACTGCGGGGTCGTCCCAGTTTTCCAGCCAGCGGTAGTCATCCGTGACTTTCACGCCGTGATACTCGTCGGTGACGGGGCGCTTGGGCGTAGCCGGCGGACCAGGGAGGGACTGCGCCTGGGCGAAAGCGGTCAGGGTCAACAACAAGATCGCCAGGGAAGTACGTAAAAAATTCTTCAATGGAGTGCGCTCCTTCTGAGCAATTGGCCAGCGAGGCGAGATTCTCCGCGCCCGTTCGGCCTCGCATAGTAACCTAGAGCCGCCAGGCCGCACAACGCGCAACTCGCACAGGAGGCTACCTCCTTTCTGCCTGCTGGCAAGTTGCTGCCAGCCCCGGTTGTCGGAATCTGAATTGCTGCGATTCCGGCGGCGCTCCGACGCTGCTCAGCCGCTTATGCTAAAGTGAAAAGGTTGCGCCCACGCGCATTTTCGCTCCATGACCAAGGTCGGATTCATCTCCCTGGGTTGCCCCAAAAACCTCGTTGATAGCGAGGTGATGATGGGCATCTTGGCGCGCGAAGGCTACGAACTTACGCCGCGCGCCGATGAAGCCGAAATCCTCGTGGTGAACACTTGCAGCTTCATCGAGCCGGCACAAAAAGAATCCATCGATGCCATCCTGGAAATGGCGGAGCGCAAGAAATTCGGCGCGGCCCGGAAACTCATCGTGGCCGGCTGCCTGGTGGAGCGCTTTCGCAACCAAATCCTGGAGCAGGTGCCCGAGGTTGACGCGGTCGTGGGTACGGGCGAGGTCGAGCGCATTCTGGAGGCGGTCCAGGGCGACCTGAAGGTCCTGCCCGCCCAACCCCCTTCGTTCCTCTATCACGACCTGACGCCGCGCATCGTCACCACGCCAAAGCATCAGGCCTACATCAAGATCGCCGAGGGCTGCGATCATCCCTGCACGTTTTGCATCATTCCGCAGTTGCGCGGCGCATTTCGCAGCCGCCGCTTTGAATCCGTGATTCGCGAAGCTGAAAATCTTGCCGCTGCCGGCGCGCGGGAAATCACACTCATTGGGCAGGACACGACCTCTTACGGCGAGGATCTCGGCCTCCGTGATGGTCTGGCGGTCCTCCTGGAGAAGCTCGCGCCAGTCGATGACCTCACCTGGGTCCGTTTTCTGTACGCCTATCCCAACCGTGTTACCCAGAAGCTTCTGGACACGTTGGCGGCCCACCCGCGCCTGGCCAAGTACATTGACATGCCGCTACAACACGCCAGCCGCAGTGTTCTTGCCCGCATGAAGCGCGGCTCGAATGGCGACGCCTTCCTGAAATTACTCGAACGCATGCGCGCCACGATTCCCGGCGTGACCCTGCGCACCAGCTTCATTGTGGGCTTTCCCGGCGAAACAGAAGCCGATTTCAAGGAACTCTATCAATTCGTCGCCGCAGCCGAACTCGATTGGATGGGCGTCTTTGAATATTCCGATGTGGATAACGCTGCCAGCTTCCCGTTGGATGGCAAAGTTGACGCCGCCACGACCAGCGACCGCCGCAATCGCTTGATGGCGCTGCAAAAGAAGATTTCGCGCCAGAAGCTGCGCGCCTGGAAAGGCCGCGTCGAAACCGCTTTGATCGAAGGCCCGTCCGCGGACAACCCGCTTGTCTGGGAGGCGCGATTGGAGGGCATGGCTCCCGACATCGACGGCAAGCTCTACCTGACCGACATTGAAGTTCCCTGCGCGACGCCCACTTCTCCTCCGACTCCTGCGCAGCCCGGGGATGTGGCGCGCGTCGAGATCACCAAGACGGACGCTTACGACTTGATCGCCCGCGTCGTAGAGATTCTTCCGCGGCCCGCGCCGCGCACAATGCCCCGGGTCGCTGCGGCCCAGCCGCCGCAAACCCTTACGCGCATTTCCACCGGCGCGCCTCTGCGCGTGCTTGCCTGAGAATCTCCAATCCTCCAGTGCTCAACCGCCCCGTTTATGGTAAAACTCTTCCTTCGATATGAAACACCGCTGCCCCATCTGCAAGAAGCCCACGGACTCCGGCGAGCACGCGGATTTCCCCTTCTGTTCGGAGCGTTGCCGCCTGCTCGATCTAGGCGCTTGGGCCTCGGAAAAATATGTCGTTTCCGAGCCCATCTTCAATGAAGAAGACCTCTTGAACGGTGGCCCGCAAACCTTCACACTCGAACTCGACGAACCAAATGAATCCCAGCATTGACGCCACTGCCGTTCCCGCTCCCGCCAAGAAGCCGCGCCTCGCGTTTGCCATTGCTACCGTTCTTGGTACCGGTTACCTCAAGCCCGGCCCCGGCACCTGGGGCTCGCTCGTTGGTGTGATCTTCTGTTCTGCCAGTGCAGCCTTGTGGCTCCTGAGTCTGGGACCAAGGTTTTCAAACCGCATGATTTATGCGGCAACTTCGCACGTTGCCGGCGATTCCCCCACATCTCTTTTCCCGCTGATCAGCCTTTTTTTCTTTCTCCTGTTTGGTTCTCTTGGCGTATGGAGCGGCGCGCGCGTCGCGCGGTGGACCGGGCTAAAGGATCCTCAGTTCATCGTCATCGACGAGGTTTCTGGACTGCAACTGACTCTTCTGCTCGCTCTTGTTCCCCTTGCTCTTCCGCAGTCCCGCGCATTGGGAGACGGCCCGTTATTTGCCGAGTTTTTGGCCTTCAGTTTGCTAAACTGGAGATTCCTTCTGGCCGGGTTCATCCTCTTTCGCCTTTTCGACATTGCTAAGCCCTTTCCTTGCAAACGCCTAGAGACGCTTCCCGGCGGGTGGGGCATCATGGCCGACGATTGGATGGCGGGGATCTATGCTGCCATTTGCCTGCGTCTCGCGTTACACTTTCACCTGCTGCGCTTCCACTGGTTTTAATCGGTTGCGCCGGCAGGCTAGCGGCGAAAGAGCGGGTAGCGGCTGCGAAATCCCGGCACCTGCTGTAAAATCGGGCTCCTGTTATGAAACTAGGTTTCGGCTCCTCGGCAGAAAAGAACGGCGTTCCGCGGATTGAGCGCATCGCCCCATCCGCGGCCATTCCCGGCGGCGAAATTACGGTGTACGGCAGCGGCTTCACGTCGCGGCCTGGCGCGCGCCCGCTGGTCCGTTTTGGAGAAGCGGAGGCGCCGCTTTCCCTGGCCGGCAGTAATAGGGTGATTGCGCGTGTTCCAGAGAACGCCAGCGGCGGCACGATTCAGATTGCGAATGCGCAAAGTGAGAGCCAACCGTTCCCCGTGTCGATCGGGTTCCAGATCGCCGACAACTTGCATCCCGTTGCGAACCCCGCCGTGGATGCTCACGGCAACATCTACGTCACCTTCAGCGGCCCGCGCGGGCAGCGGGTGCCCGTCTCGCTCTACAAAATCACCGCCAACTACAGCGTGAAGCCTTACGTCACTTCGCTCATCAATCCTTCGGGCCTGGCTGTCGACGTGAAGGGCGATCTCTTCGTCTCCTGCCGCCACGACGGCACGATCCACCGCGTCACGCCCGATGGCCAGTCGGAGCAGTGGATCGAAGGCATGGGCATCGCCACGGGCTTGGCTTTCGATCGCGTCGGAAATCTCTTTGTCGGCGATCGCAGCGGCACCATCTTCAAGATCAGCCCCTCGCGGGAAATTTTTGTCTTCGCCACGCTGGAGCCCTCGGTTGCCGCCTACCATCTGGCGTTTCATCCGAGCGGGGAACTCTATGTGACCGGCCCCACCACTTCCAGCTACGATCGCGTCTACCGCATCACACAGGGCGGCGAGGTGATTGTCTTCTATCGCGGCCTGGGCCGGCCCCAAGGCATTGCTTTCGACCGCGAATCGAATCTGTACGTGGTTGCGTCTTTCGCCGGGCGCCGCGGCATCGTGAAGATCACGCCGCAAGGCCACGCGGAGCATGTGCTCAGCGGCTCCGCCCTCGTGGGACTCTCGCTCCTGCCCACCGGCCGCGCCATCCTCGCCTCCAACAGCGCCCTCTTCACCCTCGATTGGAACGTCCGCGGCCTGCCCCTGCTGGGCTGATTCACTCCGCCCTCGGTGGGCTTTTGTAGCGGCCGCCTTCTGAGGCGGGCGCCTTTGAAGTCCACGGCGGACACCACAAAGCGGCGGGAGCAGGCATTCGCGCGGACATTTGTGTAAACGATCCAGCAAACGGATATTCTCCGACGGCGCGGGACAATCCTTTGCGGACAGGATTCATCTAGATGTAGTAGGCAACCGGCTCGATTGGCTCGTTTGAGCGGAGAATATGATCGAAGTACTTCTTCTGCCATAGGGGTCGCGACTCATTTGGGCGGTGAGCGCGACTTGTCTTGATCTTGAACGCTTTGACGAAGTCCTTGAAATCGCTGGAGGGAAGCAGGCCCTCGGCCAGAAAATGAATATGATCGGGCATGATGCAGTAGGCGTGGATTGCGAAGCTCCGTGCCACGGATTCCGTGCGAAGAATTTCGAGGAGCCAACAACAGGATGCTGGGTCGGAGAATGTCCGGCGCCGATCGCAACAACAAAGTGTAACAAAATAGAACTGGCGGCCTACGTAGCTGCCTTTTGACAGACGAATATTCTTGTGAAAAAACATGTTTGGGTGCTGATCGAATCCCTGAGGATAATAACGCAGATTATTGACCGATGCGTACTTTGAAAAATGCGCCCGCCTCAGAAGGCGGCCGCTACAAAGGCAAATGCAGACGCAAGAGTTTGCATCCCGGAACGGTGAGCTACAATATTGCGCATGAAGGCTGAAATTATCGCCGTTGGCTCGGAACTGCTCACCCCGGATCGCCTGGACACCAATTCCCTTTTCCTTACCGAAGAGCTGAATAAACTGGGCATTGAGGTTCTTCGCAAAACCATCGTCGGCGACAACCGCGAACTCCTTGCCGAGGCCTTTCGCGACGCCATGAATCGCGTGCCGGTGGTAATCGCCAGCGGCGGACTCGGCCCCACGGAAGACGACCTGACGCGCGAAACCGTTGCCGAGCTCCTCGGCCGCAAGCTGCGCCGCAACGAGGAAGTCGTCCGCGCCATCGAAGCGCGTTTCCGCAGCTTCAAACGCGATATGCCCGCCGTCAATCTCCGCCAGGCCATGGTGCCCGAAGGCGCGGAAGTCCTCGCAAATCCTCGCGGCACCGCTCCGGGGCTCTGGCTCGAAGACAACGGCCGGATGATTGCCCTGCTACCCGGCCCGCCGCGCGAACTGAAGCCGCTTTTCCTGGAGCAGGTATTTCCCCGGCTGCAGCGCCGCGTCTCCGGCGTGCGCATGTTTCACCGCGAACTCCGCGTCACCGGCCTCGGTGAATCGCATGTCGAAGAGCGCGTCCGCCCCATTTACACCCGCTATTCCGATGTGAACACCACAATCCTCGCGGCCCCCGGCGAAGTGCAAATTCATCTGCGCGTGTGGTCAGAAAACGCCGCGCAGGCGGACACTACTCTCGACGCGATGGTCCGCAGCTTCGAGCTGGCGCTTGGCGACCGTATCTTCGCGCACTCCGCTGTCTCTCTCGAGGAAGTCATCGCGGAAATTCTCACCGCGAATCGCGCCACCATTGCGGCGGCGGAAAGTTGCACGGGCGGCTTGCTCGCCGAACGCCTTACGCGCATTCCCGGCAGCTCCAGCTATTTTCTCGGCGGGGTCGTTTGCTACAGCAATGAACTGAAGACTGCTTGGGCGGACGTGCCTGCCGAATTGATCCAAACCAAAGGCGCTGTCAGCAGCGAAGTGGCCCTCGCTCTTGCCGAAGGCATCCGCCGCCGTGTTGGCAGTACACTGGGCGTCGGCATTACCGGCGTTGCAGGCCCCAGCGGCGGCAGCGAAGAAAAACCCGTCGGCACCGTGCATGTCGCCCTCGCTTCGGCTGATGGAGTAAAAGAGCGCATCGTTCATCTTCCCGGTGATCGCGACATGATCCGCTTTTTCGCCACGCAGGTGGCTCTGGACATGGTACGAATGCATTTCCTTTTTAACGCATAGCCCCGCGCGTTTTTTCAGCGCTTGCGCTATCATTCCGCCGAGCCCCATGCGACTCTTCATTGCCATCGAGATTTCTCCGGACGTGCGCGCCGCTCTCGCGGCCCTGCTCAAGGAATTGCGCGCCACCGCGCCACAAGTGAAATGGGCCCGCGTGGAAAACATGCATATCACGCTGAAATTTCTGGGCGAAACCGATAGCTCGAAACTCCCGGCCGTGCAGACCGCATTGTCCGCGATTCGCTCCAGCCAGCCCGTCACACTTGAATTCCGTGGGCTGGGCTTCTTCCCCAACGAAAAACGCGCCAAGGTCTTCTGGGCGGGCATGGAAGCTTCGCCAGACTTGCCGACTCTCGCTGCGGAAATCGACCAGGCGATGCACAAACTCGGCTTCCCATTGGAAGGCCGCCCCTTCACACCGCACCTCACCCTAGCGCGTTTTCAGCCCCCCGGCCTTCCCCCAAGGCTCTCCGCCGCCGCGCAGGAATTTGTTTCGCGCGAATTCGGCTCGCTCTTTGCCCGCGAATTTCACCTCATCGAAAGCAAACTCAAACCCGCCGGGGCGGAGTACACTACACTGCAATCCTTCCCGTTCGTCGCGGAGGCTTGAGTCTCGATGGCCGGAATCTCGTCAACCATTGTGCTGCTTCTCCTGGTCTCCTATTTGCTCGGCTCGATTCCCTTTGGGCTGCTCTTTGCGCGGCTCTTTGGCGGTGGCGACGTCCGGCAATCCGGCAGCGGCAATATCGGCGCCGCCAATGTCACCCGGGTAGCCGGCCCGCTTCCCGGCATTCTCACGCTGGCGTTTGACGCAGCCAAAGGCGCCCTCGCCGTCTGGCTTGCTGCCCATTTCACCGCTAATAGTGCCAAGGCCATCATGCTTTGCGGCCTGGCCGCTCTTCTTGGGCACTGTTTTCCTGTGTGGTTGCGCTTTAAGGGAGGGAAAGGCGTGGCTACCGGGCTGGGCGTTTTCGCGGCCCTATGTCCTCTGGCTGCGCTCGCTGCGATGCTTCTGTTCCTGCTAGTCCTTCTGTTTTGGCGCTTCGTCTCTCTGGCCTCGATAGCCGCGGCAGCTGCAACGCCCCTGCTCGTTTATTTCCTCTGGGCGCCGCATCATGCGCCGCCGCTGGTGGTCAGTTTCGGCACGTTGTTCGCTGCCGCGCTGATTATTTACAAGCACGACGCAAATCTTCAGCGGCTCGTCGAAGGCACGGAGCCGCACTTTGCCTTGCGCAAATCCAAGGCCGACTCTGCATGACCAGGATCGCGATGCTGGGCGGAAATGGTTGGGGTTTCGAACTGAAAGGCTAAAACGAAGGCCTGCCCTCTAAGCCTATCACTCGCTAGTACTTCCGGCCCAGTTGCACTTGCGCGCCCCCTGTCCTTCCGGCCAGCCGCTTTTTCCACCCTTACTCTTCTAAAATCAGTGTGTTGCAATGGCGGTCTCTCTCCCATCCCTGGTGACGCGCCTGCGGGCCGGCCGCGTGCGCATCCTGTGGCTCGTGCTCGGCGCGCTCCTCCTTGTGAGTGCACTCCCTATAGGTCTGTATCATCGCCAGGTGCTGGAGCTCAGCCAGGAAAAACTGGTGGATACCGAGCGCGTGCAGCAAACCGAACTCGCCCGCTCGCTCGCGCAGGAAGTGCAGTTCTTTGAGTCCAACCTCACGCAACAGCTCATCAGTCAGCGCCAGATTCTCACGCTCACCGGCCTGATTGAAGACGTCGAGGACCCTGCCGCTGAGCCCAAAGTCACGCGCTTGCTCGAAAATTTCGTGGATTCGAATCGCAGCACGTTCATCTACTTGACTGCCGTGGGCCGCTCCGGAAAGGGCACCAGCGCCTCGCAAGGAAATTTCCGCGCGGAGCAGGATCCCTTCGTGGCCAAGGCGCTGCAGCGCGCGTTCGTCAGTTGCGTGCAGTCCGTGAAATTCCGCAGCGATCCCCTGGCGCTTGCGCCGGACAATCGCCCCGCGTTCGTCATTGCCGTGCCCCTGAAAGATGCCAACGACAACTTCACCGGCATGCTCGCGGCGGTGGTATCGCTGGACACGATCCTGCGCCGTTTACAGGACGCCAGCGTGCGCGGACGCAGCGTTTTCATCGTGGATCACTACGGCCACATCGTGGCGCACCCGCAGACAAAGACCTTTGTGCCCGGCGAGGACCTCAGCGAGAAATCGCATCTTGTCGCGCAAATCAAGGCTCTGCCCAAAGAGCTTCGCAACACGGAAACCGTGCGCTTCTCCGAAAAGGAAAAAAACCACACGGTGGAAATGGTCGGCACCTACAGCACCTTCCCTGAAGTCAATTGGGCCATCATCGCGCAGCGCAGCGTCAACGAGGCGCGCGCCGATGCCGGTGTTACAGAGTTGAACCGTCAGGCCCTGGCTTTCGTTTCCATCGTCGTCTTGCTCGCCGTCCTCTTTGGCTATTTTTTTGCCGTCGGCATCAGCGAACCTATTCGCGGACTGGCTGCTTCCACGCGCGCCATCAGCCGCGGCGAATTCCACCAGCGTACTCCTGTGCGCGGTGCCGCCGAGATCAGCGAACTGGCCGAAAACTTCAACCTCATGGCCAGCGACATCGAGGAGTACATCGAACGCCTGAAGGAAGCCGCGGAGGAAAACCGCGAGCTGTTCATCGGCTCCATCCGCATGCTCGCGGCCGCCATCGACGAAAAGGATCCTTATACCCGAGGCCACTCCGGCCGCGTGGCCAAGTATTCCTCGATGATCGCGCAGGAGCTTAAGCTTTCCCCCGAGGATCTCGACAAGCTGCGCATCTCCGCCCTGCTGCATGACGTCGGCAAAATTGGCGTGGATGATCGCGTCCTGAAGAAGCCCGGCTCGCTTACGCCCGATGAGTTCGACATCATGAAAACGCACACCACCAAGGGCGCCAACATCATGCGCCCGGTGTCGCAGCTCAAGGACATGCTCCCCGGCATCGAGCTCCACCACGAACACATGGACGGCCGCGGCTATCCCTACGGCCTCTCTGGGCCGCAGATTCCCCTTATGGCGCGCATCATTGCCGTGGCCGATACCCTTGACGCCATGACCACTAATCGCCCTTATCAGAGCGCGATGGATCTCGACTACGCCTTGGGGCGCATTAAGGCCCTCGCCGGTTCCAAGTTCGACCAGGCTATCGTCAACGCCCTGGAATCCGCGGTGAAATCCGGGAAGATCCGCCTCTCGGCTGTCGAAGTGCACGTTTAGCCTTTCTCCTCGCACCGCCCCCAGCATTACGTCTCATCCTGAGCGAAGCGAAGGACCTCACCTCTTTTGATTCTCTAACCGCTCGGGCTCCTGTGGCGCTTGTTTTTAGGCCCGTGCAGTTCCATCTGCTACAATTTTCACGTGCGCCAGCTGAGTTGCGCGCAAAGGCATGATCACCCTTTTCGGCAAACCCGAACCCACCCTCCTCGAGCGGCTGAAGGAATCCGTCGGCAAAACCAAGGACGCCCTCGCCGACACGCTGGATACCATCACGCAGGGTGGCCGGCAGATCGATCCCTCCGTTCTCAAGGAGGTCGAGACGGCGCTTCTGTCCGCCGACTTAGGCGTCAAAACCACGCGCGAAATTCTCGATTCCGTGCGCGAACAGATGTCTCGCAACACCTTGAATAACGGCGAACAGCTCAAGCGCGAAATCAAAGCGCACGTTTTTCGCGCCTTGAACGTGTACGGTGCTTCGCCCAAACTCGCGGACGCCGCCAACGGTTCGGACCCGCGCGTCATTTTCGTCGTTGGCGTGAACGGCGCCGGCAAAACCACGAGCATCGGCAAACTCGCCAATCGCCTGCGCCAGGAGGGCCGCAGCGTGGTCCTCTGCGCCGCGGATACGTTTCGCGCCGCCGCAGTCGAGCAACTTGAAATCTGGGCGCAGCGCAACGGCATCGAAGTCATCAAGCAAAAACCCGGCGCTGACCCCGCCGCCGTGGTTTTCGATGCCATGGCCGCCGCCAAAGCGCGCAATGCCGACGCGGTCATCGTGGACACGGCGGGCCGCTTGCACACCAAATCGAACCTCATGCAGGAACTCGAGAAGATGAAACGCACCGCCGCCAAAGTGATTCCCGGCGCGCCGCATGACATTCTGCTGGTGCTGGATGCCACCACCGGCCAGAACGGCCTGGCCCAGGCCCGCGAATTCACCGCCAGCGTTGGCGTCACCGGCATCATCCTGACCAAGCTCGATGGCACGGCCAAAGGCGGCATCGTCGTGGCCATTTCGCGCGAACTCGGCCTGCCCATTCGCTTCGTTGGCACCGGCGAGCAACTCAACGACCTCGTCCCCTTCGACGCGCAAACCTACGCCGACTCGCTGTTCAACTAGCGCCATGTGCACGCCAACAGAAATTGTCATCCCGACCGGAGAGCCAGCGCTGTATGCTGGCTTGGAGTGGAGGGATCTCTCCTCCAACTCGCGCCACGGCACTGCTTTCTTTGTTGCCCATGCCTAGCGACCACGACATTCACTTCATGCAACATGCGCTGGACCTCGCGCGTAAGGGCGTCGGCCTCGCCAGTCCCAACCCCACCGTCGGCTGCATCATCGTGAAGGATGGTGCGCTCCTCGGCGAGGGCTTCCACCATTACGACCGGCGCGACCACGCGGAAATCGTCGCGCTCAAACAGGCTGGAGACCGCGCGCGCGGCGCCACCCTCTACGCCACACTCGAGCCGTGCAATCACACGGGCCGTACCGGCCCCTGTACCGAAGCGATCATCGCCGCTGGAATTTCCCGCGTGGTTGCCGCCATGCAGGACCCAGATCCCAAGACGCGTGGCGGCGGGTTTGCCCGCTTGCGAACCGCGCAAATCGAAGTGGAGACCGGCCTTCTTGAACCTGAAGCAGAAATACTCAATGAAGCCTTCGCCTGCTGGATCACCACGAAGAAACCCCTCGTCACATTGAAATCCGCGCTGACCCTCGACGGCCAACTCGCCCTTCCCGGCGCGCAAAAGGGCAAGAAGCGCGTGTGGATCAGCAGCGAGGAATCCCGCGCCGAGGTTCAGCGCATGCGCCATGCTTCCGACGCGCTTCTCACCGGCATCGGCACTATCCTCGCTGACGATCCGCTTCTCACCGATCGCAGCGGCCTGGAGCGCCGCCGCCGTCTCCTTCGCGTCGTCCTCGACACCAAGCTGCGTCTTCCGCTCAAGTCGCGCATCGTGCAAACCGCCGCCGACGGCGTTCTCGTCTTCACCGCCGCCTCTCTCAAATCCCCGAAGGCCCGCAAATTGCAGAGCGCTGGCGTTTCATTGGCGCAGCTAAAAACGCGCGCCGGCAAGATTGATCTCCACATTGTGCTGAAGGAACTCGGCCGCCGCGAAGTCCTAAGCGTCCTCCTCGAGGCCGGCCCTACGCTCAACGGGGCATTCCTCTCCGCTGGTCTTGTGCACAAACTCAATCTCTTCTTCGCCCCCAAACTAGCCGGCGTCGCAAATGTCCCTTTCGCACATTTGCCAAAAATTGCGCTCCACGACCTGAGCCTCCGCTCCTTCCAGCAATTCGGCCCCGACCTTGCCATCGAGGCTATCGTCCGCAAGCCTGCCCAGTAGGGGTCCGGCACGTTTACCCTGAGCTTCGAAAGGGCCGGACCCCCTATATCCGCACAATTAAGAGTTTGCAGGCAACCGTGCACGCACGCCTTTCAAAGCGCGATGTTTCACGGCCCGGCGAATGTTCACGTCATCGCTATCTCCCGGTTATAATCTTTGCGACATTCGCGCCCTCTCCCCTTTGGCGCGCGCGCCAAAATCTGACCGGGCCTTTGGCCTGAAAGCATCGCCATGGCAGACACCATACAGAAATACAAAGATTACGTTATGACCGGTTTCGTGAAGTCCGTCGTGCCCATCGTCATCGATCACGCCTCCGGCGCGGTGATCACCGACGTGACCGGCCGCGAGTACCTCGACTGCTTCGCCGGCATCAGCGTCGTCAACGCCGGCCATTGCAACCCTCATGTGCTTGCCGCCGCGAAAAAGCAGATGGACAAACTCGTTCACTGCGCCTCGTACATTTATCATGCGCAACCCGTCGCCGACCTTGCCGAAAAGCTGGCGCAGATCACCCCCAAGGGACTCACGAAAACCTTTTTTGGCAATGGCGGGGCGGAGGCCATCGAAGGCGCGCTCAAGCTCGCCCGCCTCTTTACCGGCAAGCACGAATTCATCTCCCTGCAATCCAGCTTTCACGGCCGCAGCTTCGGCGCGCTCAGCATCACCGGCAATTACGCGCGAAAGAAGAAGGGCGGTCCCTACGCCACGGGCGTTTCCTTCGCGCCTGCGCCGTACGTGTACCGCTCGAATTGGCCGAATGATCCGGAGGAGTGCGCGCGGCAGTGTGCCCGGGCCATCGATGACGTGGTGAAGTTCGCCACTTCCAACGATGTCGCGGCCTTCATCGCGGAGCCGGTCATGGGCGAAGGCGGCATCATCGTGCCTCCGTCCAATTACTTCCAGGAAGTGAAGAAAGTCTTGGATCATTACGGCATTCTCTTCATCGCCGATGAAGTGCAGTCCGGCTTCGGTCGTACCGGAAAAATGTTCGCGATCGAATATTACGGAGTTGTGCCTGACATTCTCGTCGCGGCCAAGGGCATTGCGGATGGTTTCCCGCTCAGCTCCTACACTGCGCGCCCGGAAATTGCCGATGCCTATAAGCCCGGCGACCACCTCTCCACCTTCGGCGGCAATCCGGTCTCGTGCGCCGCCGCGCTAGCCAACATTGAATTTTTCGAGAAGGAAAATCTGCTCGCCCACACCGTGGAGACCGGCAACTACGCCATCGGCAAGCTGCGCGAACTTCAGAAGAGCCATGCGCTGATTGGCGAAGTCCGCGGCCTCGGCCTTATGATCGGCGTGGAACTGGTGAAAGATGCGCAGAAGACACCGGCTTCCGCCGAAGCCGAGGCGATTCGCGAGGCATGTCTCCGCCACGGCATGCTCATCGGAGTGGGCGGCATAGCCGGAAACGTTGTCCGCTTCCAGCCTCCATTGGTCATCACCAGGCGGCAAATCGATCAGGCCATCGGCATCTTCGCCCAGGCGCTGCAGGAAGTCGCGCAACCCGCTCACGCCACCGCGTAGGAATCACCTTGCGGGGTTCGAGGAAAAAGACAGGCGCCCTATCCACGCAAACAAAAAGGCCGCTCGAAAGCGGCCTCTTCCAAAAAAATCTGATCCTGAATTCCGTCAGTTGCTCTTGTCAAAATCGCGCAGCAGGCAGCTCATCGCGCAGTTCACTTCCCCGTCCGGCTGCAGCGAGCATTCCAGCACCGACCAGTCCTCATCCTCAACATGAAATTTCGCGGCCGTAATACTGGCGACCTTGTCTTTGTTGGGGCAAATCACATCGCGGGAGCGGAAGCTACACGTCTGCAGGATGCGGTCGAGAACTTCGGGATCGGACATGCCTTACCTCCGTCGCAAAGGCCGGGGATGACCTGATTTTCAACATGGTGCACTTCTAGAAGCGCACTGTCAAGAAATCTGATTCCCCGCGCCAGCCTCTGCGCCCCGGCGCTCAAATGGAGGAGCCCGCCGGCTACGGCTTGTCCACCCGCGCCTGGGACAAGCAATCCATTCCGCAGTGCACGGCCCCGGGCGGCAGCAACGAACAATCGATCACTCGCCAGTCGCTCCAGCCCTCTTCGCTGTACGGCCAATTCGCCACTATAACGCGCGCCTCGCATTGCCGCTGCGAACAGAACACCTTCTGGGGATAAGTTTTCGCGGATTCCGGATGTGGATCGGTAAGTTTTGGGTCAAACATAGACCACCTTCGACCAGGAGCGTGGCCTGAAGTCATCTTGCCCCTGGGTCCCTCCTTCGTCAAGGATTTACGTCACGCTTCGCGGTATCCTGTTATTTCGCTCCACCGATCGGCCGTTTCGCTCGCAACGCGGCCAATTTAACGCGAGGCTTTCATGTTCACCGGCATCATCGAGCATCTCGGCACCATCGATTCCCTGCAACTCCACGCGGACGGCGGCCGGCTCACCATCCACGCTCCCACGGTCACTCCGCATTTGGCCATCGCCAACAGCATCGCCGTGAACGGCTGCTGCCTCACGGTTGTCGCCATGGGGGAGGAGCGCTTCTCCGCCGATCTTTCCGGGGAAACCATCCGCAAGACCTCCTTTGGCGAATTGCGGCCGGGCATGCGCATCAATCTCGAACAACCCATGACCGCAGGCAAGGAGTTTGGCGGCCACTTTGTTCTGGGTCACGTGGACACGATCGGCCGCGTCACCCGTCTTGAACCCGAAGGCGAGAACTGGTGGTACGGCGTGGAGGTGCCGGAATCATTCGCGCGCTCCATCGTGCCCCAGGGCTCCATCGCCATTGATGGCATCAGCCTCACCGTCGCGCGTTGGCACGATCGCATCGCCGAAATCGCCATCATTCCCTTCACTTATGAGCACACCAATGTGCGCGACATCAAAATCGGCGACGCGGTCAATCTCGAGGGCGATGTTTTGGGGAAGTACGTCGAACGCTACTGGAAGCTCGTAGCGCGGCCAGAGCCGGCCAGCAATCTCACCATCGAGCAACTCGTCCAGCCAGGGCTTCTAGCGCTTCGCGTGTAGCTCACCCCTTCAGGGGTGAGGGTATTGCGATCGGCGGCAACCAATGCTGCAGGGGGCGAAGTTGCGCGGCGAATCGCTGCGCAGGCGGCGCGGAGAGAAAGGAAAGAGGGGAACACCGATCTGCACTGGGCGTAGCGAACGTGTCGACAAGCGAGAAGCTGTGGAAAAGCTGGACAGCTTCCACGACAACAAGCTTGACGATCGTGATCATTTCCTGAACAATCCAACATCCGGGGAAGAGGAGGAGGCGATCTCCGCCCGGGCCGACTCTAGGATGTAGCGGTTCCTTCCGTAGATGGACTCCCGGCACCCCTCCTCGACCAGTCTCAAAGCCGCGGCCTTGGCGAGGCCCTTGTTGGCAGCAGCCACTGTGGCGACCCGCTCTTTAATCTCGAGACCCATCGTTCGCTCCGGTTGGGGTTCCTGCCCTAGAGGGGGAGGCTGAGGGGTATTGCGACATCTGTCGGAGACAACGGGCCTCGTGTCCTGTAGCGTGTTGGGAAGATGCAAATTTGATTTCTGGGGTGAGACATGATGGAAGCCATCCGCAAGTCCTTGCGCGATTCCAAGACGGCCCGTTGGACAGCATTGTTGATCGTGGCGTTCGTCATGCTTTGCGGGTACTACGTCGCGGACGTCATGTCCCCCCTCAAGCCCATGATCGAGCAGCAATTGGGCTGGACCAGCTCCGAGTACGGGTTCTTCACGGGGTCCTATGCATGGTTCAACGTTTTCCTGGGCATGCTCATCCTCGGGGGGTTGCTCCTGGACAAGATGGGAGCCCGCTTTACAGGAGTATTGGCCAGCATTCTGATGGTCGTGGGTTGCGGAATCAAGTGGTGGGCGGTCCAGACTCACACCCTCGATCATTCAACCGTCCACCTCTTCTTCTGGGATTTTAAGTCCCAAGTCCTGCTGGCCTCCGTGGGGTTCGCCCTTTTTGGCATGGGGATCGAAATCGCCAATGTCGTGGCCACGAAGCTCATCGCGCGATGGTTCCTGGGCTATGAGATCGCCCTGGCCATGGGGCTCCAGGTGGGCACCGCGAGGATTGGGACGGCCCTGGCCCTGGGCATGGGGGCGCCCATCGCCGTGTATTTCAAGGCTGTGGCCGCACCCGTGCTGGCCGGATTGATCCTGCTGTGCGTGGGCCTGGTGGCTTTCATTTTCTACTGCGTCATGGACAAGAAGCTGGACGCTTCGGAAGTGGATACCGCCGCTTCCGATGAGGAGGCCTTTCACATCTCCGACATCGGGAAGATCCTGAGGATCCGGGGCTTCTGGTACATCACCATGCTCTGCGCCCTGTTCTACTCCGCCGTCTTCCCCTTTCTCAAGTACGCTCCGGACCTCATGGTCCAGAAATTCCACGTAAAGGAAAGCCTTGCCGGCGCCATTCCTTCCATTCTGCCCTTCGCCACCATCCCCCTGACGGTCGTCTTCGGCCGCTACTACGATCGCAAGGGGAAGGGGGCCACGCTCATGGTCTTGGGCTCCCTGCTCCTAGTGTTGGTGCATTTCATCTTCACCGTCCCATTCCTAAACAGCTGGCTGGTGGCGCTGGTTGCCACCATCGTCCTGGGCTTCGCCTTCTCCCTCGTTCCTTCGGCCATGTGGCCCTCGCTGCCCAAGTTCATTCCCCAACACCAACTGGGCACGGCCTACGCGGTCATCTTCTGGATGCAAAACCTGGTGGCGCTCTGGGGCGTTCCCTACCTCATTGGTTGGATCCTGGACCGCTTCTGCATCACCGGCACCCGGGTGGCGGATGGGTTGAGCAGCCCCGCCTACAACTACACCTTCCCAATGGCTGTCTTCACGGGGCTGGGGGTGCTGGCTGTGATCTTCGGAGTCCTGCTGAAGATGGAGGACAAGAAGATGGGCTACGGCTTGGAACTACCCTGCCAAAAACAATAGCAATTGTGGTATCCACTTAACCAGAGTTGTCCGCGGTAGCTCTCCTCCACGGCAGGTTTGCCGAAAATCGTTCCAAGCTTGGCGATAGGCCACAACCGGACGAATGACGTGTCGTTGCGCCCCGCGGAAGTCGTCACAGGGTCACATCCAGCTCGGGAATCAGTTCATCCTGCATTCGGAAATTGTGCAGCAGGGGATCCTTGGAATTTTCAAATTCGGCCCACGACTCAAACACTTCCGCCTTGCCTTCCTGCAGAAAAACCACCGTGTCGGCCAGCCGTTTGGCCAGGTGCGTGTCATGCGTCACCACGATCGAGGTCTTCCGAAACGTCTCCTTCAATCGCGCGATCAAGTCGCCCATGTGCCCGGCCATGATCGGGTCCACCATCGTCGTCGGCTCGTCGTACAAAATGGCCTCGGGATTCTGCGCCAGCGCCCGTGCGATGGCCACCGCGCGCTTCATGCCCGTGGAAAGCTCGCTCGGCAGTTTGTCCAGCACCTCTTCCACTTCCAGCATTTTCGCGAGTTTCATCACGTACTCGTCGATATCTTCGTCCGTCAGTCCGGCCTGGTCTTCCATCGGAAACGCGATGTTTTCCGCCACCGTCAGCGAATCGAACAGCGCGCCCGACTGGAACACCATCGTCACCTTGCGGCGGATTTCGCTGAACTCGCGCTCCGTAAAATCCGTGACGTCCTGGCCAGCAATGAAAATGCGCCCGGAATCCGGCTTCAGAAACCCCAGGATGTGTTTCAGAGAGACGGATTTGCCCACACCGCTGCGCCCCATGATGACGCACGTCTGCCCGCGCTTCACCTGGAAGCTGACATGGTTCAGCACCGCGCGCTCGTCGAATGCCTTGCAGACATCGCGAAACTCAAAATAGTTTTCCGTGGCGCCCTCTTCCGCCTTCGCCGTGGTCAATCCGGGGATTTTGCTTTCGTCGGTCATTGTTCGCGCGCTTCGATGATCCGGCGGGCCTCTTTACGGTCTGCCCGCCTGTTCCCATTCCAAAATAAACGGCCACCCGTATCAAATCGTTTCCCGGGGAACTCGTCAAGCCCTTCCCTGGACAACTGCTTCATCGCTTCCCTCACTTTGCACGCGCCAGCAGCGTCATTCCTCATCCTCAACGGGTCCTTGCCCCGGCCGCCGAATCCCCAGCTCTCGCATTTTTTCCTGCAAGCTTTGCCGATGCAAGCCAATTGTCGCGGCCGTTCGCGAAATATTCCAGCGATGCGCGCCCAACTGCTTCATCAGAAACGCGATCTCAAATTTGCGTTTCGCCTCGCGCAGGTCCTTCTCCTGCAGGCCATAATCCTCGGCGTCCCCGCCGCTCTTCGGGAGAAGTTGGTGAGCCCCGCACAATCTCTTCCGCCAGGTCCGCCACGCCAATCTCCGCATTCCGGCAAAGCACCAGGCTGCGCTCCAGCGCGTTTTTCAGTTCACGTATATTGCCGGGCCAGTCGTATCGCTCCAGCGCCGCCAAGCGCCTCTTTTGTCAAAACTGCGCTGCGCCCCAGACGCGCTCCGTGGATCTGCAAAAACGCTTCCGCAAGAATGGAGATGTCTTCTTTGTGCGCGCGGAGCGGCGGCAGCTCGATGGTCACCACCCGCAACCGGTAGTACAAATCCTCCCGGAACTTTCCGTCGCGAATGGCCGCCGCCAGATTGCGGTGTGTGGCGCTGATAATGCGCACGTCCACGGGAATGGACTGCGTCCCGCCCAGCCGCTCGATGGTGCGATTCTCCAGCGCCCGCAGCACCTTCGACTGCGTGACCGGGTTCATATCCCCAATCTCGTCCAGAAACAGTGTTCCCCCCGAGGCCAGCTCGAATTTCCCTTTTTTCTGCTGCGCCGCCCCGGTGAACGCTCCGCGTTCAAAGCCGAACAGCTCGGATTCGATCAGTGTTTCCGGTAGCGCCGCGCAGTTTACCGCTACATATGCCTTGCCGTTGCGCGGCGACCGCGCGTGAATTTCCTGCGCCAGCAAATCTTTTCCTGTGCCGCTCTCCCCCAGGATGAGCACCGTCGAATCCGTCGCCGCCACGCGGTCTGCCATCTCAAACGCGCGGCGCATCGCGGCGGTGCGCCCGATCATCTGCCCGAATTGCCCTTCGGTCGCCAACCGCCGCCGCAAATTCTCGTTTTCTTTTTCCAGGGTGGAGAGTTTCAGCAGGTTCGCCACCCGCTGCCGCAGCTCCTCCAGCTCGTACCCCTTCACCAGGTAATCCGCCGCGCCTAGTTGCAACGCTTCCACCGCGCTCTTCGCCGTATCCAGAGCCGAGACCATCAGTACGGGCAGTTCGTGCCCCTCCTTCCGCAGCCACTTCAGAAAAGCCAGTCCGTCCTCGCCCGGCATCACTACGTCCAGCAAGAGCAGGTCGGGCTTATCCGTCGTCAAGAAGGCCGCGAGCCGCCGCCGCGGAGTCCGCTTCCACAATCCGGTAGCGGCTCTCCAGGGCCCGCCGCAAGGCATACCGCGCCGCGGGTTCGTCATCGAGAATGAGTATGGTTTTCATGCGCAGTGGTCCTTTGCCGGGACGGAGTACCGCCGCGCCCCAAACACCGAGGCTTCGCTCATTTGAATTTTGAAGCGCTCGATGGAGCAGTGCGCCGAAGCGCGAAGCGTCCCGTGATTTTTCTCCCACATTGATACCGCCGGGTATACGCCCACAGGCAAGAACTCCAAAGTCGGACTGAGCATGATGAACATGTGAGATTTGCCGACACGCAGAGATACACAGTCACATTCCAGACACTGCGATGCTGATATCGAACTCCCTGAATTACAACTGCCAAATCTGAGTCTGTCAATTGTGGAGGTTGCCAATTAGGTGAAACCTATCGCCGAAGTCGTGGAGTGATTGCCCCGGAACAACCCGGAATTGGTTAAAGACGACTTCCTCCCAGTAGACCGGACCGAACCAGGGCATCAAGTGCGTCTGCCACTGATAAACCAGGCCTAGATTCCAGATAATCAATAGGCATGTGGCTGGAACCAGGCGGAACGACGCCGATCGCGCGTCACGCCATAGCCGGGCAGCCGCGGCAAACCCTGCAGCAAGTCCGCAGATAAAGACAGGTGTCAGCGAAACAAAGAGCCGATTGCCGAATCCAACCGCTCCGTACCACCATGGAAAACAGGAAATCAAGAAGTAGAAAGTCAAAGTAATCAATAAGCAGATAGTTCCGAAGCCGCGATCCAGCTTGCGGAGATAAAAGAGCCCCGCAATGGCCAAGATCAGAATTGGAGTGAATACAAAGAGTCCGTGGCTCTTGGAGAACAGCACCAGTAAAAGAACCGGAGAAGTCCAATTCCAAGAGCGAAGCGCGTACGGTCCCACATTGAAAGGGCCTCCGAATACAATTTGCCGCGTGATGAATGTTGGCAGAAGGCCGAGGAGTGCACCAAGTCCATAGAGCAGATGCTGACGAAAAATCTTGGCGAGCGTTTCCGGCCTCGCGGCGCCCGAAGACCAGGCCGCCGTGCAGGCAAAAAAAACTTCATAAACCACGGCTAACATGAAAACGCCATTGATGAGATAGACGTCAATCATCAAGCCTGACAGCAGGCCCAAATTCAACCATTGCCAGCCCACGCGCGTGCCACTCGTTCGCCGCCAATACCAGAGGAAGAGAGACGTGGCGAAGATGGAGTGAATGTGAGACCACGCTGGAAGAACATAAAAATAGAGCGGCACGGAACTCCCAAACCAGATCCCGATCGTGGCCCAGAAGGCCCAGCGCTCCTCAACGAATTTTCGGGCAAGCGCAAAAGAGAGAAGAAGGCCCACGAAGCCATACAGGGCAGTCGAGCCTGCCATCACGACTAGATATGGCCAGGAGTGCCCATCAGTGGCTATGTGCCATCCCAGATGCGCCAATCCGAGAACCGCCAAATGTGTCACGAGTAAAAAGGGGCTCCAGAGAATGGCGGGCCCAACTGAGTAAAAGTTGGGCAGGTGACCCGTTTTCGTTATCGGATTATTGACAAAATGGTCCGTCAGGAAGATCTTCTCGAGTTCGATCTCCGGGTGCTGAAAGTCTGAGGAGAACTGAAGATTATGATCGATCAGGAGGGAGCGAACATAGGCGTAGTACCCTATCCCGTCGCCATTGACCGTTGCGTGGAGAAAGGGAAGGCTCAGTAGGCACACGATGCAAAGCGCTTTCTGATACTTCGAAGAAAAACACCCAAGGCGCAGAATGTCTGTCGTTTTCATTGAGCCTCATGGTGATTCTAGCGAGCTGATGGGTATAGGCTAACATGGCGGTATAGGTGAGAGAACGTGCGTGCTTAATGCAGTATTATTTTCCGGTGCGGCACCGCGCCAGGTCGCAAGCGAATTACAGAAGGATCGCCGGGGATTTGCATAGGAATTCAGCGGCACGGGATTCACCTCGGCAGATCGTCAAGGGACTGCTTCCTCGGCTTCATGGTTTCTGATGTATTGCCGTTCGTCCAGGACACTTCCATCGGTCCTCACCCGACGGCGGTTCAAAGGCTGCGCTGCGCTCTTGATTAGAAATGCTCTGGACAAATTTCGGCCTATGCTGACCGATGTCAGCGGTGGCTGGGCTGAAATTCATACACTCATGCCGCGAACACGGGTTTGCTGCAAAGAAAACGCGTCACGACTTCCGACCCACGAGCAAGTGAATCTCTCCCCACAGGACAAATGCGAGATAAACGGAAAGTAAAAGAAGCTCAGGCTCGATTGCGTGGCGGTATTTTGCGACCGGGTAGGCCAGATAATAAGGAATCGGATAGACAACAAGTACGGAGGCAAAGAGAACCCAGCCGCTCGGCCGCCGAGTACAAACAAAGATAAGCCCCAACCACCCAAGCAGAGACAGGGGCCAAAACTCCCAGGGCTTCCACCATTCCCGCGTCCAGTAATTCAACGGGGTGCCATCCCAAAACCAAAGTGTGCGATGAAGCGTTAGCGCAATGAACTCGGACGGGTACTTTTGAATGAAAGCAAAGCTCTCGTGCTTATAGTAATTGATATAGTGCAATTCACCCCAGGCCGCATACTTGTGAAACTCCTTGGGGTTAACCCCCGGATGAACGCCCGTAAACCCCATTCCGTTGCTGCCGTGAAAATTGCCCATGTGGAATTCGAACCAGTAGTTGCTGCGAAAAAAGACCATCTTGCCGAAAACCACCTCGTTGCGGATCAGCCACGGAGAGACCACGGCGCCAAATAGCACACAGGAAAACACGAGTGAGCGCATCCACCGCGCGCCCGCTTTGTGGTTTTCGTAGGCCGCATACAGAAGTGCGAAGGGCATCACGCTAAGCGGCGCAGGATTCGTCAGCGCAATCAGCGCCCAGACAGCGGTCATTCGCAGCCACAGCCGCAGGGTCCCTTTTTCTGCAGCGTCGATTGTCGTGACCAATGCCAAAGAGACAAGCAGCGCAGTCGCCGTGAAATCCCAGATCCACGATACCGGCCAGCGAAAAAAGATCGGGCTCGCCGCCCAAATCCACGCCGCCCAAAGTCCCGCTCGCGCACCAACCGTGCGCGCTCCCAGTGCGTAGATCGCGATACTCGTCGCCGCGGCCATCAGGCACTGCAAAAAGAGCAGCACCACCGCGGAGGCCACGCTGTACACCCCAAACAACCGAAACACCGCGGCACACAGCAGCGGGTACACCGGCGCGATCCATGACGTTGGCCCCGTATCGCCGCCGAAAAACGGCGAACTGTACCCTTTGCCCTCCACGATGCTCTTGGCGATTTGGCAGATTTCCGATCCGAAGGGCAGGATGGACCCCGGGGCCCGCACGTAGGTGTGCTGCCAGAGCACGAATCCAAATCGCAGCGCGAATCCCACCAGAAACAGGGCCGCGTAGAGCAACCGCTTATTGATTGGCTTGGAAGCAGAAGACACGCCGGGAGAACTTCCTGAGTGTGCGTGGCTTCCCTCCCCGGCCTGAGCGGATGTTCCTGCAATCGCGGATGTTTCCATACCAAATAGTGTCCACGAGGACTCGGCGAAGCGGCAAGGCACCTTTGCTCCGTGCGTGTCCAGAGCGCCAAGGCAAACTATGCTTTCGCCTGGTTATTTTGGGGCTCTCGTGCGACATCCGCTGCGGCGCCGCCATTCTTCCGTTGCGTGGCTCCCCCGTTCGCCGGCAGGGTGATCCTGAATTTCGTTCCGACCCCATCCTCCTTGGGGCTCCGCCATTCGATCGCGCCGCCAAGTTCCTCCAGCCGCCGTTGCACGATTGCCAGGCCCAACCCTGTGCCACGCGGCTTGGTGGTGAAGAATGGCTGCAGGACCTTCTCTCTCAACTCGGGCGGGATGCCCGGCCCATCGTCTTCCACGGTCACCTGACACTCGCCTCCCGCCACTCCCATGGCGATGCGCACATGCCCGCCCGACGGGGTTGCTTCGATCGCGTTCAGCACAAGGTTGGACAGGATGTCGTTGGCCACCTCTGCGCTCGCCGCCACCCACATCTCTCCCTCCGGCGGCCGTACTTCGAGCGCGACCCCGCGATTCTCCGCTTCGTGGCGCAGCACGTTCACAACGTTCTCCACCGCTCGCGCCAGGCTGCAGCGCTCGCCGCCGCTCCCAGCCTGGATTCCCGGCCGGCTGAATTGCAGCAATTGATTCAACTTCGCGGAAAGCCGGTTGATCTCGTCCAGCACCATCTGCGTTTCGTGCCGCAGCGAAACTGGCAACTCCGCGCTTTCCATCTGCACCTGCAGGATCGTCTTGATCGAACCTAGCGGGTTTTTCAAATTATGCGAAATGCTTGCCGCCATCTGCCCCACCAGCGCCAACCGCTGCCTCTCGGCCAGTTCGCGCTCCAACTGCAGCTTCTCTTCGATCAGCCGGCAAAGGTCAAATGCAGCTGGAAGCTGCTCACTCAAGAATTCCAGCGCGGCGTAAGTCTCGCCGGAGATCATGGCACCGTGGCCACGCACGCGCAGCTCACCGAGATGGCGTCCTCCCCGCCCGACTTCAAAGACCTCCTCCGAACCTTTCTGCGAACGTGCCGGGAGATTCGGTGCTTTTTCTTCGGCGTCAAGGGATAGATGGGCTTCGCCGAGTTGCAATTGCTCCGCAATCCACCGCTCACTGAATTCCCTCAGCTTGGTCTGGTTCCCCAGCCGCGCCACCTCATTGATCGGCCCCATCAACTTTTGCGCTCGGTCCACCTCGGTCTGTGCCGTTTTTCGCAGGAGCTTTCCCATCACCCGCTGCAGCGGCTCAAAAAACACCACGGGCAAAAACAGCAGCAGCGCGGCTGTCGCTTCTGGAGGCAGGTAATGCTCCCACCACAAACTGGCTCTTCGCACAAAGCTCAGGTACAACAGCGCCAGAAACACCAGGAACACGGCGTAGATCAAATTCCGCTGCCGTCCAATCTGCAGAAAATTGAATCGTTGCACGTTTCCAATGAGCAGCCCAAGCGGAACAAGAGCCAGCAGAAACAGAAGAGGAGAAAGATCTGTTCCCGGTTCCAATCCCCAGATGCGCTCCAGGAACAGCGCCACCAGGAGAATTACGCCAAAAACGCCCAGGAATTCGGAGGTGGTCTTGTGAAAGGCCCCCTGTTCTCGATCCGGGGCTACCTGAAAAAAACGCCTCTGCCAGTATGCAGCCACCACCACTGCGGCGACCAACCACAGTTGAAACGCAATACCCAGGATGTGTGCCGGCCTTTCAAAGTCGAGTCCGGAGCGCAAGAAAAGAGCGGCAAACAAGCTCGGCTCGAAAATCGCAGCCGGCAGGTAGGCGGCCACAAGCCACAAGGCCATTCGCTTCCGTGAAGGGAGCAATTCCCGGATCGAAGCGTATTCGGCATGCAGATGTACGGTGAGCGAAGGGATAAACCACAGGCCGAGGCACAGAAAAGTCCAGGCAAAACGGAGCAGGCCCCGCGGCGGAGTGCCGTAGTAGAGTTCCGCGTTCGCGGCGAGGAGGCTGCTTCCGAAGAAACACGTCAGCGCCAGGCAAAGAAAGAAGAAAACACGCTCGAAGTTGCGCTGGCGACGATGGCCCAGGATTACCACCATCCAAAAAAATGGGAGGAGTGTTCCCGCAGTCAGCAAGACCAAACGAAGGTAAAGGAGCCAGCGCATGGGGATCAAGATGCGAGTCTATCGCCAGAGGGAAAGCAGGGCAATCGCCAAGCGCAACGAAATTCCGGCGCCTTCAAGTCATTGCAAATGAATGGCTTATATGAACGAGCGCGCGAGCGAATCTGCGCGCGGAGCACTCATATCGCAATGAAACCGCTTGACTTGATGGGAATTCCTGCTATATTAGCACTCGGTTGCGAGGAGTGCTAATTCACCTTTCGGCTCTCTTCGCCACGGTAAGTCTTCCGTTCTACCGCTAGTTCACCTATGGAGGTTTTTCGACGATGGCAGTCAATCTTACACCGCTGCACGACCGCGTTCTCGTGAAGCGTATTGAAGAGAAGGAATCCGTCAAGGGCGGCATTATCATCCCTGACTCCGCGAAGGAAAAGCCGCAAGAGGGCGAGATCATCGCCGTCGGTGCCGGCAAGCGCGAGAAGGGCGCGCGTATCCCTCTCGACGTCAACGTTGGCGATCGCGTGCTCTTCGGCAAGTACAGTGGAAGCGAAATCAAGATCGAGGGCGAGGAATATCTGATCCTGCGCGAGGAAGAAATTCTCGGCAAGCTGGGCGGAACGGCAAAGGCCGCAAAGAAGTAAAACCTGATATCGGATATCTGATATCAGCTATCAGGAACCAAGAACTAAACCTGACTTCCTGGTCGAAGTAAGGTTCGGATTTCAGTACCAAAT
>CAWADS010000026.1:0-8413 GCA_963780785.1 Candidatus Acidiferrales bacterium
GCTTGAACCACGCCTGGGCAAACGCATCTGCGAACTGATCCGGATGCTCGTAGAAGCGCCGTGAGATCTTCTCGTAAGCAGGGTCAAACCGCAGCGCGAGGTCAGTGGTTAGCATGGATGGCGCGTGACGCTTTGACGGATCGTGCGCATCCGGCACGGTACCCGCGCCCGCGCCATTCTTCGGTCGCCACTGATGCGCACCGGCCGGGCTCTTAGTCAGCTCCCATTCGCAGCCGAACAAGTTAGCGAAGAAGTTGTTGCTCCACTTCGTCGGCGTCGTGGTCCAAATGACTTCCAAGCCGCTGCCGATCGCGTCGCCACCCTTGCCCGAGCGAAACTTGCTCTTCCAGCCGAGGCCCTGCTCCTCGATGCTGGCGGATTCCGGCTCTGGGCCCACCAGTGCCACATCGCCAGCGCCGTGGGTTTTGCCAAAGGTGTGCCCGCCGGCAATCAGCGCAACCGTTTCTTCGTCGTTCATTGCCATACGGCGGAACGTTTCGCGAATATCCTTGGCCGCCGCGAGGGGATCCGGCTTGCCGTTCGGGCCTTCCGGATTCACGTAGATCAGACCCATTTGCACCGCAGCGAGCGGATTCTCAAGATCACGGTCCCCGCTGTAGCGCTCATCGCCCAGCCACTTGCCCTCCGGGCCCCAGTAGACGTCCTCTTCGGGCTCCCACACATCCGCGCGCCCGCCGCCAAAACCGAACGTCTTAAAGCCCATCGACTCGAGGGCGACGTTGCCCGCGAGAATCATCAGGTCGGCCCAGGAGATCTTCCGGCCGTATTTCTGCTTGATCGGCCAGAGCAGCCGGCGTGCCTTGTCGAGGTTCACGTTGTCCGGCCAACTGTTGAGCGGCGCGAAGCGCTGCTGGCCCGCTCCGGCACCGCCGCGGCCGTCGCCGATGCGGTACGTGCCGGCGCTATGCCACGCCATTCGAATGAACAGGCCCCCGTAGTGGCCAAAGTCGGCCGGCCACCAATCCTGCGAGTCTGTCATCAAGGCATGAAGGTCCTTGATCACGGTGTGCAGGTCGAGACTCTTGAATTCCTTGGCATAGTCGAACTCCTCGCCCATCGGATTCGACAGGGCGGAGTGCTGGTGGAGAATCTGAAGGTCCAGCTGCTTCGGCCACCAGTCACGGTTTGTGGGTGCGGTGCCTCCGTGAGAAAACGGGCACTTGGATTCAGTTGGCGCCCCCGCTGAGGTGGTAAGTTCTTTGTCCATGTGTTCACCTTCCTTCGAATTAGTCAAAATCTGTTACGAACTTCAAACTCATTCTCGGTTCCCCATTCGCGCAATCGCCGCCGCGCTTGCTCACGCGCCTTGGAAGACTAACGGGAAGTGCGCCGCGGAGCGCACTTCGTGCACAGCCCCCGGAAAATGAGCTCGCATTCGCGAAGAATTCGTTTACCGAGAGTGCGCGAAGCAGGCCTGGGCACGTCGTACCACTCCATGTCCTCCACATTGCCACAGCGGTCGCAGATGAAGTGGTGATGTCGCATGCCTTTCGCATCAAATCGCGCGGCGCGGCCCTCGACGGCCACTTCACGCACCAAACCCACCTGCACCAAGTCCCGCAGATTGTTATAAGTCGTGGCCCTGGAAGAGCGCGGATCCACGCGATTCACGGCTTTGTAGATTTCTGCTGCCGTGGGATGCCCGTTGCATTCCATCAAGAATGCCATCACGGCGTAGCGCTGCGGAGTGCACCGCAACCCGCTGCCTCCCAAGGACCGTTTAATCGCCTCGGCGCCCATGAAGAATTTAGATTGTATCTAATGTGACATTTTGTCAAGACTTATGCTTTTGGTTGCGGCAGCGAGCGGAATACTGGTGGATGCCGTATGGAGTATCCTCATTGAGTGGCCGCCCTGTTACTCTTCCCACGCCATACGGCCCCGACGTTGCGCTCGCGGGGTTTTGAGACGACGCGGCGAGCAAACCCTCACACTCCAGGAAATGCTGATGTTCTTCCTGATCAACGACATGATTGTTCCGGGATCAACGTACTGGAACATGGTTTTCGGCCGGCTGCCCGGCGAGGTGTGGAAGGATACGGAAGGTATAGGAACGGTCCGACACTTTGCCGCCAACGTCGCTAACCTGGTGAAAAAGCTTCACCCCGAAATTACCAACTGACTCGGCGGCGCGGCAGTATCCGTCCTGGTGCTCCGATCTTTCATTTCAAATTGACAGTTCGAACAGGAAACTCGTTTCTGAAAATGTCTGTAAGTAACATAAAGGCTTGGCTCCCCGGGCTAGATTCGAACTAGCAACCCTTCGGTTAACAGCCTCGAAACTAACTTAGTCATGATTTGCCGGAGCCAAGACAAATCGAAGGGACCCGGCAAGTTGCGATGAAACGGAACAAGTCAATTTCATCTTCTTTTTTCAGTTTCTGTTCGCTTTTTCTCACGTTTTGGCACAAGTTGCATGACACTCACATGACACTTAGACCCTTCGGCTAACCGATGGGGCGGCCTTGGGGCTAAATCTGGGCGGCCCGCGTTCACTCGGAGTTAGGCAAACCTCCACTTTGGCTTCGACAGGCGTGATACTGTGACTCAGTCGCGGCCTGGCGGCTAGGCATCTTGGACCATGGTTTCCAGTCGATGCGCCGCCAGGATAGTCGTCCACAAAACCCGGCGCGAACCAGATAGAGGTGCCTCGACATGGCCGAGATACTCCCCGCAGTCTTTTTTGGTCACGGCAATCCGATGAATGCCGTCCTAAACAATGCCTATACGAAAGCATGGAGCAGCATAGGCCGAACAATACCCAAACCCGAAGGCATTTTGTCGATCTCCGCTCATTGGTTTGTTTCGGAAACTGGTGTAACTATCGCCACTTCGCCAAGGACAATTCATGATTTCGGCGGATTTCCGCGAGAACTATTTCAAGTGCAATACCCTGCCCCCGGTGATCCGGCACTGGCCCGCAGAGTGCAAAAATTGCTCGCGCCGCTGGAAGTGAAGCTCGACAACTCTTGGGGGCTCGATCATGGGACTTGGTCGGTGCTCCGGCACGTATATCCCGATGCTGACATTCCCGTCGTCCAGCTAAGCATCGACGAAAATAAACCAGCGTCATTTCACTTTGAGATAGGCAAGAAACTCGCGCCACTGCGCGAAGACGGCATACTCATCATCGGCAGCGGCAACCTGGTTCACAATCTCCACGCGTATGCTTGGGGTCGACATATGCCCGACCCTTATGATTGGGCTGTTCGCTTCGAGAGGGATGCGAAAGAGATGATGATTGCCGGCGAATACAAACCGCTCATTGAATACGAGACTCTCGGACCGGAAGCTCTGCTTTCGATTCCGACACCGGATCATTACTTGCCCGTGCTTTATGTCCTCGCTACGAGACAGCAGCGTGAGATCATCACTTTCCCAATCGAAGGTGTCGATGGCGGATCGATATCGATGCTGACCGTTCGGGTGGGTTAGCCCGCCGGTTCTGCCTCTACCGAAAAGGAGGGGTGCTCAATGAAGGTAGCGCTGTTAGGTGCAACAGGTTTCGTTGGCTCAGCCTTGCTTAAGGAGGCGCTCGACCGAGGGCACATGGTGACAACGATTGTGCGGCATCCCGAGAAGCTTGAAAAACGAGAGGGGCTCGCTGCAAAGGCTGGCGACGTTTATGACACCTCTTCCCTTGCGAAGCTGATCATAGGCAACGATGCGGTCATCAGCGCGTTCAATCCTGGATGGAAGAATCCGAACCTTTATGACGACCAGGTTCGAGGAACAGCGTCCATCATCGCCGCCATCAAGGATGCGACGCTGGCAGGCGAGCCAATCACGGCGAAGCTGACGCGCGCTCCGGGGAACAATGCAGCCATCGGCGGGCTAAAGGTCATGGCAATGAATGGCTGGTTCGCGGCGCGCCCCTCGGGGACGGAAAACATCTATAAGATTTACGCGGAGAGTTTCCTAAGCCAAACGCACTTGAACGAAATCGTGAGAGAAGCGCAGGCCATGGTGAATCGCGCTTTGCAGGGCGCCTAGAAGCACCTAACTGAATCGCAGGTTTCCGCGATGGATCTGGTGGGAGAGGAATTCGAAAACAGCCCAATAAATCAGAGCCGCGCACCTTGCTTGCACCGACTCTCTCAACATGATGCAAACAAAAGAGTAAAAACTGACGCGCCGTGAATCTATCGGAAGGTCGATTCACGAACCGTCGCCACGAAGTGCTTGATTCTTGTTCCCACAATCAACCGGGAGCTACGTCGATTATCTGTAGCAATCGCGACCAGGGGGCCTCTATTGCTTTCTCTGGAGATCAGAAATATCCCCCCGCCACTGACACCCTGGAGCCTTGGCGGATTGACCCGCTTTCCACCGGTCACGATCTCCTTGTGGTCAAAGTCGAGCAGCACGTGATCTGCCTGAGACATTCGCTCCTGCAGGTATTCGGCGGCATCCACCGGGCCCGTAGCGCAGTGAAACGACTGTTGGTGAATCCGACGCTCGGTCCTGGAGATCTTCACTTGTGTCCTCGATGCAGAGTAGCCGAGGACGAAATAAAACGACTTGAGGTTCTGGTCGTCTGACCGATCGTCTTGATCGATTTCCGTGTCAGCCAGGAAAACGTGCTTCGCGAACGGACCGAGTTGATGTGTTGGCAGGACGATCACACCAACATCGAGGTCGTCATCACGTCCCGAGGAGTTCAGATGTGCCGTATACGGCGGCAGCGGCAACAACTTCCCTCCCTTGCCTTCAGAAGGAGCAAGGAGTGTAGCGGAGCCAGCGTCTCGGATGACGTGCGCTGCCGTGAACGCGCAAAACTGTGAATCCAGCCGCACGAGGACGCAAGAACCAATTCTGTCGGGCTGCCCGGAACGATCTCTGATAAACAGCGGCACCACGGATTCCTGCAGGCGTTCGGCCAGAAGCAACCGCTCTTTCGATTTTCGCGCCGACGCCTCGCGAATTGATCGAAGATCGATGCCGTGTTGATTGGCTGTGGCCTCTATCGATGCCGCGAGTTCGCGAACCGCCCCACTTAACGCGCGCGCTTGGGTTCTACGGAGTTTCGCGAAATCAGTTCGTTTCGACATATCTTCGGCACACGGGGCGCTTTTTTCCTATGGGCTTCCTGTGCTTCTAGGTTCAGCATCGCTGACCCGCCGCAGCCGATGCAAATTTTTGACACCGGCCAGTACGTCTTTCTTGTCTTTTCCCGCTTTGAACATCTGATGCATGTAATTCAGATAGTCACAGTAAGCCGTAAGATGCTTGTGATACTTCTCGAGTGAGGGGATATTTTCCGGCTTGCGCGCCCAACCTATGCATGTCAAGAACGAGCGAAACGAAGCATGCGCGCCGTCGTGCAGCGTGTCGATTGGTGTGAACGTGCCGAAGTCCTGCCCCGCCTGCTGGACGAGCAGAGGCCCTCGACCGTCAAAGACTACTTCATTGACCGCGCGGTAAAGACCCGAAAGACCATTTGGAATGGCGCCGGATAGAATGTGAGGTATTTCCTCGTTCGTGGCAACAAAAAGCGCGTAGAGAATCCTGATGTAGGGTTCTTCCGGTTGCCGGACTCGCGTGTGAAAGGCGAACACATTTTTGTCGGCCAGGTCGCGACAGATAGACTCTCTGAGTTCGGCCATTGCCGCCAGTGTCCATCCGGTCATTTTCTCGGGAGGCCCGAATTCCAGCATCAAGGCATTCACGATGGGATCGTCCAGGTGGGCGGCCATAGTCCTGCAACCAGGGACCGGACAATATGGATTCGGCTTGTTTTTGTTGCTCATCAAATCACCCAAATTTCGCGAACTTGCACCAACCTTGCACCAGTTTCGAGACGAAAGTCGCTTTGGGCAAGGAAAGCACGCTCATTCTGTGGGAGATATTTGGAGCCGAGGGAGAGAGTTGAACTCTCGACCTGCCGATTACGAATCGGCTGCTCTACCACTGAGCTACCTCGGCCTTACTTTTGACGATAGCATTCGCGGAAAATGCGTGTCAATTCGCCAGGTACGATATTGTCAGAATGTGCCTCAGCGCGAAAATGGGTACATGGCCCAGGCGATGCCAATTCCCACGGCCAGGAACAGGAAAAACGACCACAGGATGTACTTGACGCGGTCCTTCGGACGGCGGCGGCCCAGGAACCCGAAGGCGATCGAAATAACCACGGCGAATAGCAGAAACGCCTGGAAATGCGTCAACGCAAAACCATTCGCGGCAATCACGCCTTGCGTCCTCGCGCCGCCTCGTAGGCGTGCAGAGCGGCGAGCAGATTCAACACGCCGGCAGTAGCCAGAAAACGCGTGCCGTAATCTCCATCGGCGTGAGAGACATCGGCGCCGTCACGCTCCAGGGCTCGCGCCGCCATGTAGAAACTGCCAGTGCCCAGATCGGCTATATAGCCGAGCGTTTCAAAGGCATCGCCCCCATTCGAACTGAACACATTGCCGCGCATGGTCGCTCCCGCGACAACCAGCAAACCAACGGCGAGAAACACGACCACGGCGCGAGCCCACATACGCTGCAGTGCATGGCCCAACCCGGGCAAAAGCCAACCGGCAATGCCAATCGCCCAAGCCAGGCGTTCGCGCTGCACACCGGTATTCGGGCGCTGCGCTGGCGTTTCCAGCGGCGTTTGCTGTGTAACTTCGTCGGCCATATACCTGCCTCGTGCCGGCCTCACGCAAGGAGGGCCAGAATCTCCGTTTGCACAGCTCCGGTTACGCGGGCTTCCGTTTCGCCCACGTAAACATCCACTTCAGTGCGGATTCCAAACTCGGGGAGATAGATGCCCGGTTCAACCGAATTGCAGGTGCGCGGAATCAGGTGGCGCTCGTCGCGCGTTTCCAGGCCGTCCATGTTCACGCCGTTGCCGTGCACCGACTGCCCGATGCTATGACCGGTGCGATGAAAGAAGTATTTGCCGTAGCCAGCCTTCTCTATCACAGCCCGGGCGGCTTGATCCACCTGCCAGCCCTGCAATCGCTTCCCTGCCTTCACGCTGGAGCGAATCAACTCCACGGCGCAATCCCTCGCCTCGCGAACCAATTCGAAGATTTTCACATATTTCGCCGGAACCTTAGCACCAAGATAGCCAACCCAGGTGACGTCGTAATAGACACTCTCTGCGGCCTTTTGCTTGCCCCAAACGTCGAGCAGCAGGAGGTCGCCTTCGCGAATGGGCGCAGCCTTTTCGCGCGTCGCCGCATAGTGGGGATCGCTGGCGTTGGCATTGACGGCCACGTCCGGGCCTTCATCGGTCACGATGCCCGCCTCCGCGAATCTTTGGAGCATCCATTCCTTCAGGTCATACTCGGTCAGAGACTTTTTCTCGCGCACGCATTGCGCCGCGTGCAAAAACGCTTCGCGAACGATACGGTCGATCGCGACACCCGCGGCCATGTGGGAATCCAGTTGCTCTTTGCTCCAACACGCCTCGTACTTCTGCACCAGGTTCGCGGAAGTGACCACTTTCGCACCGGCGCTGCGCACCATTTCAATGGTGCCTGCATCCACCATCGAGACGTAGGGAATAGCGTTCTTCGGCGAATACTGCATGGCGACAATCTTCGCGCGCCCCAGCAGCTTTTTCAGCCCGCCTTGCAGTTCCTTCAGTCCAGCGTAATAGAGGGTCTCGCCCGGCAAAGCGGCCAGGGATTCAGACTCGATCTTGTGCACGAGCTTTCGCGGCGAACCTTTAGCCGGAATGAAATAGAACCAACGGCGCGTGCGCATGGCCTCCGGAAGGCCGAGGACGCGGTGAGCGATGGGATCACGTCCGCGGAAATCGTAGAAGAGCCAGCCGTGGAGCCTGGCGGCGCGCAGATCATTTTGAATTTCGGCAATGTTTAGGCTCATTCGTATCCTCGCCCCGGAGGCTCATTCATCTGCAGCTCTCTTCCACAGCAGCTCGCATCAACCATTATTGAGCCCCCGGTCAAGCTTCCTCGTGGAGGAGATCTAGCACCTGCTGGCGCGTGACCCCATGAATTTCGACGCGCTTCGTGCGGCTATGTTCGCCGCTTTGAATTCTAACAGCCGACTTTGGCCTTTTCAAAAGCTCCGCCAGGAAAACGACAAGAGCTTCATTGGCGCGATTTTCGACGGCTGGAGCACGGAGACGGATTTTCAGAGCGCCCTCCAAAGTACCGACGATTTCATCTTTACTGGCGCGGGGCTGCACGCGCACGTTGAAGTTGACCGTGCCCCTGGCTGCATCGTCGGAAAGCTCCAGATAGCTCATCGCTTACCAAGCCCTCTCATACTGCACGGGCGGCTTGATTTTAGTCTGCAGTGCCGCGGCGGCGCGCCTTGGCCAATAGGGATCGCGCAGCTCCTCTCGCGCGAGGAAGACCATGTCCGCCTGCCCGGTGGCAATAATGGATTGCGCTTGCGCGGGATTCGTGATCATCCCGACGGCGGCGGT
>CAWADS010000027.1:0-122793 GCA_963780785.1 Candidatus Acidiferrales bacterium
TGCCCCTGGGATTGCCTGAAACAGGGAGCTTTGGGAGCAGAATTCTTTTCATAACGATAAGAATATTAAAGACTAGAATGGATTCACCAGTACCGGGTTATTGGTCACAAAGGTGCATCCTCCAAAGGGTATGCATCGGCCGTAGCCCCTTGTCTTGCCGCAAAGCGGAAGGCCGCGGCGGAAATTCAGGCATCCAAAACGGTCTTCGGGAGATTGATAGGAGACAGCCGCCGTGATCGGCCGGCGCATTTTTCGATGAGAAAGTACGACCGATTTGTGGAGGGATTTCGAAGATTCGCTGAACAGCGAATGACACCCGAGGAAGCCCTCGCCAAGGCAGCGGATGCAATTCGGAAGCGGATCGCGGCGGCGCGCAGGAGAACTTCCTGAGCTTTGTCGAAAAAGGAATCTTTGAATACCCGCGCAGCCCTTATCTGAAGTTACTCGAGCCCAAAAGTCTATTTAAGGATTCGAAATCCTGGGTGGCAAAGGTCGGAATCGGAGGAGCGCTGCGAACCCTGGAGAAGGAGGACGTATTTCTCACCGTCGACGAATTCAAGGGCAAAGTGCCGGTGGTTCCGCAATGGTATCGATTTTGGTGCCAGGAGGGGATGTTCGATAATCCGTTTCTCTCCTACGTGTACGAAGTGCGGAGCGGCGCCACGCGGAGTGCGGGCGCGAGTCCGGATCGATTTTGACTATTTACACCAGAGATCGCTCTACGACGCGCTGTTGTTGAATATGCATGGCTGCCTGAAGGCGCCCATTGCCGATCCGTCCCCCCGGGGCTCCTGGAATCAACTCCAGCCTGCGGTTCGCCGAAATTGGCAATCCGGTTCAGCGGTGGTTCTCCCAGGTGCCCGAAGACCAGCTCAACGTCAATTCGAAGAAATGGGGCACGAAACTCATCTTCACCCTTGGCGAACTTCACGGGTGCCCCATGGCCGAACCTGAGTATGTGGGGCTGGACGATGCGCTGAAAGTATGAGCAGAGTGGGCTGCAACAGCGCTTCAGGAGCACGGCAACTGTGTCGTCTACACGTTTGCATCGTCGGCCGTCCGGATCTGTATCGCAGCAGCAGACAGGAATCTAAACATTAAGGGCACGAAGTTTTTCGTGACCGGCAGCCCCCTGACACCGCAAAAGAAGAAAGAGATCGAAGCGGTGGGCGCTTCACCCGTTCCCGTATACGGAATCTCAAAGGTGCTGCAGCAGGCTGCGACCAAAGCCATCCTGAGAGTGACCACTGTCATTTGTACAAGGACACAACCGCGATCATCTCCCATGCGTCAAAATGTTCCGCATTCGGACTTATTTGTTGAATCGTACCTGTTTACATCGCTGGTACATGAATCCCCGAAAATTCTCCTCAACGTTGGTATGGGCGACTATGCTCCAGCCCGAAATCGGCCGCGAGTTGGCCTTCCAGATCTACGTCAACCACGGCACGCCCACGGGGAAATACCAGCTGATCTGGTTTCCGCGCACCGGCGCCCATCACGACAACAACCAGTATTATCGCATCGTCCTGGCTGGCGCCGAGACGCCCACGACCAGGTAGTGCCGCGCCGCCGTTGCCGGGTGAACGCAACTTGCCTCCGCGGATTGAGCCGGTGTGATCCCGCACGAGGTTCCCATGTCGCCCACGCCCATCCCCGTCGCCATCCTCGGCGTCACCGGCTACTCCGGCGAGGTGGCCTTGCGCATCCTGCTCGGCCATCCCGGCTTCACCGTGGTCCATGCCGGTTCCGACCGTGTGCACGGCCAGCGCCTCGCCGACGCGGTTCCGGCCTTCGCCGGCGAGACCGACCTGGTGATGGCCCCCGACACCGCCGCGACCATCCTCGCCAGCGGCGCGCGGGCGGTGATCCTGGCCAAGAAGAGCCCCGAGGTCACCCGGATCGTCCCCGACCTGCTCGCCGCTGGCCTCAAGCTGGTGGACATCGGCGCCGAGTTCCGGCTGCGCGACCTCGCCAGCTACCGGCGGTGGTACGGCGACGACCACGCCTGTCCGCAACTGCTCGCCGAGTCGGTCTACGGCCTGGCCGAGATCCACGCCGACCGGATCCGGCGGGCGCGGGTGGTGGGCAATCCCGGCTGCTATCCCACCAGCATCCTCCTGCCCCTGATCCCGTTGCTGCGCGCCGGGCTCATCGACCTGGCCGGGACCATCGCCGCGGCGAGCTACTCCGGCGTCTCCGGCGCGGGCCGGAAGTTCGTCGAGTCGAACAACAACCTGTTCTGCGCCCTCAATGAGAACCTGCACAGCTACAAGGCGGTGGGCCACCAGCATACCGGCGAGATCGACCAGGAATTGTCCCTCGCCGGCGGCCGGAGCGTGCATTGCACCTTCGTGCCGCACCTGGCGCCGCTGACGCGCGGCATCCATTCCACCATCACCGCCACCCTCGCCGGCGGCGCCACCGTGGCGCGGGTGTTCTCCGCCTGGCAGGAGGCCTACCGCAACCGGGTCTTCATCCGCATCCGCACGACGCCGCCAGAGGTCGAGGTCGCCCATGTCGCCGGCACCAACTTCGCCGACTTCTCGGCGGCGGTGGACGGAGCGACGCTCGTCGTCACCAGCGCCATCGACAACCTGGTGAAGGGCGCCGCGGGCCAGGCGGTGCAGGATCTCAACCTGATGTTCGGCCTGCCCGAGGAGACCGGCCTGCTGCGAAGAAGCCTGTAGCGTCGCTCCCGCCAGGCGTGATGCCCGCGCTCGGATTCACCGCACCGGTGGCAATTGGTAGTTGGTGACGCGGCCATCGCGATCCGCGACCACCAGGCAGCCCGGCAGCAGCAGCGGTGGGCAAGCGAGGGCGGCGCCATGGGCGATGCGGCGCTGCAAGACGCCAGTGGCACGCGCGAACAGGCAGATGACGCCGTGGTCGTCGGCGACCAGGGCATGATCCTGGCCCAGGGCCAGGACGGTCACCGTCCCGCATTCCATCGGCAGGGAGGAGATCCACTCGCGTTCGCTGCGCTGCCCCTTCCAGGCCAGCAGCTGCAGTTTGCGATCGGCGCGGGCGATCAGCAGGGTGTCGCCGCTGGCCGTCATCATGGTGTTGTTGCCGTCGGTCGTCAGCAGTTCATCGATGACCACTTCGATGCGGTTGGCGCCGGCCTGGGGCAGGCGGAAGAGGAAGATGCCGCTGGTGGTGGGCACCGCCACCAGTGTCCCCTTGGCGAGAAACAGCGGCCAACCCGAGCGTGGCCCCGCGAAGACCACCTTGTCGATCAGGTGCCCCTCGGCCTCGTCCATCAGCACCAGTTTCTGGTCATCCATCACCAGCACCTGATCCTCGTGGAACCAGAGCGCGGGCTCCCTCACCCCACGCAGATCGGGGAAATTCCACAGATCCTTGGTGGCGGTCGCGGCCAGCAACCGCATGTTCCCCTGGGCGGATTCGATCAGGAAGGTGGCGCGCCGACCGGGTTGCAAGGTCAGCTCCTTCTCGTGGAAGGCCACCACCGGCAGCTGACCGGGAGGGAGATGACCGGGACGCAGGATGTCGGAGACGGTGATTTTCGGCGCCACCCTCAGGCTCAGCACCACCCCATCGGTAGTGCTGGCGACGATGCGCTCGGGTTCCACGTCCCAGAGGGTGGTCCAGCCGGCGATGGCGGCGCCAGAGACCGCCAGCGACAGCTCCTCGCGGGTCAAGCTGGACTGGATCTCGCCGTCGGCGAGACGCAACACCATGAGCGAGGAGGGCCCGCGCACCAGGACGGTACGCCCGTCCTGGGAGTAGAGCCGCAACCACTCCGGGCTGGTGGCGATCTGACGCCCCCAGGCCATGCCGGGATGGAGGGCCACCTTGAAGACCTGCTCCTGGGTCTCGGCTGCTGGCGGGGATGACGAGGCGCTCGGTCCGGAAACCGGGTGACGACACTTGGACCTCGACCGGAATACCGGGATAGCGGCTGAAGCGCAGTTCGCCGGCGGCCACCGCGACCGAACCGCCGAACACCCCCTCGGCACCCTCGGGCGGAACCTTGGCCTGGGTCATCACCCGCACCCCTTCCGGCTGGCGCCCGATGTCGGCATCGACCACTTCGACCCGCGCTGGCAGCATGGTCGGGGTCAGGGTTCCCGCCCGGGGATGACTGCGGCGGAAGGCTTCGGCCCGTTCGTTCACCTCACCCTGATGGCCGGTGGCCCAGGCGGTCTTGATCGCATCGAGATCGGTGGTCATGGCGACGAGCTGCCGTTCCGCCTCGGCCAGCATCGCCTGGACCCGTTCCCGATCCTTGCCCGCGGTCTTCTCGCTCACGCGCTTGGCCTGGTCCCTGACCTCGGCCCAGGCCACGGTTTCGTCTCGGAACCGCCGCTCGAGTTCCTGCAAGTCCGCATTGACCGGGTTCGGAGCCGGCTTCGGCGGCGACGGCGGTGGCGACGGCGGCGGGATCGGCACCGGGGTCGCGCGGAGCTTTCCGGCCAGTTCCGTGGCCCTGGCCACGGCCTTGATCTGATAGGAGGTCCGCAAGGCGTATTCATACCAGAAGAAGGGCTTGGTCTGGCGCTTGAACTGCTCCAGGGCGCGCAGTTGCGCAGGCGGGACTGGCGATGGCCTCGATGGCGGCCAGTTCGCGGTCGGCGAGGAAGTTGTGCGCCAGCGGCGTCCACAACCACGCACGTCACCGCCAACAGCGCCAGGAGGATCACCACCATCAGGAGGCGCAGCAGGGCCTTCCGCAAACCGCTGCGTTTGCGCGCCGTGCCCGCCATCACCATCAGGAGTTGGCTCTGATGCGCCTTCGGCGCCAGGATGGCGGCCTTCTTCCAGACGCTGGCCGCCTCGTCCAGGCGACCGGCCGCGGCCAAACGGTCGCCTTGGGCCTTCAAGTTGGCCGCCTCCTGCTGCTGGCTGCGTTTGGCCGCCTCGCTGAGCTTGCCGTGCAGATCACGCGCCTCGTGTTGGCCGGATTTCCTCGCACCGGCGGCTTCCGCCGGGGCCGGTGAGGGGTGGCCGGTTGATGATCGCCGGCTCGGCCGGTCCCCCGCCGGTGGCGGTGCCAGGGCGGCCGATGATCGCTTGGCGGGTGTCGGCCGCTCGACCGGCCTGAGCCATTCCGGGATTTCCCCCTCGGCCAACGGCGCGGCGGGCACGGCGGTGGCGACCGGCCCAACGGGGGCCGAACTCGGCGAGGATGGAAGCTGCGACAGCGGTTCGATCGGGACCAGGTTGCGCTTATCCTGGCTCGGACAGCTTGGCCCGTTCCACCTCCTCCAGATCGGGGACGTCCGAGTAGGCGGCCCTGGTCTTGCGCAAGATCGAGGCCGTGCCGGCCACGGCGATGCGCTATGACCTCGCGCCGCTGAGGGGGATTGGCAAACGCGATCAAATTGCGAAGGAAACCTCTCCGACCGGCTGGTCCGGCTTGTGGCGATACCGCTGCGTTCTTCCCGATGTCGAGCCCGTCACTTTGGGCGAAGGCTGGACGCCCATGCTGCGCAGCCGGCGCTACGGCAACGTGTTTGTGAAAGAGGAAGGTGCGAATCCCACCGGAAGTTTCAAGGCCAGAGGTCTGGCACTCGGCGTGACCATGGCGCGCCACTACGGGTTGAAAAAACTCGCCGTGCCCTCCGCAGGAAACGCCGCGGGGGCGCTGGCCGCCTATGCCGCAGCCGGCGGCCTCGAAGCCCACATCTTCATGCCCAAGGATGTGCCGTTTGCCAATTACGTGGAGGCGGTTCTGTATGGCGCGAAGATCACACTGGTGGATGGACTGATATCCGATTGCGGCCGCATGGTGGCCGAGGGAAAAGAGAAAGAAGGCTGGTTCGACATTTCCACGCTGAAAGAGCCCTTTCGCGTGGAAGGAAAGAAGACCATGGGCTACGAACTTGTGGAACAACTCGGCTGGGAGTATCCCGCGGCGGTGTTCTATCCCACCGGCGGCGGAGTCGGCCTGATCGGCATGTGGAAAGCGTTTGGCGAAATGGAGGAACTCGGCTGGGTGCGTCCCGGCAAACGACCCCGCATGATCGCAGTGCAATCGGCGGGATGCGCGCCGGTTGCGCGCGCTTTTGAACAGGGCGAAAAGACGAGTCAGATGTGGCAGAACGCGGCGACCTTCGCTTCCGGCCTGCGCGTGCCAAAGCCCTACGGCGACTACATCATGCTCGAGATTCTGCACGAATCGGGTGGCGTGGCCCTTGCCATCCCCGATGAGCAAATTCTTGCTTCGCTGAAAGATTGGGCCAAGAACGAGGGCATCTTTCTATCTCCGGAAGGCGCGGCGGCCACGGCAGCCTACGACCACCTGATCAGTATCGGCTACCTCAAGCCCGAAGAGCGTGTCGTGCTCTTCAACACGGGTGCGGGACTCAAGTACACGGACGTAACCGCGGAAGCCGCGGGCCTGCATCGTCCCGCCTAACACTCTGTGTGTTTAGCCGAAGTATCGCGCGGCGTCACGCCCAGCAGGTTCCCACAGTTCGATGGGGTTGCCTTCGGGATCATTCAAGCGCGCGAAACGGCCGTTTGGGTACACCTGCGCGTCGACCTCGACGCTGATCCCGGCGGCGCGAAGTTGCGCTGCCATGGCCTCGAGATTGCCAACGCGAAAATTGATCATCCACACTTTGCCGGCGTCTCCGAAATAGGTCGTGGTTTCCGGGAAAGGCGCGAAGGCCGTTGGCCCGGCCTCCTGCTGCCAGGGAGGCGTCTCGTAATCCGAAGGAACGACCGCCACGCCCAGATGATCCCGGTACCACGCCGCAAGCGCAACAGGGTCGCGGGCCAGGAAAAACAGCCCGCCGATGCCTTTTACTTTTTCCATGCGTGCAGCGTCTAGAAGCGCAGTTTGGACAAATAGGCGTAGCTGTTGGTGAGGCTGGCAATCGCATCCTTCGGCCAATCGTTTTCGACGATGAAGTGCCTGATGCCGGCCTTGTCCGCGTTAGCGAAAATCTTTTTCCAGTCGATGACGCCGGAGCCGACGTCGGTCATGTCGGCCTCCAGAGTGTCCAGCTTCGTTAGAACCGTATTGTCAGCCGAGGGTTTCGGGAGCTTCTTCATGTCCTTGACATGGACCAGCGGGAAACGGCCCGGGTAGCGATTGAAATAGGAAACGGGATCCTGGCCGGCGACCATTATCCAGCAAAGGTCCATTTCCATGTTGCAGAGTTTCGGGTCCGTGGAATCGAGCAGAAAATCATAAGGGCGCTTGCCGTCCAGCAGCGGGCTGGGCTGAAACTCCCAGGTGTGATTGTGATAGGCGAATTTGATGCCGGCCTTGTTCGAGGCTTCACCGGCTTTGTTGAATAGCTCGGCAACGCGCTTGTAGCCACCCGGCTGCTTACGCAAATCATCCGGAATCCCCGGGCAAACGATGTAGCTCTGCCCCATGATCTTCGCGGCTTCAATCGTTTCGGGCCAATGGTTTTCGACGATGTCGTAGCCGACGTGGCAGGAGGGCGCGGTCAGCCCATCCTTGTCCAGGAGGGCGCGAACGTCCTTCGCAGAATGGTTGAAGAGGCCCGCGAACTCGACCTCTTTGTAGCCGATGGCGGCGACTTTGGCGATGGTGCCTTCGAAGTCGCTCTTCATGAGGTCGCGGACGGAATAGAGCTGCACGCCAACTTTTTCAATTTGATGCGTGGCGGCGAAGCTCTTGGCGGGAAGGGAAGTCAAAACAGCAGTGGCGATGGAAGTTTCCAAAAAGGTTCGGCGGTTCATGCGTGGATTGTACAACGAATCGCGGAAGGGAGAACAAAACAAAAGCGCCCCGAGAAGAACGGGGCGCTTTCGCGGGGAGGAAGCCACAGCGCGTATGCTGGGACGCGCGCTGTGGCTCTAAGTTGGGGGTTAGAACTGAAAGCGCAAACCGAACTGCATGCGACGCGCAGCGTGGGCGCTGTTCAGGTGCATGAAACCAGATTGCGAGATGCAGCTGGCGGCGCCTGGAGTAACACAATCCATGGAACCATCGATCCCGTTATATTGCGTGTGGTTGAACAGGTTGAAGGTCTCCCAACGGAACTCGAAGGCAGTTTTTTCCTTGATAGGGAAACGCTTGAAGAGACCGAAATCGAAATTGGTGCGGCCCGGGAGATACAAAGTGTTACGGCCGATATCTCCATAGGTCAAGCCGACGGGAAGGGCGAATGCACCAGGGTTGTAGTAGAGCGGGCCGATAACACCAGCAGCCGCGGCCGTGGCTTTGTCAGAGGCATTGACGGCATTCGGGTTGCCGGCAAGATCCGGGCGCGAACCGGTGCCAACGCCATTGCCGAGGCCTGCGGAATCGCCGTAGGTCGTGCCGTTTGTGACACTGAAGGGCAGTCCGGTCTGGATGGTGACGATCCCGGAAACAGACCAAACGCCGAGCAGGGTGTGGGTGAAGCCCGCCTCTTTGAAGAAGGGGAGCGCATAGACGTAGCTGATGGCTAGGTTGTGTCGCAGGTCGAAGTTCGAACTGGCGCGCGAGTTTTTGAGGTTATAGGAATCGACGAACGCGCCATCGTAACGATCCGATGAATCGTCGATCGAATGGCTGTAAGTGTAGGCCAGGCTGAGGGTGAGAGCGCCGACCGAGCGCTGCACGGACAATTGGAACGCGTTGTAAATGGAATTGGCGGTCGTCTCGATGCTGGTGACCGTGCCGAAGCCCGGGTACGACGAGCGAACCAGGTTGCCATTGTTCTGGCAAGCAACAAACAGATTGTTCAAGGCTCCTGCGGGAACTGGCGTGCCGTTGCCGAGAGTAGCCGCGGGGTTGGGCAATCCGTTGGCGCCAGCGATGTTCGCGCAATCCGAGCCATCGGAGGCGATGGGTGCGCCGGAGGCCAGGAAGGGGTTATCGGCCGGGGCCACGGTATGGAGCTGGTTTAGGTCGCGTTGCTGTGCCAAGTGCGTGCCCTTGCTACCGACATAGGCTGCGGACAGTACAAAGCGCCCCGGGAGTTCTCGCTGCACGCCCAAATTCCACTGTTGTACGTACGGCCAGGTAATCTGGGAGGGAATGGAGTACGGGGCCACCGGAAAGAACAGTCCGCCACCCGCGCCGATGTTGGTGTAACCCACGACGTTGTTCTGCGAGGCGGTCTGTGAGATCGGGGATGTGCCCTGTTGGAGAGATTCCGCGTTGGCCTCGTTGCCGTTCATGTGCTCAAAGAAGATGCCGTACCCGCCACGGACGGCCATCTTGCCATTCCCCCACGGATCCCAGGCGAATCCGAATCTCGGGCCCGGATTCATGAGCTTGTTCTTTGTGCATCCGGTAACGCCGCCAGAGACTCCGGGAAAGTTGCTGGACTTGGCGCCGCACTGAATAAAGCCGTTGAATTGGTACCCGATGATCTGGCCGCTACTATTGGTGACCAGCGCGCCGGTATTGGGGTCAAGCGCAGGCGCATTCGCCGGCGACCATAAGCTGGGATCAAAGCCATACTCCTGATTCAACTTTTCCTGATAACGGCCGAAGAAGCTCCAGCGGAGCCCGAGGTTAATGGTGAGCTTCTTGGTGATGCGCCAGTCATCCTGGAAGTACGGTTCGACAATCTTGTACCGGTCATAGAAGTAGATGGAATTCTCCACCTGCGAATAGGTGGCAATGTTGCCCATCAGCAGGTCGGCGAAAGCGTTGCCCGTGCTAATCGGGGCACCATTGCTGTAGCTGAGGGTGCCTTGGGGCTCGACCGAATTCTGCTGGTTCTTCTGTGCGGCGGCAAAGTACACGCCAAATTGCAGCGTGTGATTGGCAATAATTTTCGACATGTTGTCCCGATAGGTATAGGTGGGGTTGGCATTTTTCCAGGGGAAATAGCCGGTATCCGTCGAAAAGCCACCTCCGTACGCCAGCCCGTTGTTAATGGAGAAGGTGGGGAAGTGCCCGCCGAAGCCATTGTTGAACAGAGTGCCCATCGTGAATCCCGAAGGCACACCGATATCGATGCCCGCTGCGGGGAGTGCGTCAAGGAAAATGTGGTCGGCTGTGTAGCTGGCGACAAACTCATTGAGCAAGGTGGGAGAGATATTGGCGTTCAGTCGTGCCACGAAGCTGGTGCCGGGCCCCACGAAATTAGTCTGCACATTTGGATAGCTTCCAACCCCAGTCCACAGCGGCGTAGGATTAATCGTGCCCCAGGAGTCATGAATGTAGCGAAACGTGAGGCGGTAGTTGTCGGTGAGGTTGTGATCCACACGAATCAGTTCTTCGCGCCACGTGGTGGGTTCGGAAACAGTCTGGTAGTAAGCCGGGAAGCCGTTGGCGGTGCCATTGGTCTTGGGAATCAGAGGCAGGAAATACTGGGCGTTGCTGTCGAGGGACACCTGGTTATTCGGAAAGGCAAGGCCACCCGACCCGACCTGCGTCGGACAATCGGGGAAGGCTGTCGTATCTACTGGTGTAGTCGCGGAATAGGTGGGGCACAAGTCCGAGAAGTTGCCGGTGCGTTCGGCGTCGGAGGGCACATTGGGATTGTACGAATACGGAACCTTTTCGCGTCGCCATTCTTGCGACCAGAAGAAAAAGGTCTTCTTCTTGTCGTTGTTGTAGATGTGAGGAATATAGATGGGTCCACCGACGGTGTAACCAAAGTCGTGCTTCTTGTAGGGAGCCTTCGGCTCGTTGGCGTAACCCTGGGCCCAGTCTTTGGCATTGAATACTTCGTTGCGGAGGTACTCGAAGGCGCTGCCGTGGAAGACACCGGTGCCGGACTTGGTCTCGACTTCGACAGTGCCGGAGCCATTCTTGCCATACTGCGCACCGTAATTGGAGGTGAGCACCTTGAACTCGGCAATGGCTTCGACATTGGGATAAACGTTGAGCGTCCCGTTGGAACCATTGTCCATGTTGTCGCCGCCGTCCAGTTCCCAGTTGTTGTACTCGGTGCGGCCGCCATTAAAACTGTAGGCGATGCTGCCGTTCACACCCACCACGCCTTCATCCTGCCCGGTCTGGCTGACCACACCGGGCGTGAGATTCACGAGTTGTGTGAAGTTGCGGCCGTTGAGTTCGAGCTGGTCGAGTTGCTTGCCCGAAATGGTTGAGCCCAATTCCGAGGAAGTCGTTTCCACTTGCGCGATGCTCTCGCCGGTGACGATTACCTCTTCGGTCACGGCGCCGATGGTCAGGCTCACGTCGATGCGGGCCTTCTCGGCGACGCTGAGAACGATGCGATTTGCAGTGAATTTCTGGAAGCCTTTTGCGGTCACCGAGAGGTTATACGTGTCCCCGGGCAAGCCGGGGACGACGTAAGCGCCCACGTCATTTGTCGTTGTCGTACGAGTGAGCGTACCTCCAATGTTGGTCAGCACAACTTCCGCGCCAGCGACTGCCGCGCCGGATTTGTCGAAAACAGTGCCGCCGATGTAGCCAGTGTCTTGCGCCGCTGAGAGCAGGGGGAACGCGAGCAGAAGAACCAGCGCCCCAAGGCAGGAAATCAGGCGCGCGTGCTGCGAATGACGAGCGAATCGTATTACCTTCACGATGAACCTCCGGTAACTTAATTTCGGCCTGAATGCTGGAGAGATAGGAGGCTGGAGGGAGAGGACATAGAGCTGAGAATCACCCTAAAGTCCGCGTCCGACCACTCGCCGCCACATCCCCGGTTCCTCGACGGGACCTTGCCGAGTCCCAAAACAACCTATTAAATCGGATTAATAAAGGAAAGTGGCGCATGTGTCAAGGACAAAATAAGTCCTTTGTCCCAGGGGCCATCAGCGCCGACCTTCTTCGGCTTGAGTAAGGCCATTGCCAACCAGGCGAACTTTGGTTGAAGCGGACAGTGAGAATGGCGGAAACTAGCCGGAGATGAAGTACAGACGAACTTTCCTTGGGATTTGCGCGGGCATGGCGCTTGCGGCAGGCTCGGCGGGCCGGGTGCCTGCGGCGCCGGGCCGTTCCGCTTTGGCGAGCTCGGAGCGCCAAACACGGATTGCCGATGATCCTCAAACTTGGTTTCAGAGAGGGCAAAGCGCCCTCCAGAACGGCGATCTGCAATCCGCCGAGGACGCTTTTCGCAAGGTATTAGCGGCAGATCCAAAGGCCGGCGCCGCCTACGCCAATCTCGGCGTTATCGCCATGCGCCGCAAGCAGTGGGAGGAAGCCCTGAAAAACCTGAGGAAGGCACAGAGTCTTTCCCCCAAGATGGCGGGCATTCGCTTGAACATTGGCCTCGTCGAATTCCGCCGCGAGAATTACGCCCGAGCCATTCCCCCGCTGCAAAGCGTCGTACGGGACGAGCCCAGTTCACAACAGGCGCGCTACCTTCTCGGCCTGTGCCAGGTCTTCACCCAGGATTACGCTGCCGCTCTGAAGACCCTCCAGCCCCTTTGGGAGCCGATGTCCGGCAACGTGATGTATCTCTACGTCCTCGGCATGGCTGCCAGCCGCGCGGGCGACAAGGAACTCGATGAAAGGGCCATCCACAGGCTCATTGCCATTGGCGGAGACACGCCGGAGTTTCACCTGATTCTCGGCAAATCCTATCTCCAACGTGACGAGGTTGCGGGCGCCCTCACAGAACTGGAAAAGGCCGAAGCCCTGAACCCGCAGCTCCCGTATTTGCATTTCAACCTCGGGGTGGCCTACAGAAACAGTGCCAACTACGAGAAGAGTGAAGCCGAATTCTTCAAGGACATTCAACTGGAGCCGGAACTTGCGGACAACTATGTCCAGCTTGGGTACCTCTACTGGCTCATGCAGCGGAATGATGACGGCGTGCCGGAATATCGCAAGGCGCTCGAGAAGGATCCAAAAAGCGGCGACGCCTGGTTTGGGCTTGCAAGAAGTTACCTCCGGCAAAAGAAATATGCCGAGGCATTGCAGGCGATCGACAGAGCGGCGAAACTGGCGCCGGAAAGCCAGCGCGTACACTTCATACGCGGCCAGGTGCTGCAAAGTCTCGGCCGCAAAGAGGAAGCCCAGGCCGAGTTTGCCATCGCGAAAAAGCTCATGGACCAAGGGTTCAATGAGGATCGGCAGAAGATGGAAGAGCGGTACGTGCCGAGCCCGGAGCTGACCCAACTGCCGAACTGAAGAGGACAACCACAGAGGCCAACCCTGGTGTGCTGTCCCGGAAATTTCGGGTATACCTCTTTAGGAGGTGGGGGCTTCAGCCCCCACGTATGTGGTTTGGAATCGATCGGGCTTCAGAGTCTGCGTGAGAACTCGTTTTTGCCACGACTAATTGAAAGAGGTATTTCACTCTCTACAATATATTGTGGTCAAAGCATCGAAAAAGTGAGTCATCACACAGACTCTTCAGCCCCTGAAGCTGCCGGACTTTTTTCGATTGCTTGCGGGACAGCACATTAGTGTTCCGGCGGCTTTTGCCAGGGGCCGCGGGATTGCTCCAGAGTTTCGGCGACGGCGAGGAGAAGTTCTTCTTTGTAAGGCCGGGCAATCAGTTGGAGGTTGATGGGAAGCCCCTCGGGCGATTGGCCGAAGGGGAGGGAAAGACCCGGAAAGCCCGCGAGATTCAGCCACTGGCAAAAGCGCATGGTGTCGCGATAATTATGGGGATCGCCGGCGCGATAATTGCCCGCGCCATGTTGGAAGGCAGGCGCCGTGGAAACAGGCGAGAGAAGGATCGGCACGTCGCGCAATTGTCGGAGCAGATCGGCGCGCACCAAGTCGCGTTCCGTGCACGCAGCCATAAACGATTCCAGCGTGACCGCGGGTTCCGCTGCCGCAAGCGCGAGATACTCTCGCAACATCGGGCTCAACAACTCTTCCTGACCCTTCGTGCTGTGACGAATCAGCTCGCCGATCACCGGTCCAAAGAAGAACCACCACAATTCCAGCGCGCGGTCGAGTCCCGCCAGCTTCACCGGCTCGACATGGAAGCCCTGCTCAAGGAGGAGTTGACCCGTACGGTGCACCGCCGCTTGCGTTTCGGGCGTGGCGGTACCGAGCGCGATGCTCTCGAGAATTCCGATGCGCAGACCGCGCAATTCCTCCGCGCCAATAGACCGCAAGGGTACAGGAGCAGAGAGCGCGTCGCCGGCGTCCGGCCCGGCCATCACTTCGAAGAGCGCGCGAAGATCCGCGACCGTGCGCGCCATCGGTCCCACCACGCCAATCCACGAGAAGGCGCCGGCCCCCGGCGGAAAATGCCCCGTGGCTGGAATCCGGCCTGGCGTAGGCTTCAGCCCGCAAATACCGCAAAAATGCGCGGGCGCGCGAATCGAGCCGCCGCCATCACTACCTACCCCGCCCATGGAACAGCCGCTGGCAATTGCCGCCGCTTCGCCGCCGCTTGAGCCGCCTGCGGATCTGGAAAGGTCCCAGGGATTGGAAGTTTTCCCGGAGAGGCGATTGTCCGTTTCGTAGGCCATCAGGAATTCCGGCGTGTTGGTATTGCCCAGCAAGACTGCTCCGGCGGATTCCAGGCGGGCCACGAGTGTCGCGTCGCTCGCTGGCACGTGGTCTTTGCGCAAGAGCGAGCCCGCGGGACACGGCCAGCCGGCCACGTCAATACACGACTTCACCGTGAGCGGAATCCCTGTCAGCGCCCGCAATGGCTCGCCTCGCTGTATCGCAGCTTCCGCCTGGCGAGCCCGCGCCAGCGCCGACTCCGCGTCCAGATGCACGAAGGCATTCAACTTAGGCTGGAGCGCCTGCGCGCGCTGCAGATGTGCGGTGATCACCTCAACCGGGGAAATTTCCTTCCGGCGAAATTGTTCAAGCGTTTCCGCGATGGAAGAATAGTTGAAAGTGGCCATGAGCTCCCATGAGCAAGGTAAAGGTCGGCGTCCTTGTGGTCAAGGCTGGCGGGGCCGTACCACAGAAGACCCCCACAAAAACGGTTGACGATGTGCTGCAGAGCCAAGACAATCGGAAGGATAGCGGACGGGGCAAAATTCACCGTGCATCGCGCGTCCAGAGAGAACATTCCTTCATGAGTTCCAAACAGTTCGGTTCACGCCATCGTTTTATTGTCCTGAGTGTGTTGCTCACGTTGCTCGCGGTTGGATCCTTGGCCGTGTTGCACCTCAAGGCGACGCAGGCGCCCGCGGGCGAAAAGCCAAATACCGCTGCTGACGCGGGCATTTCCCCCGAGGCGCTGCGCCTGAATACGCTGGGCGTGGCTTACATGAACCAGCAAAAGGCTGCCGAAGCGCAGAAATATTTTGAACAAGCCTTGGCGTCAGACCCTCAGTTCGCAGCAGCGAAAATGAATCTGGGCATCTCTTTCCTCGGCCAGCAGAAAGTGGAACGGGCCCGAGCCGCTCTTGAGGAGGCTTCCGCGAAACTTCCGCAGGATCCTTATGCCTGGTACAACCTGGGCCTCGCCTACAAGGACAGCAACGAATCGGAAAAGGCTATCGCCGCTTTCCAGCACGTGGAAAGAATTGTGCCCGAAGAGCCGGATGCCTTCTACTTCGAGGGTTTCATGAATTCGCAGTTGCTTCGCTACGACGAAGCGATTGCAGCGTTTCAGAAGGCCCTGGCGCTGAATCATTTTCACGCCTCGGCGCAGTTCGGTCTTGCGCGCGCCTACCAGCGGAAGGGCGACGCCGCCGCTGCCCGTGAAAGCATGAAGCAGTTTCAGAAAATCAACTCCGAGCATTTGGGCGCGCCATTTGGCGCGGGCTACGGCGACCAGGGCAAGTTCTCTCTCGCGGAATTTATACACGGCACCGTGGCCACGGCCCCACCGGAGATTCCCGTTCATTACACGCAGGAGCCGCTTGCCAAGCGCGTCTTGACGGCGGCGGCCATCGGTCCTAGCAGTGGCGCCTGCTTCCTCGATTACGACGGGGACGGAAAGCCCGACCTCTTCCTGGTCGGCGCCGGCGAAGGCAAGAGCCGCCTGCTCCGCAATTTGGGCGAAGGCAAATTTGAGGATGTGACGGAGAAAGCCGGTCTGGGCAGCGTGGGCGGGGGATTCGGGTGCGCTGCGGGCGATTTCGACAGTGACGGCCACACCGATTTGGCTGTTTGCGAAACGAGCGGCGTGCGCCTGCTTCGCAACGATGGCAACGGCAAGTTTCAGGACGTCACCGAAAAAACCGGGATCCGCCGCGAAAAGGGCTGTGTGGCCGCCACTTTTGTGGATTACGACCACGATGGCGACCTCGATTTGTACTTGACCATGGCCGCCGACAGTGAATCGCATAAGAACCGCCTCTGGCGCAACAATGGAAACTCCACCTTCACGGACGTCTCCGAGGAAACCGCCATGGGTCTGGATGCCACGGGCGCGGGCGTGGCCATGACGGACTTCAACAACGATCGCGCGATCGATTTTGTCGTTGCCGGTGGGCCGCAAGGCGCAGCCATTTTGTTGAATCCGCGCGAAGGAAAGTTCAAGGCGCTTCCGGGGATTGATTTTGCAAAAGAGAATTTGCCGCCCGCTGTTGGCGTCATCGCCTTTGATTTCGACAAAGACGGCTGGATGGATTTGGCGTTTACGCATGCCGGACCGCCGGGACTCACCCTGTGGCGAAACGTCGAGGGTAAGAAGCTGGAACGCGTTCCGCTCCCTTATCTGGGCTGGAAGCGGGGGTGGGGCCTCACATCGTTGGATTTCGATAATGATGGCTGGCTCGATTTGGCGGCCGTGGGCGAATCCGCAAATGGTGGAGAGATACGGTTGCTGCGCAATTTGGGCGAGGCGGGCTGGGCCGATGTCACGAAAAAAACGCAACTTGATGCCGTCAAGTTAAGCAAGCCGGCGGCGCTCGCGGTAGCCGATCTGAGAACCAATGGAAGCCCCGACCTGATTGTGACCCAAGCGGGAGGCGCTCCCATCCTGCTTGAAAATGTTGGAGCCAACAAAAACAACTGGATTCAGATCGACCTCAAAGGCCTGGATGACAACAAAAACGGAATCGGCACGAAAGTGGAGATCTTCGCCGGAAGCCTTTACCAGAAATGGGAAATTGCCGGCGCTTCCGGCTACCTCAGCCAGAATTCTCCCACGCTGATCGCCGGCCTAGGCAGCCAAAAGTCCACGGACGTGGTGCGTCTCTTGTGGCCGAAGGGTGTGCCGCAGGACGAAGTGAACCTGCAGGCCGGGAAAGTTCAGCTCCTCAACGAGCTGGACCGCCGCGGAAGCTCCTGCCCGGTACTTTTTTCGTGGAATGGCCAGGAATACGAATTCATTGCCGACATGATCGGCCCCGCGGTTGTGGGCCACTGGGTAGCCCCGGGGGAGCGCGATGTCCCCGATTCCGACGAATACCTGAAAGTTCCGGCAAAGAGTGTCCGCGCGAAAAATGGCCTGCTCAGTTTCCGTTTCATGGAACCGATGGAAGAGACCGTTTATCTCGACCAGGTGCGCCTGCTGGCCATCGATCATCCCGCCGAGGTCGAGGTTAATCCGAACGAGCGCTTTGCCAGCGCGCCGCCCTTCCCCGAATTTCGCGTGATCGCCACGGAACATTCACAACTGCCGGTTGGCGCTTGGGACGACCACGGCAACGACGTGCTGCCACTGCTCGCCAAGCGCGACCGCAAGTACGTCACGCAATTTGACGGTCTGCCCTATACTGGCTTCGCCAAGTTGCACTGGATCGAACTCAATCTCGGCCAATGGGACGCGGCAAAACCTCTGCGCCTGCTTCTGGATGGCTATACCGATTATTTCACCGCGACTTCCATGTATGCCGCTGACCAAGCGGGTATCCGGGTCATTGCTCCTTACGTGGAAGCGCAAGACCCGCAGGGTAAATGGGTGCGCGTCGTCGAGGACATGGGATTCCCCGCCGGCCTCGAACGCACCATGGTTGCGGATCTCAGCGGCAAAATTCCCCCGGGCACCCGCCGCATCCGCATCGTCACCAATTTGAAAATTTATTGGGACGCCGTGCGCATCGATCAGACTCCCGAATCGAAAAACCTCCGCGTCAACGAAGTTCCGCTGGCCGCTGCGGCGCTGGAATTTCTCGGCTACCCGCGGGAAATTCGTCTGCAGCCCGCAAGCGACACGATGTATTCCTACTCGCGGCGGAGCGCCACCGGGCCGTATGCGCGCGCGGCGGGGAACTATACGCGCTATGGAGATGTCAAGTCTCTGCTCAGCGCTTCCGACGACAAGTTTGCCGTTTTCGCTTCGGGCGAAGGCGTCAAGCTGGAATTCGATCCGCAGCATCTCCCAAATCTGCCCGCGGGGTGGGTGCGCGACTATTTCTTCTATGCCGACGGCTTTGAGAAGGACATGGATTTTTACGCGGCCAACGCCTTCACAGTGGAGCCGCTTCCGAGGCATGGCCTGCTCTCCTACCCATACCAGGAGGGCAAGGAGTATCCGCTCGACGACGAGCACCTCCTCTACAAACTGGAGTACGACACGCGCACGCGTTCGGATCGACTGCCGGGCAATTTGCGCTACGCATATCCCGCACAGAAGTGAGGGAAACAACAAGGCGCGCAGCAGCGTCGTCAGAAGCCGCCATGGTGCTGGAGAATTCGGCTAGTCGCGGAACTAGTTGCACGCGATTCCACCGTGCTCTCAAGCTGAATCCCGATGTTGGTCAATAACTGGCGAGTGCATCTGCCTTTGTTTCAATCGATTCTAGTGGGCGGATCCAACTTCGCCGAAGTTGGTTTTTTCAACATCATCCACCACCCAAAATTTGTCATTCCGACCGGAGGGACGGCGGTTTTAGCCGCCCCGGAGCGGAGGTACGGTTCTCCATCGCACGCTTTTTGTGCGATGAATCCCTCCTCAACTTCGGATTTCAAGCTCAAATGGAATTGCAACTCCTCACGCTCCGACGGAGACCCAGCTTCGCTTCTGCGCGCTTTCTGCGATCGCTTCGCATAGCAGGAGTTCGTCGTGGCCCGTCTCAAACGTCGGAAAGCTTCGCGGCGCGCGAAAATCACCGGCAGCGATGTAGCTGTAAAAATCCTTGAACAGTTGCACGAAGGTGTCGGGGTAACCCTCGGCGTGCCCGCCGGGATATGCGGCATAACCGCGCGATTCCGGCGATTGCAGCCCGGGATCCTTTGGAAGCACTTCGCTGGCGCGGTCTCGCCGGCCGATCCACAGCGTATTGGGCGATTCGGAATCGAATGCCAGCGAGCCTTCGGAGCCGTTTATCTCAAACCACAAACGCGCCTTGCGGCCCGCACTGACTTGCGAAACGGTCATCACGCCATGAGCATCGTTTTCATAGCGCAGCAGCACGGAGGCGTAATCGTCGGACTCCATCATCACTTCCTCGGTCTCCGCCGTGCTGGCTTTCTGAAAAGTCTCCACGCGCCCCTTGGGTTTTCGCCGCGTCGGAAGTACCGTGGCCAGATCCGCGCAAAGTTCGGACACCCTGCTGTCGGTGAGCCAGCTCGTCAGGTCTAGCCAGTGCGTGCCTATGTCGGAGACGGCGCGCAATTCGCCACCCGACTTTGCTTCCAGCCGCCAGTTCCAATCCGTGGGAAAGAGCAGCCAATCCTGCAAAAAGCTGCCGTGCACCAGCCGCACCTGCCCGATGGCGCCTTTGCGGATCAACGCGCGAGCTTCCTGGCACAGCGGGTAGTAGCGCAGGTTGTACGCCACCCCGCCCACCCTTCCTGTTTCTTTCGCCAGGGAAACCAGCGCCGCGGATTCCCGCGAATCCAGCGTCAGCGGTTTTTCGCACAAGACATTCTTCCCTGCGCGGAGGAGCTGGCTGGCCTCTTGAAAATGCTCGTTGTTGGGCGTGCACAAATGCACCACCTGAACGGAGGAATCCGCGGCGAGTTCCTCGAGCGAAGCGTAGGCTCGCGGTAATCCCAGCGCATCCCGCGAAGCTTTGGTGCGCTCCGGCGTGCTCCCCAGCACTCCCTGAACGGATATGCCGAGGCGCCGCAAGGCGTCTAGGTGCGCTCGCCCCACGAATCCCAATCCAATGATGGCCGCGTTGATTTTCCGCATGAGGACTCCTTATGGCAGGACCAGCTCATTAGCAGGTTGCTGAAATGCTCTCTTTCTTCAGGAGGTGGGGGCTTCAGCCCCCACGTAAATCCTTCAGAATGGGGCGGGCTTTAGCCCCTGAAGCACTCTCAAACCACTCTTTCAGCACCCTGTTAGAGTAATTCATCCCAAGGAATTGCACAGGAACAATTTTCTGTGGGAGGCCACAGCCGAGGATAAAGCGATTGTGAGCGCCACGAAAGTGAGAAGTACATATACTGGTTCTGAAGTTAGGCCTTGTGGTGATAGTTTTTGAATTTCGGGAAGGACCAAAGAATGCAAACGAGGCATGTAGTTGTGGCAGGACTCGCGTTGCTGGCTGCTTCGGCCGCGGCCTATGCGGGTCCGAGCGGCGGCACAGTCAGCGGCAAAGTGACCTACGAGGGCACACCGGCCAAGATGAAACCCATTGACATGTCCAAGGAGCCTTCCTGCGCCAAGATGTACGCGACGCCGCAACTCGCGGAAACCGTCGTCACGGGCGCCGGCAACAGCCTGGAAAACGTGGTCGTTTACGTATCCGCGGGAGCGCCTGACGACGCGGCTCCTTCCAATGCCGTGACTTTCACGCAGAAGGGTTGCCGCTACATCCCTCACCTATTGGCCTTCCAGGTCAATCAGGAATTGAAAATCACCAACGAGGATCAGACCGTCCACAACGTTCATCCACAATCGAAGCGGAATCGCGAGTGGAACAAATCGCAGCCGCCGGGGGCGCCGCCGATTCGCGAAAGCTATGAGCAGGCGGAATTTATTCCCGTGAAGTGCAACGTGCATCCCTGGATGCACGGCACCTTGGCGGTGCTGAAGAACTCTCACTTCGCCGTAACCGGCGGTGGCGGTGCGTTCTCATTGCCAAACTTGCCTCCGGGCAAGTACACCATCACCGCCTGGCACGAATCCTACGGCGCGCAGTCGCAGGACGTTACCGTCACCGGCACCGAGACTTACACCCTCAACTTCGTCTTCAAGTCCAACCCCAACTGACCAGCACTTGGTCGACGTGTCAATCCGCGTTCATGAAGTGCGAGTTTCGAAATTGGTGGGCGGGCGGCCCGGGCTGAAAGAAGCGGAAGCTGTCAACATGGCAGACACAGAGAGGCCGTCACTTCGACAAATATCGTGGAAGTCATGAGACGCGAAGGGTGCCCCAGGTTCGGTGTGCGAACCTGGGTCTTGGGTTGGCATTTCCGGCTTTGGGGGTAGCGCTGCCGGCTGGGTTGAAGCGCTTCTACGGCCACGGCCAGCCGCCGCCCGGAAGGCTCTCTTCTTCCCCTCGTGTATAATCTTCAGGGCGCACCCGCCAACTCCATGATCCCCTTCATTCACATCGGCCCCTTATCGATTCCCACGTACGGTTTGATGGTGGCGCTGGGTATGATTTGCGCTGCCTACATTTTTCAAGCCGATTTCGACCGCCGTGGGATAAAAGCCGACGCGTTCACCATGATCACGATTGCCGGATTGGTGGGCATCTTCGGCTCGAAATTGTATAGCGCTCTTGAATCCCCGGCGGCATTTCTCGCCCATCCGGTCGCGCTGCTCTTTGATCGCTATGGCTTCACCTGGTTTGGGGGATTCCTCGGCGGTTTTTTTGCCATGCTCATTCTCGGCAGGCGGGCCAGGGTTCCTCTGCTGGAGTTTCTCGACGCCTGCACGCCCGCGGCCTCGTTTGGCTATGCGATCGGACGAATGGGCTGCCTCCTCTCCGGCGACGGCGACTACGGCATCCCGACCACATTGCCGTGGGGCATGAGCTTTCCGAACGGCGTTATTCCCACGACGAGAACGTGTGTTGAGCAAGGGTGGCCGTCGAATTGTCGCGTTCACCCGACGCCCGTGTACGAATTCCTGGCGTGGTGTGCGATTGGCGCGTTTCTTTGGTATTTAGGTGGCAAGTTTCTGCGCCGCCCTCACGAGAAAGGCCTGACTTTTCTGCGCTTATTTGATCTTGACGGGAATCGCCCGCTATCTGGTGGAAATCATCCGCATCAATCCACGGGTATTCCTGGGTTTGACCAATGCGCAAGATCGTCAGCATTCTCTCCGTGCTGGCCGGCATTGCGCTTTTCCTATGGATTAAGAGCCGCGATGCTGCGCTTGGAAAAAAACTCTCGCCTCACTGACCAGACGCTCTTCACGCGGCGATTCCGCAGTGAATTCCCATTTCGATGCGGGATGTCTTACTCCAGCATCTGCCGCAACACGTACTGCAGAATCCCGCCATGCTTGTAATACGCCAGCTCTTCCGGCGTATCCACGCGCACGGTTGTCGTGAAGGTTTTCTCTGTTCCGTCCGCCGACTTGGCGTGCAGGGTGACTTGCTTCCGTGGCGTCAGCGCAGACACGCCATCAAGTGAGAACACCTCGTGCCCTGTCAGGCCAAGAGATTCTCGCGTTTCGCCGGCCTTGAATTCCAGCGGGAGCACGCCCATGCCCACGAGGTTGCTGCGGTGAATGCGCTCGTAGCTCTCCGCGATGACCGCGCGCACGCCGAGCAGCCGTGTGCCCTTGGCGGCCCAGTCGCGCGAGGACCCGGAGCCGTACTCCTTGCCCGCGATCACGATCAGGGGAACGCCCTCTTCGCGGTACTTCACCGCGGCGTCGTAGATAAACATCTTTTCGCCCTCGGGCAGGTGCAGCGTCCAACTGCCTTCCGTTCCCGGGGCAAGCTGATTGCGGAGCCGGATGTTCGCAAACGTGCCGCGCATCATCACTTCATGATTGCCGCGGCGCGCGCCGTAGGAGTTGAATTCGTGCAGCTTCACGCCATGCGCGATCAGGTATTTCCCGGCTGGGGAATCCACGGCGATGGAACCCGCGGGGGAAATGTGATCGGTGGTTACGCTATCGCCCAGAACGGCGAGCACGCGCGCGCCATGAATATCCGCAAGCGGAGCGGGCGTCCTCGGCATGTTCTCGAAATACGGAGGCAGCTTGATATAAGTTGAGTTCGCATCCCACTTGTACAGATCCCCTTCGGGAATGGGCATCGCTTTCCAGCGCGCGTCGCCCTCGAAGACTTCGCTGTAAACCTTGCGGTATTGCGCTGTGGAAACCGCGGCGCGGACGGTGGATTCCACCTCCTGCGCGGTAGGCCAAATCTCGCGCAAATACACGGGCTTGCCGGCTGAATCGGTTCCCAGAGGCTCAGTCGTCAAGTCCATGTCCATGCGGCCCGCGAGCGCGTAGGCCACCACGAGCGGCGGGGAAGCGAGGTAATTCGCGCGCACCAGCGGATGCACGCGCCCTTCAAAATTGCGATTGCCGCTCAGCACGGCAACGGCAATCAGGTTGTTATCCTTGATGGCAGCGCTAATGGGATCGGACAGAGGTCCACTGTTGCCGATGCAGGTTGTGCAGCCGTAGCCCACCAGGTGGAACTTCAGTATTTCGAGATACGCCATCAGGCCCGAGGCCTGCAAATAGTCCGTCACCACTTTCGAGCCCGGTGCGAGGCTGGTCTTCACCCAGGGCTTCACCTGCAATCCGCGCTCGACCGCCTTCTTAGCCACTAATCCTGCGCCGAGCATCAACGAAGGATTCGAGGTGTTCGTGCAACTCGTAATGGCGGCAATCACCACCGCACCGCTGGAAAGCTCGAAAGCGTCGCCATTGTTCTTGACGGGCACTTTTGTCGCGGGCGCGCCTTCCACCACTTTCAGGAAGGATGTCTTCGCGTTCTTGAGCGCGACGCGGTCTTGCGGCCGTTTTGGCCCCGCCACCGTGGGCTCAACACTGCCGAGATCGAGCGCCAGCGAGTCGCTGAACGCCGGGTCGGGCGTTGCGTCGCTCCGGAAGAGAAACTGCTCCTTGCAGTAGGCCTCCACCAGGGCGATGTGTTCGTGCGAACGTCCAGTGAACTCCAAATAGGCGAGTGTTTCCTTGTCCACCGGGAAAAAGCCCATGGTCGCGCCATATTCGGGAGCCATGTTGGCAATCGTGGCGCGGTCCGGCACGCTTAAGGTGGAAAGGCCGGAGCCGTAAAACTCCACGAACTTCCCGACGACGCCCTTTTTCCGCAGCATCTCTGTGACCGTAAGAACCAGGTCCGTCGCCGTGGCTCCTTCGCGCAGCCGGCCGTGAAGCTTGAAACCCACAACTTCCGGCACGAGCATCGAGAGCGGCTGGCCCAGCATGGCGGCCTCCGCTTCAATTCCGCCGACGCCCCAGCCGAACACGCCCAGTGAATTCACCATCGTGGTGTGCGAATCTGTTCCGACGAGCGAATCCGGATAAGCTTCGAGGCGGCTGCCATTCGGAACGGAGCAAACCACCCGCGCGAGATACTCGATATTGACCTGGTGGCAAATTCCCGTATCGGGCGGCACGACCTTGAAATTGCGAAAGGCTGCCTGTCCCCAGCGCAGGAAGGCATAGCGCTCAACGTTGCGCTGGAATTCGAGTTCCGCGTTCATGCCGAAAGCGTTCACGTTGCCGAAACTGTCCACCTGAACGGAGTGGTCGATTACGAGCTCCGCGGGGAAAAGGGGATTGATGCGACTGGGACTGCCTCCCATTTTTCGAACCGCTTCGCGCATCGTGGCCAGATCCACGATGGCGGGGACGCCGGTGAAATCCTGCAGCAGCACGCGCGCGGGCATAAAGGCAATTTCCTTCTGTTCGCTGCCGGGTTTCCAGCTTGCGAGCGCGCGGATATCCTCGGCGCGAACGGAGCGTCCGTCCTCACAGCGCAGCAGGTTTTCCAGCAGAATGCGGAGGGAGAAGGGAAGCCCGGTGAATTGGCCGAGGCCCTGTTTTTCCAGCTTCTCAAGGCGCTGAATTTCAAAAGTTTGCGCGCCAACGTGCAGGTTGTCTCGCGTTCCGAAGGAATTTGCTGCGGAGATGGGCATTCTAGCGGTCCTTTCGTGGAATGGTTGGGCTTCTATGATAACCGAAAACTTGCGGCGGCGCGGGAACGCTATAATGGAGCAGCCGTGAAGATTGTCCTGATCTCGACGTACGAACTGGGGCGGCAGCCATTTGGGCTGGCCTCGCCGGCAGCCTGGCTGCGCGGGTGCGGGCATGCGGTCACTTGCCTGGATTTATCGCGGGAATCCTTGAACGAACAGGCGGTGCGAGAGGCGCGGCTGATCGCTTTCTACGTGCCGATGCATACGGCAACGCGGCTCACGCTGGAACTGCTGGAACCTGTGCGCCGCCTTCAGCCACAGGCGCATTTGTGTGCCTACGGGCTGTACGCTTCGCTTGCCGCGGAGAGTTTTCGCTCCCACGGTGTAAACAGTTTGTTGGGGGGCGAATTTGAGCAGTCCCTGGTGGATCTTGCGGAGCACCTGGATGGCCTCTCGGCTTCGCCGCAAATTCATCCGTTGGACACAGGTGTTTCGCTTGCGCGGTTGCGTTTCCAAAAGCCGGATCGCGAGGGGTTGCCGCCGCTGCGTTCCTACGCGCACCTGGTGCTGCCGGACGGCGAGCATCGCACGGTGGGATATACGGAAGCGAGCCGCGGGTGCAAACATTTGTGCCGGCATTGTCCGATTGTGCCGGTTTACAACGGTGTTTTCCGTATCGTGGACCGTGAGGTCGTGCTTGCGGATATTCGCCAGCAGGTCGGCGCCGGCGCACAGCACATCACGTTTGGCGATCCGGATTTCTTCAATGGAGTGGGACACGCCATTCCGCTGGTGGAAGCTTTGCATCGCGAGTTTCCCGCGCTCACCTATGACGTGACCATCAAGGTGGAGCATCTTCTGCAAAATATCGAACTGCTGCGGACGCTGCGGCAAACCGGATGCCTGTTCGTCATTTCCGCGGTCGAGTCTCTGGACGACGATATTTTGCGGAAACTGCAGAAGGGCCATACGCGTGCGGACTTCTTTCAGGTCGAAGAAGAATGCCGCCGCGCCGGCATCACTCTTCAACCGACGTTTGTTCCATTTACTCCGTGGACGACATTTGAAAACTACTTGGATCTACTCGAGAATCTGCGGCGGCTCGATCTGGTCGAATCTGTTGCGCCCATCCAACTGGCCATTCGCCTGCTGATTCCCGCGGGATCGCGGCTGCTCGAATTACCGGAAATCCGTGAGATGGTTGGACCGTTCGATGCCAGGGCGCTCGTTTATCCCTGGAAGAATCACAATCCGGGAGTGGATCGGCTGGCCGAGGAGATTCACGAAATCGTTGCCGCGAGCGAGAAGATGAAACGCACCCGGGCAGCGGCGTTCCAACAGCTTTGGCGAGCAGCAAATCATGCTGGCGGCCGGAAGCCGGAAGAATCGAGGATGCCGGTTCTGGCCGCGCGGGCCACGGTCCCCTATCTCAACGAGCCCTGGTATTGTTGAGCGGAGCCGACACGGGACCAGTTGGTCCCGATAGCCAGAGCCAAGGAAGCAGTGCGACAGGCGGAGACGTTTGTGTAGAAGTCATCTCACAATCGGATTCCGTCAGGGCACGGCTTTTTATCCTGAGCGGAGTGAAGGGCACAGCTCGCGGGGAAAGTCGTTTCTTTAGGAGGCCGGGGCTTTAGCCCCGGCGTGAAGCTCTTACAACCAATGGGCTTTAGCCCCTGAAGACAGCGTTTATCAAATAGGCGCGAGCGAATCCGAAACCCGCCGCGCGCTTGTGAGAGATCTATTGCCGATGAAATGCGGAATCGCCATTCGATGAATCCACGAAAACGGCTGCTGCTGTTTGCCACAAAGCTCGGCTACCAGACGCGATCATTTAATGCCGCGGCAGAAAAGCTTGGCGTGGAGCTTGCTTTTGTCACCGATCGCTGCGGGAGGATGGACGATCCCTGGAACGACGACGCGCTTCCGGCGCATTTTGGATTGCCGGAATCTGCGGCGCGAGCCGTCTTGGAAGCGCAGCGAGGACTTCGTGTCGACGGCGTCCTGGCATTAGGCGATCGTCCGGGGCCCACGGCGGCGTATGTGGCGCGGGGTCTGGGGCTGCTCCACAATCATCCGGCGAGCGTTGAGGCTTGCCGGAACAAGTTGCGCACGCGGGAAGTGTTTCGCGAAGCCGGAATTCCGGTGCCATGGTTCCACGGCGTTTCGTTGAACGCCGTACCCGAGCCGGCGCTTCTCGGCATCCGCTATCCCTGCGTGCTCAAGCCGCTCTCGCTTTCGGCCAGCCAGGGGGTGGCGCGCGCCAACAATCGCGAGGAGTTTGTTGCGGGCGCCACTCGACTGAAAAAACTCCTCGAATCCCCGGAGATCCGCGCGACACGCGAACTGCATCGGGATCAAATGCTCGTTGAAGGCTATCTGCCGGGCAGGGAAGTGGCCGTCGAAGCGTTGCTGACCGAGGGGGCGCTGAGAATACTCGCGATTTTCGACAAGCCGGATCCGCTGGAAGGGCCCTATTTCGAGGAGACGATTTATGTCACGCCCTCGCGGTTACCGGATTTGGAGCAGCGCGCCATCGAAAGCTCTTTGCGATCCGCCGTTCGAGCCTTGGGATTGACGCACGGCCCCGTGCACGCAGAGTTTCGCCTAAATGAACAGGGAGTCTGGCCCATCGAAGTGGCGCCACGGCCCATTGGCGGATTGTGCGCCAGGGCCTTGCGATTTTGCCTTGCTGACGCAGAAGAAGAGATCGGGCTCGAGGAACTTCTCTTGCGCCACGCACTGGGCTTACCGGGCGGCGACGCGGTTCGCGAAGCAGCCGCTTCGGGAGTCATGATGATCCCGGTGCCGCGGAGCGGCGTCTTCGAGAATGTCGAAGGAGAAGAAGCAGCGCGCCAAGTTCCCGGGATCACCAGTCTGGAAATCACCGCGCGCGTGCATGATTACATTGCGGCCTGGCCGGAAGGATCAAGCTATCTGGGCTTCCTGTTTGCGCGGGACAATAACCCGGCAGCGGTGGAAGCCGCGCTGCGGGCTGCCCATTCCCAACTGACATTTACATTGACGCCGCGCCTGCCGGTGGAACACCCAACAGGCGGAAGATTGTCCTGACAATTCAGAACGGATTCCCGGGAGAATATTGCGAGAGAAGGGTGTGCGGGATTAGCCTTTTGCTTTTGGGGGGCACGTAGCCTTCGGGCAATTTCGCGCCTTCGCCGAAGAAGAATTGTTCCATCTGCTCTTCCATGATTTTCTGAGAGTTGGGGTCCAGGGGATTGAGGCGGTATTCATTCATGACCATTTTGGAGTATTCCAGCCACAACTTCCAAGCGTCCTTGGAGACGTTTTCGTAGACGCGTTTGCCGAGTTCACCCTTCCAGGGGATGCGGTCCAACCCGGGCATTTCCTTGCCGAACTTCACACAGTGCACCATGCGCGTTCCCGGCTTGATGGGCTCGCTCGGCGTGGGTTCACATGAGTCGTTGGCCATGCGTTCCTCCTGGAAGACACCATTCTCGGATAGAGAAAGAGATGTTGCAAGCTAGGGCTGTTCTCGCTACTCTTTTTCAATTGAAAGTGCCAAGACTGCGCTCCTTCCTCGACTCCATGTTCGCACTGTTCGTGCTTAACGGCACTGGGCCTCGATATCCAACGGGTATGTCCGATTCAGCTCGTTTGCGATCACTTTGCAAGCGATGAACGAGGGCCCATGACGGTTCCTGCGCAATCCATCGTCGCCGGCTGTTTGCAGACTACGTTTCGCCGAGAGCTGAAGCACTTTCTCGCGAATCGAATCCTGGAACGGCTGTGGGCCAAAGACGCGTCCCTGTGGTCCGGAGAAGAATTTGAGCCATCCCATATTCAAGCGAGCCTGGAGTTTCTCGATCTCCCCGACAAGCTGGACTCCTTGCTGTTTGGCGTCTTGGGTGCCGAATCAATAGCCCAGGCCGAGGGTCTGTTTGACCGGGTCCTGGTGGCGTTTGCAAATCTCCATCTAACCGCCAGAGCCATTGTGGCCCTCTCTCCGCCCCTGACCCGCCCCCGGATATTTGTTCTCGACAACACGAATCCAATCTCCACTCGCGCGGTGGAAAACGAGATCGACCTCCCGCACACGGTCTTTCTCTTCGACAACAAGTCCAGCTTTGGATTGGAACACCACTCGCTTTTCTTGTACTTCTGGCACAGGCTCGAACTGGCGGGAATCCAAGAGCCGCGTTTGCATTTCGCTTCACATACAGTTTCCTCTTCCTATCTGGCTAGCGTGACCAAAGACTACAAGTTCCGCTTTAAATTGAAGGAACCTGCCGGTATCCCGAGTGTGTTTGGCTCCATTCGATATTTTGCGGGGCACCTCGCTGCCTTTGCCTGCGTGCCTACCAACGAAGTCTTAACGTGTGCAAAAGAATCTCGAGCGAGCTGCTCCCGTGGCGCGGATCAAGGGGAAAACCCGGCCCTGCAACTCGCCGTATTTATCGCCTCAGCGGCGAATGCCCGTGTCCCCTTTCTTTATTTTCTCGCCCCGCCGCTACTGGGGCCCTACGCTGCACTAATCTGTCAGCTCGTAGGTGGAAGTTTATGCAGAGAGGGCCAGCGTCCCGTTCCAATCAGCCTCAGTGCGCCCTGCAGCACTGAGTCATTTGAGGACTCCGGTGCCTTCGTGATTCTGACGCGCGGAGAAGAAGTGGATCCGACACTCCAGGCGCAGATTTCAAGGATTGAAGAGAAAGCCATCCCGTTTATTCATATCCGGCTCTCGCAGCCCTTAGATTTGCTTGCGGAAATCTTTAAGTGGCAAGTGGCCACCGCGCTGGCTGGAGCCCGGCTCGCCCGTGATCCCTTTGATTGGGAGGGCGTACGTCTTCCACAGACCCTCGCAGCAGAGCTCCTGAACAATCTGAAGCCCGGTAATAATACACTGCTGCGGCGGCCCCGCGTGCAGGAAAGCGGGATTCAACTCTTTGCCGAAGGACGCACCCGCCACGAGATATCGCTTCTGAACCTCGTGGAATCGCTGAGTTCTTTCCTGGAGCTCCGGCAGCCAGAGTCGCTTTTGACTCTTTTTGTTTTTCTGCATAGAAGTCCCGAGACCCAGGAACAAATCTTCAAAATCCGCGAGCAGTTGGTCCGGACACTGGGGATTCCCGTGCTGGTGGCTTATGGGCCTCGCGCGGTCGATACCTATGGATATCTTTTCCGGCGCGGGTCGCCCTCAAGGCTGAACATTATCATGACCGCGGAAAATCCGGTCGACGTGCCCATTCCAGGAGCCTCGTACACATTTGGACAGATGTATCATGCCCTGGCCCTGGGGCAGTTCGAAGCGCTCGCCTCCGATGACCGCTTCGCGATCCGTTTACATTTAGAAGGCGACCTCGCTCAAGCATTGGAACGCCTGCACCGGATTCTCGTGCAAGCTGGGCAGCGAGTTCGCATATAATCCCGCGCTTTTTTGCTTCCTTCGCTGACTCTTATCTGTTATTTCTCAATGGCTTTTGTGGAGGTCGCTCCTTGCCTACCATTACCACGCTCTTCTGGGACATCGGCGGCGTCATTCTCACCAACGGCTGGGATCGCAATGGCCGGCGCGAAGCTGCCCAGGCATTCGGGCTCGATTGGGAAGATTTCCAGGATCGTCACGATCTTTCCTTTCCGGCTTTTGATGCCGGCCAGATTACGCTCAATCAGTACCTTGACCGAACGCTGTTCTACCGCTCGCGGACCTTCACGCGGGAAGAGTTCACGGCTTTCATGTTTGCGCAGTCGAAGGAGTATCCGGAAACACGCGCCATCCTGTCTGCTCTGGCCCGGTCGGGGAAGTACCTCATCGCAGCAATCAACAATGAGCCGCTGGAACTCAACCAGTACCGCATTGAAGCCTTCCAGTTGCGCAGGGATTTCCAGGCTTTCTTCAGCTCCTGCTATCTGAACGCGCGCAAACCCGAAGAGACCATTTACCGGATCGCGCTGGAAGTGACGCAGCGCTCGCCGGAAAGTTGCGTTTTCATTGATGATCGGGCGCTCAACCTGGAAAACCCGCGGCGCCTGGGCATGCATGTTGTTCACCATCAGAACGCACCTCAATTACGCAAGGACCTGCAATCGTTCGGGATTGCGGTATAGTCACTGGGCGGCGTTTAGGCGTATTTCTGGCCTTTTTTCCGGAGGAAGTGCATGCCTGAAGAAACCACTCGCTCCAGTTCCGTCTACGGTGGCACCGCTGATCCTTGCACCGTGATCCTGTTCGGAGCTTCGGGAGACCTGGCGAAGCGCAAGGTCATTCCCGCGATGTACGACATGGCGCAATCCAAATCGTTGGGGGAGCGCTATGCGATCGTCGGCTTCGCGCGAACGCCCATGACCGATGACTCCTTTCGGTCCATGACCGGTGAGGCGGCGAAGACGATCTCCGAGGTGGGACCCATCGATCCCGCGAAGTGGGATGAGTTCGCCGCGAATCTCCATTATCTGCCCGGCGACTATGCCGATCCGAATGCTTTCGCGCAATTGGCCAAGCGCCTGGCGGAGATCGATGCGGAGAAGAACCTTGGCGGGAACCGGCTCTTTTATCTCTCCACTCCGCCGGAGGTCTATCCGGACATCGTGGAACAATTAGGACGTGCGGGGCTGGCGCGGCCGGGCAATCCGGGTTCGTGGGTGCGCATCATCATCGAGAAGCCGTTCGGGAGAGACCTGGCGACAGCGCACGAGCTCAACAAGATTGTTCTGAACGTTTTTGAAGAAAAGCAGGTCTACCGCATCGATCACTACCTCGGCAAAGACACCGTTCAGAATTTGCTGGTGCTGCGTTTTGGCAACGGCATCTTCGAGCCGCTGTGGAACCGCAATTACGTCGATCACGTGCAGATCACCGCATCGGAAACGCTGGGCGTGGAGCGGCGCGGGGGATTCTACGAGACAGCGGGTGCGCTGCGCGACATGATCCAGAGCCACGTGCTGCAGCTTACGGCGCTGGTGGCTGTAGAACCGCCGGCTTCGTTTGACGCCACCGCCGTGCGCAACGAAAAACTGAAAGTGCTGCAGTCCATCCGGCCGTTCAATCTGGAGATGGTTGCGCAATCCGTGGTGCGCGGGCAGTATGCCCCGGGCAAGGCGGGCGAAAAGGCGCTCGCTGGATACCGCGCAGAACCGGGCGTGAATCCGAATTCGCGCACGGAGACATTCGTGGGCATGCGGCTGCAGATCGACAACTGGCGCTGGGCGGGCGTACCGTTTTACCTGCGCACGGGGAAACGCCTCGCCAAGCGCAGCACGGAAATCATGATTCAATTCAAGCGCGCGCCGCACATCGTTTTCCGGGAAAGGGAAGTGGAACCGAATCGCCTGATCTTGAATATTCAGCCGGACGAAGGAATTTCGATATCGTTTGGGGCGAAGAAACCAGGCACGGAAATGAGTATCGGCAACGTGACCATGAATTTCAGCTACTGCGAGGGATTTGGCGGAGTGTCGCGAAGCGCGTATGCCACCCTGTTGAACGACTGTCTGCGAGGCGACCCGACGCTGTTTGATCGCGGGGATTCGGTGGAGGCGGCGTGGTCGCTGGTGGAGCCGATCCTGGATGTTTGGAGCGCGGCGAAAAGCGTGAGCGTGCCGCAGTACGCGTCGGGCACCTGGGGCCCGCGCGAATCCGACCAAATGCTCGAACGCGAAGCGCGGCAGTGGTACAACCCATAACAGTGCAGTGACGGGCGTGGCGGGAATCGCGCAAGGAAGCACTTGCAATTTTCATCGCCTTCATATTAAATCGGTTTAACAACAAGGTTTGACGGGAGGCCCCGTGATTCTCGCCGGTGATGTTGGCGGTACCAAGTGCAATCTGGCCCTGTTCACCGAAGACAGCGGGAAGTTGGCAGTGGTCTACCGGCAACGCTTCCCCAGCAAGGGCTTTGCGCAGTTTGATCTTTTGGTCAAGGAGTTTGCCCGCCAGGCCGAGCCTTACCTGCGCCAGGAAAAGGTGCGTGCCGCCGGTTTTGGCGTGGCCGGACCTGTGATCAACAACCGCATCCATGCCACCAATCTTCCCTGGGTTGTCGATGCCGAACATCTATCGCAGGAACTGAACGTAAAGCGCATCGTGCTGATGAACGACCTGGGCGCGACGGGGCACAGCCTGCAGCATCTTCCCCCCGAAGATTTTTGCGTGCTGAATGAAGGCTCAGCAGTCCCCGATGCGACCCGCGCACTGCTCGCTGCGGGGACGGGACTCGGCGAGTCCATCCTGTTCTGGGATGACGCGCGCTATAAAGTGGTGCCTTCCGAAGGCGGGCATTCCGATTTTGCGCCGCACACGGAACGCCAGGTTGAACTGCTGCGCTTCATGCTGCGCCGCCATCCGCAAGTCAGCGGCGAGTTGATTCTTTCCGGGCGGGGTTTCCGCACCCTGCACGAATTCATCGCGCCGGATGTGAAGCATCCGATATTTGATGATCCGGACGCGGATCCTGCTCCGTTCATCACAAGGAGCGGGCTGGATAAAAGCTGTCCCGTATGCGTTGATGCGCTGGATCTGTGGACCGCGGTTTACGGCGCGGAGGCGGGTAACCTTGCGCTGAAGGTGTTGGCGCTGGGCGGGGTTTACGTGGCCGGCGGAATCGCCGTGAAAATCCTCGAGAAAATGAAGGACGGAACATTTTTTAACGCCTTCAAGGACAAGTGGCAGTTCACGGAAGTGATGGCCAAGATTCCGGTGTCTGTTGTTCTAAACGAATCCGCGCCGTTGATAGGCGCGGCATACGAGGCCTTTGCAGCGGTCAAGTAGCATTTTACAGGCGCCACACTCCGTCCATTCGCCGCAAAGGTGCTCCGCGCCCCTCCGATTCACGCAACCTTACATAATTTTGGTAAACTGGCACGTCGTTACGCTGGTCCTCCCGGCCGTTATTCTTCATCTTGCAAGCCCTGCCGGATCGCTTCCGGAGGCACGGAGCAATACTCATGAGCAGTAGCGTTACCTCGCAGGTCATCGAAATTCAGAACTATTTCGGCGGGGGGTGGCATAAGTCCGCCGCCACGGAATTTCTCGACGTCTTGAATCCTGCGACCGGCGAAACAATTGCGCGCACACCGCGCTCCATGGCCGCCGACGTGGACGCAGCAGTGCAAGCCGCCGCCGGGGCATTTCCTGCGTGGCGCCGCACTCCGCCGGGAGAGCGCATCCAATATCTCTTCAAGCTGAAATCCCTGCTGGAAGATCACATCGACGACATCGCCCGGCTGATTACCCTGGAGAACGGCAAGACCTTCGCCGAAGCGAAGGCGGAAATCCGGCGCGGCATCGAGAATGTCGAGGTGGCCTGCGGCATTCCGATGATGATGCAAGGGTATAACCTCGAGGACATCACGCCGGGAGTGGATGAGACTCTGATAAGGCAGCCGCTCGGGGTTGTCGCGGCGATCACGCCGTTTAATTTTCCCGCGATGATCCCGTTCTGGTTCCTGCCCTACGCGATTGCCTGCGGGAATACGCTGGTCCTGAAGCCCAGCGAGAGGGTTCCGCTCACAATGCGGCGAGCCATCGAGTTGATCGAGAAGACGGGGATTCCGAAGGGCGTCGTGAATCTGATCAACGGCGGCAGGGAGGTGGTTGATGCGCTTTGCGATCATCCGGCGATTCGCGCGGTAAGTTTTGTGGGGTCGACGCCGGTGGCCAGGCACGTGTACCAGCGATCCGCGGCCAGCGGTAAGCGCATGCAGTGCCAGGGCGGCGCGAAAAATCACGTGATTGTTCTGCCGGATGCAGACATGGATCTGGCTAGGCAGATCATCAGCGATTCGGCGTTTGGCTGCGCCGGGCAGCGCTGCCTGGCTGTTTCGGTTGCAGTGACGATCGGCGAGGCGCAGAAAACTTTCCGCGATGCCATCGCCGAGGCCGCATCTTCGATCAGAGTGGGAAATGGTCTCGATGCCGGCGTGCAGATGGGGCCGGTAATCACGCGGGAAAGCAAACAGCGGATCGAATCGCTGATTGCGACGGGCGTGAGCGACGGCGCCACGCCCATCGTGGATGGCCGGAATCTGAAGATCGCCGGCTACGAAAATGGAAATTTCCTGAAACCCACAATTCTGGATGGTGTCCCGGCGGCGAGTTCGCTTGCCAATACGGAAATTTTCGGACCTGTGCTTAGCCTGATCCACGCCAGCAGCATCGACGAGGCCATCGAGTTCATTCGCAAGAGTCCCTACGGGAATCAGGCCTCGCTTTTCACTACGAACGGGGCGGCGGCGCGCAAATTCCGCTATGAAGCGCCCGCCGGCAATATCGGCATCAATATTGGCGTGGCCGCGCCCATGGCCTATTTCCCGTTCAGCGGCTGGAAGGAGAGCTTCTTCGGGATTCTGCACGCACAGGGAAAAGACGCAGTGGAGTTCTACACGGAATCGAAGATCGTGATTGAGCGGTGGTCGCGGCAAGAGACGCGCAAGTTTTGAGGGACCGGGATCAGCGCGCGAAGATTCTCCCGTTCGTCATCCGTGGCTTCCCGATTCCGGGATTTTCGACTTTGAACTTTCAACTTTGAACTTTTTGCCTTGATTGTTATTTTTCCCCATGACTGGCGATCCTCTCAACCTCGATATCAATCCGCAATTGGAATGCGCGGAGACGCTCGCTTCCCGCTTCTACACCGATCCCGCGATGCTGGCACTGGAGAAGGAGCGCATCTTCCGGCGCACCTGGCAGTGGGTTGGCATGCTGAGTCACCCGTGCGGCGAAGTGAATGGCAAGCCGCGAACGATTGCCGATCCGGAGACATTTTTCACGGTCGATGTTGCGGGGGAGCCTGTCCTGGTTTGCCGCGACAAAGCTGGGACCCTCCGCGCGTTCAGCAATGTGTGCCGTCATCGCGCGGGGCCCGTTGGCGTCGGCGCGGGCTGCAAGAATGTTTTGCGCTGCGCCTACCACGGATGGACGTACACGCTCGATGGCCGTTTGATTGGCACGCCGGAAGTGGATGGCGTGGAATTTTTCGACCGGTCAACGATGGGGCTGGTGCCGCTGCGCTGCGAGGTCTGGGAAGAGTTCATCTTTGTCAATTTCGACGGCCATGCGCCGGCTCTCACCGAATATCTTGGCCGGATTCCGGAGCAGGCCCGCGGTTTCAGTTTCAAGGGCTTGCAGTTGGTGGAGCGGAGAGACTACCACATCAATTGTAACTGGAAAGTCTATGTGGACAATTACCTGGAGGGCTACCACATTCCCATTGCCCATCCGGGATTGATGAAGGAAATCGACTACGCGCAGTACCGCACAGACACGTTCCGCTTTTATTCGCAGCAATTCGCTCCCATTCGCGCGATGAAGCCGGAAGAGGCTGGTGCGCGCTTCTATCCGCCGGGAACGGGCGCCAACGAGGCATTGTACTTCTGGATTGTTCCGAATCTGATGCTGAACATTTATCCGGACAATGTTTCGGTGAACCTGGTGGTGCCCCTTTCGCCGGACCGGACGCTAACTATTTTCGAATGGTATTTCCACAGGAAGGAGCAAGAGCACATTCAGGATCGCATCCGCAAGGCGGTGGACTTCAGCGAGCAGGTGCAGCAGGAAGATATCGGGATTTGCGAATCGGTGCAACGCGGCCTGCAATCGGCTCTCTACGATCGCGGGCGGTATTCCGTGAGGCGCGAAAACGGCGTGCACCACTTCCACATGCTGCTCAGCGAATTCCTTAAATAAATAGATAGGGCGCTGTTTTCCCGCGCCCATCGTTCCCCCAAAATTTGTCATTCCGACCGGAGGGACGGCGTTTTTTGCCGTCCGGGAGTGGAGGAATCCCTCCCCAACTTTAAGTTTCAGGACGAATTGGCGTCGGCAGGCAACCCGCTGTTCGCGTATGCCGACTCGAGAGGTCCTACCGGCTATGGATGCGCGGGGGCGGGCGCGGGAGTTTGCGCCGGTGCCGGCTTGTTGAAATCGAAATTGACCTTGGGTGCTTGCCGCGCGCCTTCCTCGGTCTTGAAGTAGGCATCGTTGCGCGCAAAACCGGCGAAGCTGGCCACCAGGCTGTTGGGGAACAGCGCGATAAAGGTGTTGTAGTCCTGTATCGCGTCGTTGTAGCGGCGGCGCTCCACGGCAATCCGATTTTCCGTGCCCGCCAGTTCATCCTGCAAGCGCATGAAATTTTCGTTGGATTTCAGTTGCGGGTAGTTCTCCACAACTACCAGCAAGCGGCCCAGCGCGGAATCCAATTGGCCGTTCGCGGCGATCTTGTCGGATGGCGTCTTTGCGCCGATCAGGGCCGCGCGCGCCGCGGCGATTGCGCCGAACACCGTTTGTTCCTGGACGGCATAACCCTTCACGGTTTCGACCAAATTGGGGATGAGGTCGGCGCGGCGCTGCAGCACCACGTCAACCTGGGCCCACGCGGCGTTCACGGCTTCGCGCTTGATAGCCATCTGGTTGCGGCGGCCTATATAGGCCCCGCCAACGACCAGCGCCAGTATCAACAGCACCACCAGAATTGCGATTACAGCTTTCATAAGCACCTCGCTAATTGGAGTTTGAGAAAATCTAGCGTCCCGCTCGCTGCCATTCGCGCTTCGGTACCATCCGATCGAGCGCCACGATCACTTTTTCCAGCGCGTGCATGTACGCATCGTACGCCGCCAGCGAGTCTCCCTCGATCGCGCCGGTCTCCCGGTGGCTGTAAATTCGGGCGAAGGCCTCCGCTTTGGCCCCGGTCAGTTCCTCGATGCGCGCAAAAATATTCGGCGCACCCTGGGAAGGCTCCTCGCCAAAGGCCAGCAGTGTGTGGCGAAGCAGCGTGACGGCGCTGGAGATGGAGCGCTTCAGTACCGCCAGGAGTTCAAGTTCATTCCTTCCCGCGTGCAGCAGGTGTTGCCGCAGGCGGAGCAACAGCAGGCGCAGGTCGTGCTCCACTTCCACGCGGTGCAGGTTCATGGGAATTTGCAGATCCGCCACGACATCGCTCCCAAAGAGCACGCGGTGCGAGCGCTTCACATCCAGGCTTTCGATCGCGAACACATCGGTCGAGCGCTGCAACTCTTCCGTCAGGAAAAACAGGGGCGCCGGTTCCTTCATTTCCTGAACCCACCAACCCACCGCCGGGGCCAAACGGTGCATCTCGTTGACGTCGATGCGCACGAGCGTGCACAGTACATTCAGATCCGAGGCGCCGGGGCGGAACTCGCCGCGCGCCGCGGACCCGTAGAGGATCACGGATTCCAGGTTCTTGCCTGCCGCTTCTTTCAGCCTGCTCACCAGCTCTGTCAGCTTTGCTTCCATAGCCATCACCTACAATCAGAGAGTCTTTCTTACCAGCCTCCACCCGCGCCGCCGCCACCGCTCGACCCGCCGCCAAATCCACCGAACCCGCCGCCACCGCCGCCCCAGCCTCCGCCTCCACCCCAACCGCCGCCGGAACCGCCCCAGCCGCCGCGGCCTCGGCCACCCATGCTGCCAAGGAGGGCGCCGATCAAAAAGCCAGTGCCCGCCCCTCCGCCGTGCCTTGCGAGAATAAAGAACACGATGGCACCGATGATGAGCAAGCCCCAGATGCCGCCGGTATCATCTTCTTCGTGGCGTACCTGCCGGAGTTGCGGCATTCCGGTCAGCGTCACTCCTTTATCGTCGGCAATGTATTTTGCCAACTGCCATGCGGTCGCAGCGATGCCACTGTTGTAGTCGCCTTGCCGGAAATAGGGGACCAGCAGCCGTCCGGCATCCCCCGCGCGCGCATCGTTGATCACTGATTCAAGGCCGTAGCCAATCTCCGTCCAGTACTTCCGCTCGTTCGGCGCTACGAGCAGCATCACACCGTTGTCTTGCTTTTTTTGGCCAATGCCGAGCTGTTTGTACAAATCGTTCGCGTAGGTCTGGATGTCATTGCCATCGAGCGACTTCACCGTGACGATGGCCATCTGCGCTCCGGTCTTCTGTTCGAGTTCTGTGCACAGGGCTTCGAGCTGGGATTTTGTCTGCGGTTTGATGAGGCCCGCGAGGTCAGTCACATAGCCTGTGGGACGTATCTGCTTGACATTCTCCGCACGCGCGGCCCCGCCCACGATGAGCAGGAGCCACGATAGCAGCCAAATTCCTGTTGCGAAATGTCTCTTCATCTGCGGGGATTCGCGATGCAACTCGCCTTTTCTCCACCGGGCGATGCCGCGCGCGCTTTTCCGCCCTGCGGTTTTTCCGCCAGGAGATACCTGATGCAATGAAAGAAAACAGCAGTCACTCGGAGCGAAGAGGGCCAACAGGCGCGGCTCAAGGCGCAGCCACTGGGCGGATTCTCTCATAACTGCGGCCCAAAAATCCGCTTCGTTTTTTTCTCTGCTCGGCTGCCATTGACCGGCTTGCAGCCAGGCCCTACTCTTTAGCCTGCAGGTTTTTTTCTCGAACAGAGGTGTACATGCGCCCCTGGACGAAAGTGCCCCGTCCGCTCTTGTATACGCTCGCCGTGCTTTTCTGCGCGGCAACGACGCTCTACGCCGGCATCTGGATGTACGACATGCGCCGGCCGGCTCCGCCGGCGTATCCCGTCGAACTGGGATTCAATTATTCTCAAAACACCGAATTCGATCTGAAATCGTGCTCCATTTTCGTCTATAACGTGGTTCCCGCCAGCCCCGCCGAACGCGCGGACCTGCGCCCCGGTGATGCCATTATCGCCATCAATGGCACGCTGCTCACTTCCGTCGATTTCTACGAACAAACCTGGAAGCACTCTCATCCAGGTGATCCCGTTGACGTGACGGTCCGGCGTCCCAATGTTCGCGACCCGATTACGCTTCATGCCGTCTTCCGTGCGACCCGGCCCAATCAAGCCGCCGAGGGCCTCGCGAAAAGTTCTGCCGAGCAAATCGTTGGCTTGTTTCCGCTCTTTTTTCTGTTGGTAGGTTTTGCGGTGCTCTTTTTCCGGATTGATGATCCCATGGCCTGGCTGCTCGCTGCTCTCTTCACCTGTTTCATTGCCACGCCCAATTTCCACAACTTGCAGCTCTATTCCCGTCCGTCGCAAGAGTTTTTGATGGTGTTCCACTCCCTGTTCTATGGATTTGTAGCAGGGCTCTTCTATATCTTTTTTGCCGTTTTTCCCCAGAGGTCTAAAGTAGAGCGCTGGGCGCCGTGGCTGAAATGGGTGGCGCTGGCGTTTTGTTTCAGTCAAGCCATTCCAGGACTTGCCGCTGGTGATCCTCGCTGGCCAGTAAGGGTGAACCAGCTTTTGGGACTGAACAACGCGGACCGCGTGCGCCGTCTGTTCGCTCTCGCGCTCATCGTTCTGGGCATCATCTCGCTGATTTGGAACCGGCTGAGCAAAGAGACCCCGCCGGAATCCAGACGAAAGTCGCGGGTCATGCTGGGCGGCATGATCTTCGGAATTCTTCCCATTATTCTGGAACGTATTATCGAAGAGTTCACCGACTATCGTCGGGGCTTCTGGGTGGACAACCTCCTGGCGGTGATGCTGCTGCTCTATCCGCTTTCGTTTGGTTACGTCGTGGTCAAGCACCGCGTGCTGGAAATCCCCGCGCTGCTGCGGCGAAGCGCGCGTTACGTGTTGGTCCAGCGCAGCTTTTCCACTCTTTTGCTCCTGGGCGCTTTAGCGGCGGTTTTCCTTTTTTCGCGATTCTTTTCCGGGGTTTTCGCGGCACATTCCCAGACGGGCATGGCGCTGAGCGCCTGTTTCGGCGTTGCACTCGTCTGGGCCTCTTCGCCGTTCGTGAAGCGCGGCTCGCAGCGCATTGACCGCGCCTTTTTCCGCAGTTCCTACGACGCCCGCATCATTCTGCAGGACCTTGCGGAGAAAACGCGCTCCGTCAGCGATCGCAAAGAGCTCGCGGCGCTGCTCGATGGGCATCTTACGCAGGCGCTCCATCCCAAATCCCTGGTCATTTATGCCGCGGCCGCCGATGGGATGCTCCATGCCGTTGGCCGCGAGGTTCCCGCGGGTTTTGAGTCGCTCAAACCAGACTTGCCATTACTTCAGAAATTGGCGGCGTATGGCCGGGCATGGGATGTGCCTCCTCCGGATTCTCGGGATGCGCTGGAGAATTTCCCGTATGAGCCGCTCGCTCCGGAGTGTCTCGTGCCGCTTCTGGGCCGTGCCGCGCAGCTTGTCGGGCTTCTCGTACTCGGCCAGCCTCTTTCGGAAGAGCCTTACTCCGGCGAAGACAAACGCTTGCTGGATTCCGTGGCCGGCCAGGCAGCCGTTGCACTCGAGAACATTCGCCTGGCCGAACACATTGCCGACCGCATGGAAGTCGAGCGGCGCGTTACGCACGAAATCGAGATTGCCCGCGACGTCCAGTCGCGGCTCTTTCCCCAGGTCATGCCGCCGCTCGCCACGCTGGACTACACCGGCAGTTGCATCCAGGCGCGCCAAGTCGGCGGCGATTACTACGATTTTCTCGATCTCGGCTCATCGCATCGCATGGATCGAGGAGCGACACGGGACCTCGCTGCCGCGAATTGGCATCTCGCCTTTGTCCTGGCCGACATTTCCGGCAAGGGCATTGCCGGTGCTCTTCTGATGGCCAACTTGCAGGCCAACCTGCGCAGCCGTTACGCCATCGCGCTCGATGATCTTCCGCGCCTCCTGAAATCCGTCAATCAACTTTTTTACGAAAACACGCCCGATGACCGCTATGCCACACTGTTCTTCGCCGTCTACGACGACCACTCGCGCGAGTTGGAATACGCCAATTGCGGTCACAATGCCCCGCTGCTCTTCCGCGCCGATGGCTCCCTCGAACGGCTCGCGTCCACCTCCACGGTCATCGGCTTGTTCCCCGGATGGCAGTGCGTCACCCGGCGCATCACCCTCGCTCCCGGCGACCTGCTCGTGATTTACACCGATGGCGTCACCGAAGCCAACGATGCCGCGGGCGAAGAGTTCGGCGAAGCCCGCCTGATCGAAACCGTGCGCGCCTACCGCAGTTTGGCGCCAGGGGATTTAGTCGCCGCCATCCAAAACGCCGTCCAAAAATTCACCTTTGGCGAACAATCCGATGACCTAACGATGGTCATCGCCCGCGCCCGCTAGTCCGTTCTCCGCACTTGGATGGCGAGGGTGCCCGACCCTTTCGCTTCTCAGAAAGGGTCGGCCCTTCTTCTCTTGTCGTCCCACCTTCTTTTCTGTAATTATCCTTCCCTCCTTGAATTCAGTGCGTCGATGGCAATCAACCCTGGATCTCCCGTCGCATAAAACAAAAAACTGCTCCACGGCCAATCCTTGGGATGCTCCACCAGTTTCCTCTCGACCGGATTGGCGTGCATGTAGTTGAGTTTCTCTATTGCTTTTTCCTGGCTGTAGACATTGAAATCATAAAACCGGCGTTGCCAGAAGCGCCGCAATTCCGATCCTTCGTCCGAATCTTCAAATCGAAATGGCTCACCGGATGCGCCGCGGGGTTTCCCCCGCAATTCTCGGGATACCCGCTGCTTAAGGACTTGCAACACCCTCGAAGGAGTCAAACACTCCGGTTCGCTAATCAACAGGTGCACATGCTCCGGCATCACCACGTAACCGAAAACCTGAAACTCGTATCGTTCTCGAACTTCAGCCAGGATTTTCACGAACAGATCCCGCTCCGCCGCGGTCGCAAGAAGTTGCCGCCTCTGGTAACAACTAAAGGTAATAAAATGGAGGTCGCCCCGCCCTGTGTACCGCTTCGGTTTAATTCTTAGCAAGAGAAGCAGAGCCCACCCTTTCTCGGAAGAAAGGGTGGGGCACCCTCGTATCAGTACTCATCACATAACTAGCGGACTGGGTATAATATCATTTTGGGGTAAACAGCAAGGCAAATTTCAAGTGCGACTGATCTGGCCCGCACCCCGGCGTTTGCGCAAGCGGCGGGTGGCCAATGGATACTTCACGCACTCATCCCCAAGACGATCACTGGCTGACGAGGGTGCCCGACCCTTTCGCTTCTCAGATAGGGTCGGCTCTTCTTCTCTTGTCGTTCGGTGGTAGCCAACAGATATCTCACGCACTCATCCCCAAGACAATCACTGGCTGACGAGGGTGCCCGACCCTTTCGCTTCTCAGATAGGGTCGGCTCTTCTTCTACCGTCCGTGCGCCGCCAGCCGCAACACCTTCTCCCCCTCCCTCTTCTCTTCAACTCTCACACTCTTTAACTTTTGCACCCTTTCACTCTTCCACACGTTTACTTCTCCCCTTTTGCCCTCCGCCTCTTGACACAAACCCCCGCTTCCTATGTCCTATGCCCGTGCGCACCAAACGCATCAAGAAAATCGCCCTGCAGGTCCTGATGGCGATCTTCCTCGCGATTCTCCTTTTGTCCTTCCTCGCTCATCGCCTCTTCCATCCTCGGTAATTTCTTAGGGCCGATGCTGCCGGCGAAACCACAAGTAATGTTCAAGTGTTTCGGTAGTAACTAAGGGGCCACAAGTGTTTGCGGAAAACTAAGGGTTTGCTGTGGAAATCGGGCAAAGATTGTCCGGACGTGTGAGAAGTGACCATCGGCGCCGCATGCGTGTCATATTCAGCCCCATTTGATCCAAGGGTTACAATGAGTTTTATGTCGTATGAAGATGCTCTACGGGCGGCTGCATAACGGCGATTCATGGCTACCGTGTATGCCATGAATACCTTACTCATCCATAAAGGGATTTATACCCATGAGGAATTTAGGAGCTCATTCCCAGTGGGTTAGAAAGCAAGTAAGAACAGCTGGAGAGGACGTTACTTCTCAGGTTCGCGCTTACGTGGACTAGCCCTGGATCATCCCAAAGTTCGTTTGATGTCGGATGGCCGCATCTTGGATGTGCTCCGCAATGCTCCCCTATCTCACACCGAATACAATTGCACTCCATTCGCCGCCGGCAAGACTAGTTGTTTTTACCCCACATGGAAGCTCCAGTGAGCTAACCGATTTACTTCAAAGACTCTACACCCATAATTGTCCCATTTGAAGCATTTCAGCATCACTTAGAAAGTCCTTGCGCCGGGAGTGTGTTTGTGCTTCAATCTGCTTCATGGAAGACTTAGACCTAATCCAAGAACTATAACAGAATTTACGAAGCCGAGGAATTGCTTCGTCGAAGGAAAGAGCTCTTGCGGCATTAAAGGGCAAGACTGGCACAGGCAAGAAGGGGGGACTGCAAGGGGTCTTAGGCCAGGAAGTACTCAGGCCGTCTCGCAAGCTGCCCTCAAGAGCTTCAAGGCCCCAGTTTCACTTGAAATCTGGCCTCCCCCATATTAAGGGCGGCACTACCATCGTTGGATACACGAGAGCACACCTTCACCTTAAGCCGCTACGTGCGTCTAGGCCAGTACTTTGTGCTGACTGAAGACGGGAAGTACAGTCTTAAGTGAAAGAGTCTGGGCGGGTAGCATGGTCTTGACTTTCAACAGCGAGACTGGGCGAGGTGGATTGGCCGGAGAGTCTTCGCGTTCGGAAGCTTAGGAGTTCAACGCAGCCTTTAGCCTTTTATGGCCCTTGATCACGCCAAAGCGAAGAGAACTAATCAGCGGGCTTCTGAAGGAAATCTCTTCAGACGCTGGACTGGCGCTCACGGAGAGCTTTCGGGACTCAGGGCGGTAGACGCCAAGGTCCGAGAAGCGAAGATGGTTCTTCGTGACGCAGGTGCTAACGCCCTTGTTGAAGAAATGGAGAGCGACTCAGACTTTGAGGCAAACAGCCGCCGCGTTCGACTTGAAGCTCTGGCAAACTACTGTCGGACTGCCCTGAAGTTCTTTGATACAGGTGCTATTCAGACGAAAAAACAGCTCTTCAAGGGACCCGACCTGACGAAAATTACCCAGATTATGCCTGAACTAGAAGACATCATCCAGGCGCGGTGGCTCGAAGCGCAGCAATGCCAGCACTCGGGTGCGTTTCTCGCAGCGGTAATCCTCATGGGGAGCATTTTGGAAGCCTTGCTTCTTGCTCGGTGCTCAATTAGCCCTTCTGATGCCTACCAATCTACTGCTGCGCCCAAGGACAAAAGGTCGGGCAAGGCATTGGCACTCCACGAGTGGACGCTCAGCACATTGATCGACGTTGCCGTGTCGAAGCAGTGGCTCAAAACGGACCGCGGCGGGTTTCTGTCATGCATTTGAGGGAGTCACGAAACATCGTTCACCCATACGAACACGCCCGCAGCAGAGCCAATTTCGACGAGTCGACTTGCAAAGTCTGCTGGCAAGTACTGAACGCCTCCGTAGATGACCTCCTAGCGAGCATCTAACTGCGAAGGACCTGGGAAGATAGGTGGGCCAGACTTATAACCGCCAGACGGAGCCGGGTGCCCCATACGTCGGTTTTACGTGTGGGTCTTGGGATGCTCTTTCTTTCTCTCGTCCCCCCTCGTACCAGTTTCGAAAGTGACAGCCGCTTTTCTGTCATCCTGAACCCGCGCCTTTTGTGGGTGAAGGATCTCAACAGACATACCTCACCAAGACGTCTCCGCATATCGAGTATACTCGAGTCTGAGTACCCATCGATATCTATTGACAGTTAGTAAATAACGTGTTATCATGTCCACGTGAATACTCGAGCGCCCGCTGCTCTTGTACCCTCCCGGCAACGTCCCACAATCTCGCCTCTTTCCTTGTTTTTCTTCGCTCTTCTGCCCCGCCTAACTCCAATCATTCCCCTACATCCACGAAATGCGCCCGTAACCCCTTTGTTTCCCCTACATACGCAAAAACAGGGGGGTACCCCCCTCCACTGGTATGACCAATCGTTCCATCTTGGGAATCTTCTCTGCCGGATCTTCCACAGACATTCTCTCCGGTGCCGGACGTCTGGAACCGGCAAAAGGAAGGGTCTTGGACTGTGAACTGTCAACTGACAACTGTGAACTGTCTTTCTCCCGTAAGTCCAATCATTCCCGCACCATCGAGACACTCTGCCCGTAAGTCCAATTATTCCCGCACATACGAAAAACAGGGGGGTGGGGTGAGTTATCCGAATGGTAACGTATCCAAAATATGTCGGCGCGCCGACATTTTCGTCCCAAGAGCGGCCCCTACAACGGCCCGAGAAACCCAAGAGCACAGGCAAGAATGCCTGTGCCACCAAGGGCAACGTCTTGAACTGTAAACTGAGCATCCGACAAAGGATGCTCATCCTGAGCGAGCCGGGCGAGTCGAAGGATCACTCTTCCTCTGAATCTGCAACTGTGAACTGTAGACTGGGCCTCCCCGGGGGTGGCGCAAACTTTCACTCTCGGCTATCCTTAGATGTACACACGCCGTTGTACGCAGAAGTCCCCCGAATACAGGAACATGCCTATGAGTGACACGAAAATTATTGCGCCTGACACAAACAAAGTTACGCCCGAAACCAAAGCCGCCCGCCCAACCTGGAAGGATGCGGGCAAAGTGCACGCCGGCGAGCAGCCGTTCACGTACCCGCTGAAACGCGAGTTCGTGGAGCCGGACTGGCGGCGATTGCCGGGCTACCGCAACGTCACGCGGGAGGAATGGGAGACGGCGCTGTGGCAACGCCGGCACACGGTCAAGAACCTGAAGGAACTCAAACAGGTTTTCGGCGCCCTGCTACCGGCCACGCTGATGGCCAGCCTCGAGCGCGACATCAAAGAGCGCGCCACGATGTCCATCCTGGTGCCGCCGCACATGCTGAACACCATGGATGAGAAGGATTTGTGGAACGATCCGGTGCGGCGCTACATGCTGCCGGCGTTTGACGACCGGCATCCCGAGTGGCCCAGCCACCCCAAAGCCAGCCGCGATTCCTTGCATGAAACGGACATGTGGGCCGTGGAAGGCCTGACGCACCGCTACCCGACGAAGGTGCTGGCGGAAATGCTCTCGACTTGCTCGCAATACTGCGGACACTGCACGCGCATGGATCTGGTGGGGAACGACGTGCCGCTGGTGGTGAAGCTGAAGTTTCAGATTCCGCAGAAGGATCGTTACCAGCAGATGCTGGATTATCTGCGCGTGACGCCTTCCGTCCGCGACGTTGTGGTGAGCGGCGGCGACATTGCCAACACGCCCATCGCCACGCTGGAGGAGTTCTGCTCCAAGCTGATGGATCTCCCGAACATCAAGGACATTCGCCTGGCCACGAAAGGGCTGATCGCCATCCCGCAGCATTTTCTGCAGGCCGATGTGCAGGCCGGGCTCGATCGTCTGGCGAAAAAAGCGCGCGAACGCGGCGTGGACATTGCCGTGCACACGCACGTGAACAGCGCGCAGCAAGTGACGCCGCTGGTGGCCAAAGCCGTGCAGTCCCTGCTGGACATGGGCTATCGCGACGTGCGCAACCAGGGCGTGCTGCTGCGCGGCGTGAATACGACGCCGAAAGAATTACTGGATTTGTGTTTCATGCTGCTGGATCACGGCAAGATCATGCCGTACTACTTCTATCAGTGCGACATGATTCCCAATGCCGAGCACTGGCGCCTGGCCGTTCATGAAGCGCAGCAACTGCAGCACGACATCATGGGATATTTGCCGGGGTTTGCCACGCCGCGCATGGTTTGCGACGTGCCCTTCGTGGGCAAGCGCTGGGTCAACCAGGTGAAGGAGTACGACCGCCACCTGGGCATTTCCTACTGGACGAAAAATTACCGCACGGGCATTGAAGCCGACGATCCGGAAGCGCTCACCCGCCGCTACGAGTATTACGATCCCGTTTACACCTTGCCGCAGCAGGGCCAGGAATGGTGGCGGAACAAGCCCGTTCCTCCCAACCTCTCTAAGTAGCCTTCCGGCCTTTCGGATAAACCAAATTAGAAATCTGAAATTGAAGAGAGATTCCTCCGCTCCGGGACGGCGAAAGGCGCCGTCCCTCCGGTCGGAATGACAAATTTCAGGCTGAAAAACGATGCTTCGTTTTGCCGTTCAAGAGGCGGGCAACTGCTCTGCGGGCGCTGGCGCGCCTTTCCGGTCCAGATAGTAGTGAATGATCGGCGTGAGAATCAGAGAAAGAACGATGGAGCTGAGCAAGCCGCCGATTACGGCAATCGCCAGCGGCTGCAGCATCTGCGAACCGGAACCAATCGCGAGCGCGAGAGGCAGCATGCCCGCGATTGTTGCGAGAGCGGTCATCGCGATGGGGCGCAAGCGCCTGCGGCCCGCCTGAATTAGGGACTCTTCCGGAGTAAAGCCGAGCTGGCGATAACGTTGATCCGCATCAAGAAGCAGGATGCCATTTTTGGCAACGATGCCTACAACCATGATCATGCCCATGAACGAGGCGACGTTAAACGTCGTTCGCGTTACAAGGAGCGCCAGAAATCCTCCAAACGTCGAAAGAAGAGCAGAGGCGAGAATCGCCACAGGCGCGGAGAAAGTGCGGAATTCAAAGAGCAGCACGACGAACAGCAGCACGAGCGCCAGCAGAAAGACCGTCAGAAGATCCCGGAAGGATTTCTGCTGCTCTTCATACAAGCCGCCGTACTCGACGCGGATGGACGCGGGCAAGTGCGAGTCTGCCACGGCCTTCTTCACCGCCTTCATGCCCGAGCCCAGCCCGATGCCTTCAAATCTCCCCTTGACCTGGACCAGTCGCTGCAGGTTCTCGCGGCGGATTTCGGTCTGACCGGGATCACTGGTGACCGCTGCGAGGGAGCCGAGCGTGGCGGTGCGGCCAGAGGCGCTGGTAAGGAGTGTGTTGCTCATGCGATCGAGCGAGGCGCGGTTTTGCGCGGGGAAGCGTACGCGGATGGTGTACGCGCGGTCGTTCAGAACCACGGGCGTAGCGGCCGGCTCACCTTCCAGGACTGCCGCAGCGTCCACGGCGATTTCCTCCGGCGTGAAACCCGCGCGGGCGGCAACCGACGGATCGACCTGATAGGTGACCGCCGGGCCGCTGATGGTGTTCTGGATGCCGTCGGTGACGTCCACGACGTGCGGTATCTTTTGTATGGCTTCCGCAACTTGAGGAGCTGTGGCTGCCAGGAGTTGCGCGTCCGGCGAGAAGAGTTTGATGACGATGGGCTCCGGCACACTGGTGAGGTCGCCGATCATGTCTTGAAGAACCTGAACGAATTCCACAACAGTCGCCGGCTCGGTTTTCTCGATCTCAGCGCGTACGGCGGACATGATCTCGTCGATATCGCGCTTGCGGTCCTTCTTGAGCTTGACCGTGAAATCGCCGCGATTCGCTTCCGTAACCGCGGAAAGACCGAGTTCCAGGCCCGTGCGGCGCGAGGTGTTTTCCACTTCGGGCTGAGAGCGCACGATTTTCTCGATGTGCTGCAGGATACGGTCGGACTCGGCAAGGGAGCTTCCGGGCGGCGTCCAGTAATCGAGAATAAAACTGCCCTCATCCATGGAGGGCAACAAATCGGAATCAAGAGACAAGTAGCAAACGACGGAAAGCGCCAAGACGAGCGCTGAACCCAAGGTCAGAAGAACGGGCTTGTGAAGCAGCGCCTGCATCCCGCGCGCATAGAAGGACACGACTTTTCCGAAAAAGCCGGAAAACTGGGCTTCCTCCGCGGCCAGCAGCGAATCAACTGTTTGCGCGCCGACAGGCTCTTTGCCTGCGGTCTCGTGGCGGCGAACGAAGTACTGGCTGAGCGTCGGCGTCCATGTCAAGGCCAAGAAAAGCGAACTCAGCAGCGAAACCGTCATGGTGATGGCCAATGCACGAAAGAAACTGCCGGTGACGCCGGTGGTGGAGATGAGCGGCAGGAAGACCACGATTGGCGTGATCGTCGAGCCGATGAGCGGGATGGTGATTTCGCGGAGAGCACTCTCGATGGCCCGGAAGCGCGATTCGCCGGCATCACGATGCAGCACGATGTTTTCCAGGACGACGATGGCATCGTCAATCACCAAGCCAACAGCAGCCGCGAGTCCCCCGAGGGTCATCAGATTGAAACTTTGCCCCGTCAGCTTAAGAACGATGAAGGTGAAAAGAAGCGTAACGGGAATGACGAGAGCCGCGACGAAGGAAGAACCCCAGTCACGCAGGAAGAGCACCAGGATCGCGGAAGAAAGAATGATTCCGAGAAGGACGGCGTCCCGCACGCTGGCGATGGACTGCTGAACGATGGTGGACTGGTCGTAGAACGACTCAAGATGCACTCCCGGCGGGAGCGTTGGGCGTAATTCCGTGATTTTATCGTGGACCTCGTTGGCCACATCAAGCGTATTGCTCTCTGGTTGGCGATTAACGCTCAGAAGCACGGCGGGCTTTCCGTTGGCGGTGACCATGGTATAGACCGGCGCTTCCGAGGGGGCGATTTTAGCGATGTCGCCGAGGCGAAGGGGAACGCCATTGTTGGGGGTCTTCACGACGATTTGCGCGATCTGCTCCGGCGTGCGCACCTGGCCGCTGACCAGGCTAAGCACGAGCTGATGGTCGTGCTCGAGCAGGCCGGGCGATTCGATGAGGTTGGTGCGGCGGATGGCCTCCAGAATATCCGTAACGGTGACGCCTGCCGCCAGCAAGCGCGCGGGATCCGGCGTGACCTGGAATTCCGGGACGCGGCCGCCCTGCACGAGCACGGAAGCGACTCCATCGAGGCGATTGATCCGCGGCTTCAGATCGTAAGTGGCAATTTCCCAGAGTTTGCTCTGCGGCACGTTTTCCGACGTCAGGCTGTAGCCCAGAATTGGAAATGTGGCGAAGGTCAGGCGATGCGTCTCAATCTTCGCGCTCGCGGGAAGCTCCGGCTGCAGGCGCGCGACGACCGCATCCACGCGCTGCAAGGTCAGAATCATGTCCGATTTCCAGTCGAAGAAGAGATCGACTTCGGCGGAGCCGCGGCTGGTGATGGACTGAACATTTTGCAGGCCGGGCACGCTGTTGACCGATTCCTCGATGGGGCGCGTGATGGTGACGAGCATCTGGTCGATGGGCATGACGCCGTTGTCCACGCCGATGACGATGCGCGGAAAATCGGTGTTCGGGAAGACCGCCACCGGAATACTGAACGCAAGATAAGCGCCCACGAGTGCGAGGCTGATGGTGAGAAAAAGAATGGGGCGGGATAGTTGGCGGAACCATGGTTGCCGCGGCCCCGTGGAACCTGAGTCGGGACCGAGATCGGAATTCGATTGCCCAGACTGGCGATCCATGCGGCGCTACTCCTTGGCCTTTGCCGGAGCAGCGGATTTGGCCGGTTTCTTGCCGGGATTTTCTCCTGGCTTGTCGCCTCGGTCCGCGGATTCCTTTTCGCCACCGGCGGCGGGCGCCGCCTCGATCTTGATTTGCGTTCCATCCGGAAGCGCGTAGCCGCCGGCAGTGATCACGGAATCGTTTTCCTTGATCCCGGAAACGATTTCGGCAAGCTCTTTGCTGCGGATGCCGATTTTGACTTTCGCAAGATGCGCTTTATTGTCGGACCCGGCGAGCAGTACGTAGTCGTCGCCTTCGGGCGTTTTGTACACCGCAGATGCGGGAACAACCAGGGCTTTGTCAACGCTCTTTGCCGTGACAGCGAGTTCGACATTCATTCCGGGCTTCAGTTCTGGCCCCGGCTTGAGCGCTTCAATCCAGACTTCGATGGTGGTGCTGCCGGGATCCAGCGCCGGGCTGACGAGCATGACGCGCCCCTTGATCGGCTGTTCCACGCCCGGCAGTTGCAATTCAGCGGGGTCGTCCACCTTCAGAAGAACCGCTTCGTTCTGCGGAATGTGCGCCTTGGCGATGAGCTTGGAGGTATTCATCACGGTAAGAATCGGCTGATTGGCAGTCGCGAGTTCGCCCTGGAACAAAGGGCGATCGGTGACGACGCCATCGATGGGGCTGCGGATTTCGGAGTAGCTGAGCTGCGCCCTGGCGTTGAGATACTTTCCTTTGGCCGCCGATAGCTGGCCAGTCGCGGATTTCAGCGCCTGTTCCTTACCGAGGCGCAACAGATCGGCGAGTTGTTTTTGCGCCTGTTCGTTCTGGCTGCGTGCTTGCGCCAGCGCAACATCCGCGGAATCGAAATCCCGGCGGGGGATGGCTCCCTGATTGAAAAGGTCCTTGCGTGCGTCGTAAACCTTTTGTTGCGCGTCGAAGGCAGATTTGGCAGACGCAGCATCGAGCTCCGCTTTCTGGATTTGTTGCGGCAGGCTCGCGCCAGTCGTGGTCGCATAGCCCGCTTCGGCTTGTTCAAATTCGCCCTTGCTCTGCTCCGCGGCGCCGGTGAGATCTGCGTTTTCGAGGAGCGCCAGGAGTTGGCCCTGCTTCACGTGGCTGCCGCGCTGCACATAAAACTTGCTGATGGTCGAGCTGATTTTGGGCGTGATGACGGCTTGCTGCAGCGGAGAGACCACGGCTTCGGCAGAGACAGTAAGGGCGATGGGGCCGCGTTTTGCCGGCGTAACCTGCACGAAGACGATCGGCTCGGGCTCTTTCTCTGTGGCGCCACATCCGGCAAGAAGCGCCGCGATGCCAATCAAAAGGGAACTGCCGAGCAGGCATTGCCGGCGAGAAGGTAAAAGAAGATGGGCTTCGGTTGATCATGGAGTTGTGAGCACTCCCGTGAGGGTCTGGAGATTCGCGAGGGCAACACGGTAGCGCAGCGCGCCGTCCTGGTAAGCGGCATTGGCCTGCGAAAATGTGGTTTGCGCGTCGACTACTTCAAGGACAGTGGCTTCTCCGTTCTTGTAGCGGAGCGTGGTCAGGCGCAGGCTGTCGGCGGCAAGTTCGGCGGAACGCTGCAAGCCGGCCAGTTCGTTCAGGGAAGTTTCCGCTTCGGAATAGAGCGAACGCATTTCGGCGAGAAGCTTGCGCTGGGTGAAAGAGAGTTCCAGCTTGGCCTGATCGCGCTTCAGTTCCGCCTGGCGCACGCGGCTCTGCGTCGCACCCCAATTCCAGATGGGGAGATTCAGGGTGGCCATGGCAGAAGCCCCGAGATTCTTGAGTCTGCTATCCGCTGTGGCCGTGTAGGTGGCGTAGCGCTCGGCATCGATTCCATACCAGTAATCCAGGCTGACAGAGGGGAAATAGCCGGCGCGCGCTGAGTTCACATCTTGGCCGGCAGCCTGCACCGCGGAGAGAGCCGCGCGAATGTCCGGATTCTCGTGAGCCGCCTGCGCCTCGAATTCTTCACGAAGAGGCAGCGCGACGCTGGCATGGAGATCGTCAGCCAACTCGAAATTGTCATTGAAGTCCGGGAACAGTAGCACGGCGAGATTGAGCCGCGCGTTCAAGAGCGCGAGTTGCGCTTCCTGTAACTGGCGCCGGCGCTCCTGGACCTGGAGTTCGGCCTTGATGACGTCCGAGTGCGCCACCTCGCCGCCTTTTTCCAGGTTTTGCGTAAGCTCGAAGAAGCTCTCACCTTCGTCGGCCGTGCGCCGCGCAACGGAGAGTTTCTGTTCAGCGGCGGCGACCGCGAAATAGTTCTGGACAACGGTAACGACCAAGCCGCGGCCAGCCACTTCAGCCCGTGCTTTTGCGGCGGCGGCAAGCGCGGCGGAGCGGCGATAGGAAGAGAACGAAGCAAGGTCGAGAACCTCGTGTACGTTGCCCTGGCTTACATATTCATGCGCGGCATTGTTGGCGATAAAGCGCGTGACATTCGCATTGGTCTGCGAATACAGCGAGGAAGTCGTGAAGTCCACGCCGGGAAGGAGTGCGTCGCGGGATTGTGCGCGATCTTCGCGCGCAACGCCGGCCTCGGTGACCGCAGCGTGATACGTGGGATCGTTCTTGCGCGCAAGGTTCAGGGCGTCTTGCAGCGTTAGCCGCAGGGGCGCGCCCGGAGCGGGGGCCGTTTGCGGAGATGGATGTGGCTCGCGGGAAACGGCCTCCGGCTGCGGCGCCGGCGCATCGGGCTGCTGCGCGGCGCGCAGGGCACCGGCGGCAGCAAGGACGGTTGCCACGACGAGCAAGAAAATGTTGTGCAAAGTTTTGCCGATCAATGAAATTCTCACATGGATTGGCTGGGGCCGAGATTCATCCACGACGTTTCTCCGCCGATCCATCCCGCGCGGCGGCTTTGGAACGGGGTCCTGCAAGAACGCAGGTTAGCGAAGCGGGGATAAACGCAGGATTAACCGCGATTTCTCACAAGAGATTGGAAAGGATTGATCGAATAGATTGATCGGGGTGGCATGGGAGCTGGGAGAGAGTGCATTCCTGGCTACAGTATGCGCAGGCGATCGAACAAGCGCCCGCCTCAGAAGGCGGCCGCTACAGAAGTTTTCGCGAATCGTTGAAATCCTCGTGAGAAACGCAGGTTAATCGGGGGGTTCTTTCCGGGCGTGCAGACGGACCAAGGAGAACTCAGCAAAGTGCGCGCGAAACAGGGATGCTGCCCAACTGGGGCGCAGCGTGCCGCGCCCCTACGGGTGAGAAGCGGGGAGCGTGACAGTGAATGTGGTACCGGAAGCATCCGAGCGCGCTAGCTCGAGTTGGCCGTGATGCGCTTCGGCGATCCAGCGGGCAATGGAAAGGCCGAGCCCGGCGCCGCCACTATCGGTTTCCGAACGCGAGCGGGCCTCGTCGGCGCGGAAGAAACGCTCGAAGATGCGTGGCTGAAGGTCGGGCGGGATGCCAGGGCCGGTGTCGGTAACATTGACGACGTATTGCGCGCCTTGCTTTTTGCACTCAAGCGTGACCTTGCCGCCTTTGGGCGTGTACTTGATTGCGTTATCGAGGAGATTCAGGAGCAGGCGGCGGAGCAGCGCTTCGTCGCCATGGAAAAGCAGCTCCGGCTCAACCGAAGGAACGAGTGTGATTTCTTTGGCCAGCGCGAGCGAGCGGGCGTGGCGAAGAACGTCGGAGGCGAGCTCGTCGAGATAGAAATCCGCCGGACTGAGAGGGTACTGGCCAGCATCGGCGCGCGTGAGCGTGAAGAGGTCCTCAACGATGTGAGCGAGGCGCTGGGACTCATCGCGAAAAATCGTAAGGGCTTCGCGATATTCCGCTGGTGAGCGGTCGGGCCGTGAGAGCGTGACTTCCGATTCACCGCGGAGAATCGCGACCGGCGTGCGCAGTTCGTGCGAGGCGTCGGCGATGAACCGGCGCTGGCGCTCGAAGGAAGCTTCCAGGCGGTCGAGCAAGTCATTGAAGGAGATGGCGAGCTGGCCGAGTTCGTCGCGCTGATTCGATACGCCAAGACGATCGTGGAGATTCGCGGCGCCGATGGTGCGCGCTTTGGAGGCCATTGAGGCCACGGGAGCGAGGCTCTTGCGAGCGAGGAAATAACCGCCGAGAGCTGCGAGTAGAAGCGCGACGGGAATGATCCCTAGAAAAGAATTGCGAATGTCGTGCAGCAGCTCCCGTTGGGGATGCAGGGACTGCAGGACAACAAGAATGTAGGTCTGTCCCGCCGCCGAGAGGGGGCGAGCGTAGGCGCGATAAGCACCCCTTCCGCCATGGACGGTGCTAAACGGATGCGGAGAGCCGGCCAGGGAAGCGACTGTCTGAAAGCCGCGCGAAGCAAAGAGTTCCCGCGTGAGATGTTCATTCGACAAGGGGGCAGGCGGGAGATCGAGAGAGCTCAAGAGAAGATGGCCCTGGGAATCCTGGAAAACGAAGAGGACGTCGCGGAAACGGTGTTCCGCCATGGCTTCCCGCGCGGCTTTTTGGGGATCGTCGGGGCCAATCTCGTCGGCGAGTTCGGCATGGAAAGTAGCCGCGAAGGCATCGGCTAATTCGACGAGGTTGCTGTCGGTGCGCAACGCGATGTTGCGGGCGTAAAGAAAATAGGTGAGGACCGCGAGCAGGATCAGCACGACGGCGACGACCGCGGTGTACCAAAGCGTGAGCCGCACGCGCACGGAATCAAGCATGCGGCTTCCTCGAGCTGCTCGGCGTGGCTGCACCCGCGGGCTTTCGCGTTGCTGGCGTAGCGGCTTCCGCTGGAACCGCAAGGACGTAGCCGCTCCCGCGCCGCGTCTGTAAAAGCGGCATCGCGCTGCCTTCGTCGATTTTGCGGCGCAGGCGGTTCACGTAGACCTCGATGAGGTTAGAAAAGGGATCGAACGACTCATCCCACACGTGCTCCGCAATTTCCGCGCGTCCCACGACGCGTCCGGCATTGCGCGCGAGGAATTCGAGCAGAGAGTATTCCTTGGCCGTTAGGGGAATGGAACGCGCGCCGCGCTTCGCGGTCTGCGACGCGGTATCGAGCACCAGATCCCCGACAGCAATTTGCGGCGAGCGGAGCTCCGTGGGACGCCGGAGAAGCGCGCGGAGGCGGGCGAGGAGTTCGCCGAATTCGAAGGGTTTGGTCAGGTAATCGTCCGCGCCGGAATCGAGGCCATGGATGCGGTCTTCGAGGCCATCCCGAGCGGTAAGCATGAGGATGGGCATGCGCTTGCCGACGGAGCGAATGGCGCGGCAGGTGGCGAAGCCATCCAGGCCGGGAATCATCACGTCGAGGATCACCACGTCATAGTCGTTGATCTCCACCTGATAGACTGCGTCGTGGCCATTGGCGACAACATCCACGGCGTAGGACTGTTCCTGGAGTCCTTTGGCCACGAAACGCGCAATCCGGGGATCATCTTCAACGAGGAGAAGCCGCATAGGCGTATCTTCCCAGATTTGCGGGAAGAATGGCACCTGCTGCGAGGTGCAGTGCAGCTCTTCAGGTTTGCGACTGGCGTGCTAGCTGCTCGTTTCACTCAGGACAGGCTGCGGGGATTCGATTTCGGTGAGTTCGGCGAGTTTGGCGCGTTTGACGTCCCAAGCCAGGCCGATGGTTTTGAGAGTGTAGATGCCGTACCAATTCATGTCGAGTTCGTACCACTTCAGTCCGTGACGCGCGGATTGCGGAGCGTAGTGGTGGTTATTGTGCCAACCTTCGCCAAAGGTGAGAACGGCCACCCAGAAGCTATTCCTGGAAAGATCACCGGTAGCGAAGCGCTGAGAGCCCCACATGTGCGTGGCCGAATTCACGAGCCAGGTTGCGTGCATACTGAAGACGGTACGCAGGAAAACGCCCCACATTACCCAGGGCCAGCCCCCGATGAAATAGAAAATCACCGCGAGCGCAATCGAGGGAATCGCGTGCCATTTGCTGATCCACAAATGAAATTTGTCTTTGCGCAAATCGGGAACATACGGAAGCAACTCGGAGCGATCCCGGTGCATGGCGCGGCCGGTGATAATCCAGCCCATGTGGGCCCAAATTCCGCCATCGAGCGGCGTGTGGGGATCGCCTTCCTTGTCCGTATTCTGATGATGCATGCGATGCGTGGCAACCCAGGCGATGGGGCCGCCTTCTATGGCCAGCGTGCCGCAGGTCGTCAGGAAATACTCAATCCACTTGGGTGTTTTGTAGCCACGATGCGTGAGGAGGCGGTGATAACCCATGCCGATTCCTAGACTTCCGGCAACCCACCACATCACCACGGTGAGAATCAAAGCCTTCCAGGTGAAGAAGAAGATGGCTGCAAGGGCGCAGAGGTGCAACCCAATCATGATGCTGGTGACGCCCCAATTGACGGGCTGGTGAAAAGTACGGTCGCGGAGAAACTTAGAAAGGAGGCTCATAGGCTTTAAAAGAGTATCACCTTAAGGTGCATAACCGTGCGAAATCGCGCGGGCGATTTTCGTGTCATCAGGCAAGTCAGGCGTGCGAAGGGTAGCTTAGTCGGCGATCTCCAGTTCGACTGCTTCGCCGCGCGACGAATCGGGGCTGACCCAGATGTGCACGAGGCTTGGCTCCACGGTGTATTCGTTGCGGATGTCCCAGAGGGCAAAGCCATCCGCGCCGAGAGGAAACGTCACTTTCTTGGTTTCGCCGGGAGCGAGCGCCACACGCTGGAAGCCCTTCAGCTTGCGCACGGGCTCTGCGACGCTGGTGCCTTGCAGACGAACGTAGAGCTGCACGACTTCTTCAGCCGCCGTTTTGCCCGTGTTGGAAATACTTGTAGTGACGGTGAGGACCGACTTTGCGTCGGCGGAGTTCTTGCGCAACTCCCCATTCAGAATTTTGGCGCTGAGCTTCTTCGTACTGATCTCCGGCGCGCCATACGAAAAATCGGTATAGGACAAACCATAACCGAAGGGAAACTGCGGCGCGTTCAGTTCATCGATATAGCGCGAGGCGTAGCGCTCGCCGGCGTCCTTCGGCGGGCGATTGAGGTCGCGATTGCCAGCGGGCCGGCCGGTGTTGAGCGCGTTGTAATAAATGGGAATCTGGCCTACTGCGCGGGGCCAACTCACCGTCAGTCTCCCGCTCGGCGTGGCCTCGCCAAACAGGGTTCGCACTATCGCGGGACCTGCTTGTACGCCGGGGGACCAGAGTTCCAGAACGGCGGGAACATGCGCGAACGCCCAGGGCAGCACAAGCGGGCGGCCTGTGAAGAGCAGCAACACGACCGGCTTTCCGGTAGCGGATACTTTTTCGAGCAGCTCTTCCTGCCGGCCGGGCAACGTGGGATGCGCGCGAGAGCCAGCCTCGCCGGTCATCTCCGGCGTGTACTCTCCCAACGCGAGAATTGCGACATCGGAAGCGCGGGCAGCCGCAACGGACTCCTCGATTTGTGCGTCACTCGCCGCCAGAAATTCGCCGCCTTGGGCATACTTGATGTGTTCGGCGCCCAGTTTTTGCGTCAGGGCGGCCTTCAGCGTCACGACATCCTGCGGATTGCCGCGGGCAGACCATGCGCCCAACATGCTGGCGGCATCATCGGCGAGCGGGCCGATGAGGGCGACGGTTGGTACGTCGCTCGCGAGCGGCAGCACCCGGCGAGAGGCGAGGAAGTCGTTTTTCAGCAAAACAAAAGATTGCTCCGCAGCCGTGCGCGCCAGTTGCAGGCTTTCCGCGGGCAACGCGCCATGATTTTCGCGCGACTCGTCGGCATAGGGCTTGTCGAAAAGACCGAGTGCAAACTTCACGCGGAGGATCCGGCGCACCGCTTCATCCAGCTGCGCTTGAGTCACTTTGCCGCTTTTGACGAGCTCGGCGAGATGCTCATGGTAGAGGTTGCTCTCCATGTCCATGTCTACACCGGCGGTGAACGCTCTCCAGGCCGCCGTTTTGCCGTCGTTGGCGATGCCGTGTGGGATCAATTCAGCGATGGAGGTCCAGTCGCTATCCACGATGCCAGGGAATTTCCACTCGTTGCGGAGAACCTCGGTCAGGGTGAAAGGATTCGCGCTGGCCGGCACGCTGTTCAGCGAGTTGAATGCGCTCATGACGGAAGCGCCACCCTCATCCAGGGCCGCGTAGAACGGCGGAAGATAGACTTCGCGGAGGTTGTGCTCGGAAATCTCGGTGGTGTTGTAGTCGCGCCCAGCTTCCGCGGCGCCGTATCCCACGTAGTGTTTTGCGCAGGCGGCAATGCTGTCAGGAGCATCCAGGCGCTTGCCCTGATAGCCGCGCACATAAGCGCGGGCCATCGCGCTTCCAAGAAAAGGATCTTCGCCCGCTCCTTCGACGATGCGGCCCCAGCGGGGATCACGGGCGATATCCACCATCGGCGAAAATGTCCAGCGCACGCCGGCGGCGGAAGCTTCCTGGGCGGCGAGGCGGGAAGCGGCTTCCACAATCTGCGGATCCCAGGTGGAGGCCAGGCCGAGGGGCACGGGAAACACCGTACGGTAGCCGTGAATGACGTCCAAGCCGAACAAAAGAGGAATGTGCAGGCGCGATTTCTCGACAGCGTCATGCTGGAACTGGTTCAAGGCCTTCAGGCTCTCCAGATTATAAAGACAGCCCACCTCGCCCTTGGCGGCCATTTCCGAGTAGCCGCCTCTGCCCGTTCCCGGGCCCGTCGGCGAGCCAACTGAATACTGCACGAGTTGCCCGACCTTTTCTTCGAGAGTCATTTGGCGGAGCAGGGCATCCACCTTTTTTTCAATGGCGGGAGCGGCGAGTGCGGATCGCACCGGGACGCCATGGAAGCCGGGGGCTTGCTTAGGGCTCTGCGCCGAAGTCGAAGCGGCGACGAAGCAAGCGGCGAAGGCGAACAAAACGAACGAGCGGAGAAATTTGGATGGCACGGGCGAAGGCTCCTGTCTTTTTGGGGTCACCTCGAATTGCACCAGAGGAAGGCCTCAACAAAATCGATTTGTTAAAGCCAAGCTAGCACAATACCCAGAGTCGTTCCAGTGCCGGGATGCTGCTTAATCACGGCAGAGAATCTGCTTGTTCGCGTTCGTCGGCAGTAGGTCAACTTCCGATTACCGACTCATCAGGCAGAGTCGACCGGCTGCAAGCGTAGAGGCAGGATGAGAAGTGGGAGCTGGGGGTCTGTGAACATTTGTGCGGACTAGAAACGGATGCCGAATCGTGAGATTGGGCAACTTCGGCTTTGTAAAACAGGCCGTTTGTTTCAGAAGTAGAGAGCTTCAAGTTGCGAGCCATAACAATAGGAAAAGGCACACAAACTTTACACAAACGTTACATGCAGGCGACATGTCCGAGAATCATCTATACGTAGAATCAAATTGATGAATCCGCGGGCCGTGTTTCAGTGAGCGGGAGCTCGATACTGCGTGGCATGCAGATATTCCCAGTCGTAACTATTCACTATGCGTAATTAGTAAAAGTTGAAACAGGAAGGCACAAAGATGAAGAGGATCAGCGCGAAAGCTCGATTAGTTTGTATTGCAGTTACTGCAGTCACTTTGATAGCGCCGGTGTTTGCACAGACCGGCGCCTGGACTCCACCCACAGTGCTCAGTACGGGCGGTCAGGGCTGGGAGGCAGCCGCGGGCATAGATGGGAATGGCAACTCGGTGGCTCTCTGGGATGAGCGCACAACGCAAGACCAGCTGTGGTCAAGCTCGAAACCGAACACCGGCAATTGGGGGTTCGTAACGCAGGTCTCCCCGGCACTCCAGACAACCTCGGTTTTTCCGACCGTTCAGATCAGCACGGCAGGACTCGCTACAGCAGTATGGAGCGATCAAAACGGCGTGTGGACAGCCGATCGCCCGCCCGCTTCGAACTGGAATCCCCCTCATCTCCTGATCCCTGGCGTGTCAAGTCCGATATTCGTAATGAATTCGCGAGGCGATGCCGCGGTAGCCTGGACTGTGGGCGGCGGTCCGAGGGCCTCCAGCGGCTCGGTAATGGCTGTAGTGCGGCCTGCCGGGGAAGCATGGACGTCTCAACAGATAGTCGCGAGTGGCGCGCATGTTATCGCCGATCACGCAGGAATCGCCGAGAATGGCGCGCTGATTGTGACTTGGGAATCCTACGATGCAGTTTGCAAGAAATATGGCTGCGTGCTGAGCAGCTACGTCCTGCATGCCGCACGGCAGAGTGCGGGTACCGACGCGTGGGCCGACTCGGGCGCGCTGTTGGGGCCCGATCGTGCTCCGCATGCCGCGCGAGTGGCGCTGGATTCCGCTGGGGATGCGATGCTGGCGGCGCTGAGCAGTTCCGGCGCCTACACATCGGCCACGCAGGGCAGTTCCGGCGGCGCCTGGAGCTCGTTCAATACCATCGTGAATCCTCAGAATTCGACGATTGTCACCGACCTGGCAAGTGACGATGAGGGCCAGGTAATGCTGGTCTACGAGTCCATCGCTTTCCCAACGTCGCAAGCGCTTGCGGTCAGCGGGTCCATTAGCAACAACAGGTGGTCGTCGCCTGTGGTTCTGTCCGGCAGCGACACGAATGTTGGCCAGGTGCATTTCGCTCTCGCTCCGAGTGGCGCGGCGCTTACCATTTGGTTGTCGAGCAGCGGGACTCCCGTGATCCACGCCATCACTAGAGCCACCGCCACGGGGACCTGGGGTAGTCCGATCACGGTCTCTGGACCGGGCACCTCCATCTCGCCGGAAGCCGCCGCAGTGGACTCCTCGGGAGATGCGATCGTCATTTATTCCGGCTACAACGCCGCCAGCGTGCACACTGAGTACGCCACAAACTACCAGCCTTAGCAGCGATCCGGGACGGGACGGCGCGCTGCTACGGGCCAGATTCGAGCGATGAAAGAGCTAGCTTCGATGGAGAGGCAGCAGGCGAAGGCGGAAAAATCGACCGGGTAGACGCATTTCTGCTCTACGCAAGACTTGCCAAAACAGGGGACCAGGACGTTCTTCGCAGCCTGGCCAAACTCAAGAAGGAAGTTACCCCAAAAGAGTGGGAACAGGTGCAGAGGCTCCTCTAACATCTGCGCATCGACCCGTCAAAGTTGGACCTCGCCCTACAACAAATTCAAGCCGAGTGGTGTTGGTCGTCTTGGGTGCTGAAACGCGAGTGCACCAGGTAATTGACCCAATGCCCGATTAAAGCGTGGCTTAATCGGAAACTTACCCACTACCCGTTCGTCAGAGGGATTGACGTTACGCGCACACGTCGAGGTAAATGTGCTCCGTCACGCCCGAGGCTTTTACAGCAACTCATTCACTTTAGCCATGGCCTCGAAGGCGCCGGCTACGTAGAGCACATCGGCTTTGCCGCGATCCAGACACAATCGCAATCTACGGTAAAGAAAAGGCAGGGTACAATCAAGGTGCCAAAAGAACTGCTCGATAAGTGGCGCTTTTGGAGATCGGTCACAAGACGACAATTTGAGCGAAGTCGCGTGGTTTGAGCGAAGCGCTGGAAGATCAAGAGGAGATTGTTTTTGACTGACATCGGCAGCAGCTTTGACGAGTGCGTTGAATTGGGCCACAAGAGGATTCGCGGGCGTTTCGTAATCCCCTCAGGAATTCGTTGCACGCATGCGAGCGTAATCGACAAGTGTTTTTCAGAGATTGACTCGATCGGCGTGATTACGACAAAGAGCATCAGCGCAGCGCCCCGCCCGGGATATCGCGAGCCAATCTATGCGCGTTACTCTGCAGGATCGTATATCAACGCGGTAGGCCTCTCCAATCCTGGAGCCGTGGCGTTTCGCGATGCCTTGGCAGAAATTCAAGTCCCAGCCGACAAGTTCCTTCTGGTTTCGATTTTCGGTGGAGACGCAAGCGGATTCGCGGAGGCAGCGAAAATATTGAAGCCTGTCGCGGATGGCTTTGAACTGAATATGTCCTGTCCACACGCAGCCGGCTATGGGCTGGAAATAGGGCAAGATGCGGAGTTAGTGGCAACGATCACGGGCTTGGTTGCGCGTGATACCGGGCTGCCCGTCTTCGTGAAGCTTTCGGCCACACTCCCAAAGTTGCGCAAAACCGCGCAACTGGCAATCGAAGCCGGCGCAAGCGGCATCACTGTGACCAACACCATCGGCCCATCGATGGTGGAGATGGGAGAGAACCCGATTCTTAGCAACCGGGTCGGCGGCCTCTCCGGCAATGCGATTCGCCCACTGGCGTTATTGGCCGTGCAATCTGTTCGGCAGGCTGTCGGCCAGAAACCCATCATTATTGGTATGGGCGGGATCGGCACGGCCGAACATGTGGTTCAGTTCAGAAATGCCGGGGCGGATTTGTTCGGGATCGGAAGCGCGCTGACAGGACTGGATACCAAGGCGTGCCGCACTTTTTTCTCGCAATTGCGAACACAGCTTGATAGCTCAGATCCCATCACTCTTGGCAGCGATTCTGCGGATTCAGCGGTCACCATGTCTTATCACCGCTGCCGCGTATTGAACCGGCGCCACTATTCGCAAGAACTTTTCGAGTTGACACTCGATCGTCTGCCCGATGATCCCACGCCGGGTCAACTGTCAGGACGCTACTACTTCTTGTGCATTCCGGGTATCGGCGAAAAACCGTTTGCAGTGTATTCGCCGGAGAAACGCACGATCGTCATCAAGACGGTAGGTCCGTTTACTAAATATCTTTCGGCGGTATCCCCCGGAGATGAGATCTGGCTCCGTGGGCCCTATGGCACGCCCTTCCTGGGAGTCGAAGACTGCCGCGAGTATGTTCTCGTTGGGGGAGGCACGGGAATTGCATCCTTGCTTGAAATTGCATACAAGCTGGCACAAGGCTCCAAGTTGTCGTTCGTCCTGGGAGCGAGATCCGGGACCGAGATTTTCGGTGTCAGTGACTTTGAACAATTCGGTCCCGTTTCGGTGGCAACGGACGATGGCACGCTTGGTCATCACGGAAGAGTGTCCGCTTTGTTGGAGCAAATACTGGCCAAACGCCCGGCTGGAGCTTCGGAGTCTCCGGTGTTTGTTAACTGCGGCCCGGAGGCGATGGTTCACGCGTGTGCCGAGGTTGAGAGACGATATGTGAGTGACGATCGCATCGTTGGATCCGTCGAATACGAAACCAGCTGTGGAGTAGGCATCTGCGGGAAATGCGCCTCCCCGAGCGGTCACCTATCCTGCCTGGATGGACCGTTCATGCCCATCAGAGCATTCCAGCCCCGCCAGAAGTGTGTTGAGCGCGCATAAAACGGCTGCGAAAACGATGTTGATCGCGAAGGAGTTGGACGGTTGCCCTCCCTAACGTCTTTGTACTCGGCCCCGTATGTCTGATTCAAGCGCGGCGAATGTGCTCGGTCACGCCTGAGGCTTTTTCAGCAGATCATTCACCTTGGCCATGACATCGAAGGCATCGGCGACATAGAGGACGTCGGCCTTGCCGCGGGCCCAGCCGCAATTGGGGTCGAGATTGATCGCGCGCCGCTCGTTGATGAAACGCCAGCCGACCACGTGAGGTTCCTCGCCATGGCAACACGTGGAAAGGCCTTTCGGGTGGCGCGGAGTGGCACCAGTCTGGCCCACCTGATTCAAGTGGGTCATGAATCCCAGCACCGCCTGGTTTTCACCGCTCTGATCGACGAGCGACTTGCTGCCGCCGAGTGAAGCTCCAGACGCGCGAAGAAAATCGAGGATGAGCGTCTCGGCTTGTTCGGGGTGCGACTTTCCGTCGGGTTGCTTTTTGGTCCAGCCGGCGCCGGCCACGAAGAGGAGAGCGGCATCGGGGCGAATCGTCTGTGAATCGGATTTGGGTGCACGGATTCCGGCGATCGTCGTGCGCCGGGCTTCTGCCGGCAAAGTCACGGCGATCGCTTCGATATTCGCTTTTCCAGCGGCGCCGCCATACGCCTCGTGACATCCAGAATCGAGCAGCAGAATCCAGGGGCGCGCGTCGCGTTGAAACACGCCTTCGATGCGTTGCCGGTAGAACCAGCGCGTGGCGCAAACCGCGCCGTCGACCACTTGGAGCGAGGTGATGTGCGTATCCACGCGGCCGTTCAAGCGATGCGCCAAGCCAGGCAGCGCGCGCAGGAAGCGAGACGTTGCGGGCGCGAGGATCAAGTCGGCGGAAGCGGCGTGGCACAACGCATCGGCAGCCAAAAGGTCGCTGGCAAAGCGCGGTTGCGCGAAGTCCGGTCCAGTGACAGCGAGCAAACGTTGTGCGCCGCAATTCGCCACGGAGTCCGCGGCGGCTTGCACATCACCGCCAATTAAACCGATGGAGAGGGCCGCATTCAGTTGCTTGGCCAGTTCGATAGCGGCGCCAAGAGCTTCCGCTGCGGTCTTGGGCATTCCATTGCCGGATTCATCGAGATGAGCGAGGAGCAGAATAGTTTTCGTCATGGTCTGTTCCTCACGCCTTCTCGATCCACGCGACGATTTCCCGGGCGATCTCTTCGGCGGGTAGATTCTTGACGATGCGCGTTTGCCGCTGCTGCTTGGGCGGACTGGCGCTTCGATAGCGAATGGCGGCGTCTGGGGCAGGGGAAGCGGTTTTGGCGCGCTGCAAGGCGGGCATAATGGCGCGCATGTTGGCCATTCCGATTTGGGGGTTGTTGCGCGGCTCAGGGAGATTGCCGGTGGCCCAGCCGAACAATGCGGGCGGGCCCTGGCACACTGAAACCTGGTGACGGCCACCCTCGATGCGCTCCAGAATTTCAAGCGAGCCGTCAGGCTGTACTGTAAGCTGATCAACTCCCTGGAATTGATCGAGAATTCCGAGGCGTTCACCGATCAATTGCATGGTGACTCCCGCGCCGCGCGAAGCCGATTCCCAACCGCCGAACAGCAGGAGGCGCGAGCGATCGAGCCCGGTGATGGATTGGATTGCTTCGGCGAGGAGCGCTGCCGAGGCATGCGCATCGGCAAAGCCGCTGGCAGGCCCATCGATGGGAACCAATTCGAAGCTGACCTTTTGCGCAATGGTCATCATCACCTGCTGCAATTTGGCTCTTAGCGCCAAGGCTGACGAGCCACACCTTGCTTCCGGCTGCATGGGCGGCGAGATTGGCGGCTTCATAGAGTGCGTGCGCGGCCCAGGGATCGAGCACGGCGGGAAGCAGCATCTCGTTCTTGAGGGCCGGGCCTGCGGGTGTCTCGATGGGTTCGAGAGTTTGCAGCGGATCGGGCACGACGCTGCCGCAAACAACGATATGGTATCCATTACTCATGCTGGTGAAATTCCCCTGTACGCGAATTTTCGTTCTGAAACTCAGTTCAAGGCGGAATGCAGGCCGCCGGCACCGGCGCGGAGTTCTATGTTAGCAGGCTCGCCGGTTTCTTCGGCGCGGCAATTCCACAAACAAGCGCCGCAGAAGATGCACTTTTCGCGGTCAAACTGGGGCACGCCGCTCTCGCCGCGGGTAATCGCCTGTCCGGAACACATCTCCAGGCAAAGCTTCGGTTCGCACTTGCTGCAGACGTCTGGGCGAAGGAACGACACGTGATTGGCGTAGCCCGGTGGCGCTTGCACGCTACCGCCGGTCAGCAACGCGTCCTGGTGCGAAACGAGCAACTTCCCGTCGAACGGAATTTCCGGCCAACCGCAACGATTCATGATCTGGTCGTGCAGCGGCAGACTGCGGTCGGACGCCTCGTCCTTCAATTTCTGCAATTCGGCCGCAGGGATGCGCGCACCGAAACGCTCTTCCAGCGACGCGCCCTTTTTCCGCGAAGACGGCGGAGGAATCACCACGCGGCCGCCCGTTAAGCCCGCGAGCGCCATCCCGAACAGGCCGCTGAGCAATCCATGGGGAAACCCGTTGCGAGAATCAGCAGCAACGCGGGATTCTCTGTCCACCCAACTGGCGCGGCGGCGGCGCACGTAGGTCTCTTCCAAATTTTGGCGCGAGAACGGCAATTTCTTTTCGAGGAGCTCGACGACAGCTTCGGCGAGTTGCGTGCCCGTGGTCCAGGCTTCATCCACACCGGAGCCGGAGAGAACATTGGTGCTCCCGGAGCCTTCTCCGATTCGCGCGTAGCCGTCCCCCACAAGGAAAGGCTCGCCTCGGCGCCCCGATTCCTGCAGCGACTTCGCGCCCCACGACTTCAGCGTTCCACCCTGCAGATGACGCCACAAATAAGGATGCAGAACGAAGTGCTGCAGATACCGATAGGCCGTACGCACGGGGCTGCGAAACCACGAAGGAATGAAGATGCCCACGGACGCCAGCCGGTCCGGATGGACGTAGAGGAAACCGAAAATCTCCGGCTCCGGGAAGCCGAACGTATGCAAAACCGTTCCAGTCTCCAGCCCGGAATCTTCCCGAAGCTCGATCACCATCTTCATGCCCAAGGCCCATTCGGAGTGCTCGTGCCCCGCGGGCAGTCCAAAATGGGCGTCAATGCCACGGCCCACGGCGCCCACCGGTCCATCGCCCACCACGGTCAGCGCCGCGCGAATGTCCATTCCCGGCAGAAAACCGTCTTGCGGTGTCCCGTCCAGGGCGGTGCCCTGATCCGCAAGCCGTATCCCTTTCACGGCGCGGCGTTCGATTAACGGTGCGCTCACGGGCGTGCCAGGCCAGATCTGCAGCAAGCCCGAAGAGGTGAGCTGCTCGGCCACCCATTGATTGAACTGGCCAAGGGAAAGTATGAAGCCGTCGTGCTTTTGCATGAAACTCGGGATGAGGGGAAGCTCGACGGCTCCATTGTGAAGGCCGACCAGGGAGCCGAGCGTGCGGAGCAGTTTGTCTCCCGCGCGCAGCAAATGGGAGCGCTTGCTGGCGCCGACCGGGTCTAGGAGATAGACAAGTCGCTCCTCCTTGACCGGCGCGGCCATGGGGATTTTCGCAAGGTCGAGCCCGGGAAAGCTGGCCCGGATGCCGCGCCCCCGGGTGACCGCCCCCGAAACTCCGAACCCCAAACCGTCCGCGCGCTCGTAGCAAATTACCTGGAGCGGCGAGCTAGGCAAGCAGCCGCTCTCGAGTTTCGGCGAGCCGTCTGGGCTCAGCAAGCTGCGCGAAAGCGTGGTGAGAAACCCGCCCATGGCCGGGCCGAAGCCCACACAGGCGATGTCGATTTCCATCTGCTGCCGGTCAGAATTGACAGCGGACTCGGGGCTGACAGTGGTCATGCAGGGTAGTCCAGCACTTCCGGAATCATCAGCTTCGATACGGCTTCGGCGGCGCGGTCTTTTGCCAATCGCGAACCCGTCAGGCAAGTGGCCAGCTTGCTGTGCAACGTCAGGAACTGCTCGGCGCCGTTGCATTTTGCGCAGGGACCGGCCTTGCTGGGGTGGGAACCGTCGCCCGCGACGACGTCAGTAGCGCAGGCGGCGATGCCGGGGACGAAGCCTTCGAGGGCGTCGAGTTCGTCCTGCTGGTAGCAGCCGCGGTAGCCTTCTTCATCCCAAGCCGGGTGGCGGTTGTAGCCAAAGACGAGCTCCGCACAAATGCGGGCGGCTTCGCCTCCCGCGCGTGCAGTCTGCACGTGGCACAGGTCGGTCAGGAAATTGACCAGTCCGGAGAGGCCCTCGGCCACCGAGCTATCCTGACCGCCGCGGCGGTCCAGTTCCAGTACATCGAGGATCTGGCAACGCGCCGCCAGCAACCAGCAAAGCGCGTCGGCCAGCGGGAAAGTCACGCCCTGGCGTGCGCTTTGGTACAGCTTGCCGCCATCGCTATCCGTGGAGTGCTGCAGGCGTTCGAGCGACCACAGCCACATGGTCATCGCTGTTGCCAAAGTGCACGCGCCCGTGCCGGGACGTTCCGAAGCGATGCCGCGCATCTCCCTAATCCAGTTGCGGAACTGCGCCAGGAAGACGGGGTTCGTCATGGTCACGGATAGCTGGCGCCGCTGCACCGCCTCGGGCCCTTCGTAGGTGGCTTCGAGCTGCGCGTCCATCCACTTGTTGCCCAGGAAGCCGGGGCAGTCCTCCGTGATGCCGTAGCCGCCCATCAGGCTCACAGCTTCGCGCATCATCTGCGCTCCCCAGCCTGTGTTCCACAGCTTCGCGGCGGGGCAGAGTATGTCCGCCAGAGAATCAAGCGTCACAAAGCGCATCAACGTATCCGATTGCAGCTTCTCCTTGCGTGGATCGCCTGGCATGAGCCTCAAGAGCGCCGCGGCTTCATCGGAAACTTGACGCAAGAACTTGGCTTTTACGCGCGTGCCGCTCACGCCGCGCTCCGCGAGGATGCGGTCGGCTTCCCGCTCGAGTGGGTCGAGTTCGTCAAATGCCCGGGCGGCCGCGAAGGCCAGCGAAGCGCTTGCCTCCCCCGTGGCCCACACATCCACCAGACGGTGCAGGGCGTCTTCGCGCGCCTGCAGACCCATCTCGTGCCGTACGGAGCCGGGAGTGGTCGTGGCAGCGCCGCGGAATCTGCCGCGTTGGTACCGGATGACGGGTTCCACAGCAGAAAGCAACTTGGCGGCAGTCATCACACCCACGGTTACGCGAGTGCGCCGGAACACCGCTTCGATGACTTCGCTGTGGCTGAAGCGCGGTAGCAGGACGCCATCCTTGATGTCGTACCCGCCTACGATACGGCTGGCTGGAACGCGCAAATTGAAGATCGGGTCCCCGGTTGAGGAAAGCTGGTGAACCATCTTGCGTGTGGCCGTGCCACGATCGAAGATGCCAGGATCGCCCTCTTCCAGGATGACCATGCAGCTCCCCTTGATTCGGGCATCGCCAGAGTCAACCGCGGCGGTCACGAAGTTCGCGAAACCAATGTTGGTGATGAACCGGCCGCGCTTCTCCACTTGCAGGATGGGTTCTTGCCCGGGTTTCCACTCGACGATGCGCACCTTGCCGTCGAGCATGCCGGTGTCCACACCGACGTAGGGAATCGGCTCGGTCAGGCAGAAGGCGCCACGCCAGGGTTTGCGATCCTCGCCAGGTTGCGGGGGAGCCGCAAGTCTCATGTAACGATCCTGCTGTTCCGGGGTGCCCCGTTCGTGAATCGGAGCCAAGGCCAGGCATCCGGCGAGACTTGCGGTCGCAGCGCCTCCGTCCACCCAAGCCAACTCAAAGGCCACCAGCGCCAATGCCAGATTCCGGGGTCCCGCGATGAATCCACCTTGTTCGGGATCCATAAAGACCGCCGTTATGCCCGACTGATCAAAAGCCTCCAACATCTCCGCTTTGGCGGGGGTCCACTCATGGGTATTACGGCCACCTTGCGCTACCAAGCGGGCGACGGTGCCCCGGGCAACGGCCCGAACGGACTGGACCAGCATTTGGAGGTCGTAGCGGTCGGCGAAGCCCCATTGGATCTGCCGGGCGGCATCGGAGGGAAGGGTACGGAGCATCTCCAGCTTGTGATGAGTGGCGGTGGACATAAATGGGGTCCTTTCGGTGGGAGCCTTCACCAATCTGTCAAACCCGGAACACATAGGTCTGTGATATCCGTCACGAGCAGATGTGACAGGGTCGGATCCGGCTGTCTTCTCACCTGCGGACTGGGTGTGAAGACGACGCGAAGGCATTTCGTGGCCCACCAAAGAGAGCCATCGGACGGGGGTGTGGCCAAAGAGCCTACAGTGTTTGCGCGGAATGAAACTCCTCTCATCGTTGCGAGTCACCCTCCCTCGTGACTTGCATCACGGCTTCGTCCCTTTCAGACGTTTAGCATCCAGAATGAGGGTGTGTAGTTTTGGTGTGAATGAGGACATAGTCCTCCGTCAAAAGTGCGTGTGCAACGACAGAGAAGGCTGGCTCAGGAAGCATCGAGGTATTGGATGTAGAGCAAGGGTTGGGGGACGGCCAGTGGTACCCGGCAAACGGGGCTAGGTTCCTGCCAGGGCCTGAACCACACGGTGTGCCCAATCTCGCAGTCAGCAGCGCCTCGTCCAGCTTCTCTCGCTCCTCGTAGCTCAGAATCGACGGCTGCAGGGGGTGCCAGCAGCACCCGCGCGTTCCTCTCTGGCGGAAAGGGACGCGGCAGCGCTGGAAGACTGCACCGGTTCATGACGCAGCACACCAGGTTCAGAAGGGTTCGCCAGTACCTGCGAAAGGAGTGCGATGCACGAAATGGCCAAGGAACTTCTCGACGCGGGGGAACGCGCTTTCATCGATCAGGTTATCGTCGGCAAGGATGGGCGCCCCGGCGCACTGCTGGGGATCCTGGAAGCCGTTCAGGAGCACCACGAGCACAAATACCTGCCCATGGAGACGCTGGAGTATATTGCGTTGAAAACGCAGACGCCGCTCTCGCGCGTCTATAGCGTTGCCACTTTCTACGCCTTGTTCAACCTCCAGCCGCAGGGCGACAACACCATCTGCATCTGCCGCGGCACGGCGTGCCACACGCGCGGCTCACGCAATCTCCTCGAGAGCCTGCGCCTGGAACTCGGTCTGGCGCTCGAAGATGAAAGCGACGGCGGCGGTGCCGACAAGATACTGCAGACAACGCCCGACCAGAAGTTCACGGTGCGCACCGTGGCGTGTTTTGGGCAGTGCGCGCTGGCGCCGGTCGTGGAAGTAAATCACCGCATTTGCGGCCACGCGAATGAGCGCACGCTGCAGCGTGAGATCCAGACGATCGAGCGGGGGAGTGAGTGATGCCGCGAATTCAGGATATCGGAGCATTTACTGCCGTCCGCGAATCAGGGATGGCAAAACTGGTGCCGCAGGTGCCGCGCATCGCCGTTGGCATGGGGACGTGCGGCAGGGGAAATGGCGCCGAAGGTCTTTACCGCGCCTTCGCGGAGACCATTGACCGGAGCGGGATGAACGTGGTTCTCGCGAGCGTCGGATGTTTCGGCGCTTGCTTCCAGGAACCGCTCGTGAATATCCGCCTGCCGGGACTTCCGTTGGTCATTCTGAACCGTGTACAGGCGAATGACGCCGTGCGCATTCTGCACGAACTTTCCCGCGGCAATATCGCTAACGACTTGGCGTACTGCAAGGTTGAGGAGTGGGACCACATCACCGCGAAGTTGAAGTATGGCCGGGGCTACCCGGAGATTCCCCTCTGGAACGACGTGCCCTTCTTCAAGGGGCAAAAGAAAATCGTGCTGCGGAATTGCGGGTTCATCAATCCCGACGACATCGAAGAATACATCGCCGTCGGGGGCTATCAGGCCTTGTACAAGGTCCTGATCGATGGCCGCCCGGAGGGCGTGCTCGAACAAATCAAGGCTTCCAAGCTGCGCGGACGCGGCGGCGCTGGATATCTCACGGGCAATAAGTGGGAGTTCATGGCCAAGTCCAAGTCCGACCAGAAGTACATCATCTGCAACGCGGACGAGGGCGATCCCGGCGCGTACATGAATCGCAATGAGATTGAAAGCGATCCACACTCCCTGATCGAAGGCATGATCATCGGCGGATACGTGATGGGCGCGACGGAAGGCATCATCTATATCCGCGCGGAGTATCCCCTGGCTGTCCACCGGCTGAACCGCGCGATCGAACAAGCGCGGGAACACGGCGTTCTGGGCGACAACATCTTGGGCCGCGGGTTCAAGTTCAACATCGAACTAGTGGAGGGCGCGGGCGCCTTTGTTTGTGGCGAAGAAACGGCGCTGATCGCTTCGCTCGAAGGATGTGCGGGTCGGCCGCGGCCACGGCCTCCTTTCCCCGCGCAAAAGGGGCTCTGGGGCAAGCCCACCAACATTAATAATGTGGAGACCTGGTACAACGTCTCCCCCATCGTGACCCTGGGTCCCGCCTGGTTCTCGGAAACCGGCAGTCCCAAGAGTTCCGGCACGAAGGTATTTTCGCTGGTCGGAAAAGTGAGCAGCACCGGCCTGGTGGAGATGCCGCTGGGCACGCCGCTGAGGACATTCATCTACGACATCGGCGAAGGCGGCGTGAATGGGCACCAGATCAAAGCCGTGCAGACCGGCGGGCCATCCGGCGGCTGCATTCCGCCGGAAATGTTCGATACGCCCGTGGACTACGAAAGCCTGGCGCAACTGGGCTCGATCATGGGATCGGGCGGCATGGTGGTAATGGATGACGACAACTGCATGGTGGATGTGGCGCGTTACTTCATCGAGTTTACCCACTCTGAATCCTGCGGAAAATGCTTGCCGTGCCGCGTTGGACTGAACAAATCGCTGCGCATCCTGAACCGGATCACTGAGGGCGCCGGCACCGTGCATCACCTGGGTCTTCTGGACGAATTGAGCCGCTACATCCGTGAATGTTCGCTCTGCGGGCTAGGGCAAACCGCGCCCAATCCCGTGCTCACCACTCTGCGTCACTTTCACCATGAATTCGAGGACCACATCGTTGCGCGGCGCTGCCAGGCCGGCGTGTGTGAAGAACTGGCGCTCTCTCCCTGCGAGAACAGTTGCCCCTTGCACATGAACATCCCCCGGTTCCTGCAACTGTACAAAGAGAATCGGCTGGAGGACGCGTTTCTGTCGGTCATCATGGAGAACCCCCTGCCGGCTTCGACAGGCCGGGTGTGCCAGCATCCGTGCGCTAGCCGCTGCCGGCGCCAGACGCTAGACGAGCCGGTGAACATGCGCGAGGTACACCGCTTCATCGCGGACTCGGTTTTCTTCTCGGACCGCTATGAAGAAATTCTGAAACGCGTGTTGTCGCTCAAGCTGGAACCCACCGGGCGCAAGATCGCGATTAGCGGCGCGGGCCCCGCGGGGCTGACGGCCGCGTTCTACCTGGCCATGTTGGGCCATGACGTCACGGTCTACGACAGCAAGTCGGAAGCGGGCGGCATGTTGCGCTTCGCGCTTCCGGAGTACCGCCTGCCCAAGGCGGCGTTGCGGCGTGAGGTCGAGCTGATCGAGCGCCTCGGCGTGAAATTCATCTTCAATACGCGTGTCGGCGTCGATGTGCCTCTGAACGAGTTGGCCGACCGCTTCGATTCCGTCTTCATCTCCATCGGGACCTGGAAAGAATCCTGGGTCTATCAGCCGGGCACGGAGATGAAAGGCGTCTATCCCGCACTGCTCTTCCTGGAAGCGGTGGCGAAGGGCGAGAGGGTGCCCATTGGGAAAAACGTCGCCGTGATCGGCGGTGGCAACGCCGCCATCGATTCGGCGCGCACGGCATTGCGCCGCGGCGCAAAAGTCACCGTCTTCTACCGGCGCGAACATAAGGACATGCCTGCCATCGAGGAAGAAACACAGGCCGCGAAGGATGAGGGAGCGGAGTTCGTGTTCCTGGCCGCGCCGCACCGCGTTATCGGCGATAAGGCCGGGAATGTGAAAGCCATTGAGATCGTAAGGACCACCCTTGGCGGCTATGACGCTTCCGGGCGGCGTAAACCCGTGCCCACCGACGAAATTCGCCGCTACGAGTGTGATTCTGTGATTTTTGCCATCGGCGAAAGCGTAGACCTCGATTTCGCGCGGGCTTCAGGATTGAGTCTGAAGCCCAGCGGCACGATCGACGTGGACCGCTTCTCCCTGGAATCCAGCCGCGCAGGGTTCTATGCCGGAGGAGACGTGATCACCGGCGCCTCAAACGTGTCCAACGCCATGGCCTATGGCAAGCAAGCAGCGCGCAACATTGACATGAAACTCATGGAGTCCGACCGCTGGGCCGAGATTTTGCCGACCTTTGAATTCGGCCAGGACCCCCCGGAAGTTCCTAGTCCCAATCACCGGAACAACGGCCAGATGCTAGCTCCGGTCGTGCGGGTCCGTTCCAACGCCGAGGTGGTCATGGGTTTGAGCCATGAAGAGACGCTGGATGAAACGTGCCGTTGCCTGCGTTGCGACGTCAAAGTCGCCAACGTGAGCTAGATAAAGGAGCGACGCCTTGCCGCAGAAAAAACTTTCCGTGCGAATCGATGGCGAATTAATCAGCGCCGTGGAAGGCCAGACCATCCTGCAGGCCGCGCGAGCGAACGGCAAACGCATCCCCACGCTGTGCGACCTGGAAGGGCTCACCCCAGTCGGCGCTTGCCGGCTTTGCATTGTGGAAATCTCCGGGACCGACCGGCTATTCCCGGCCTGCACCACTCCGGTGCAGGACGGAATGTCGGTCACCACGGTATCGCCCAAGCTCACGCAATACCGGCGAGTTTCGCTGGAACTGCTTTTCGTCGAGCGGAATCACGTGTGTTCCGCCTGCGTTTCCAATGGTCATTGCGAACTGCAGGCCATGGCCACCGAACTGGGCATCAGCACGGTGCGTTTTGCGTACAACTTCCCGAAGCTGGCCGTCGATTTGTCTCATCCGCGTTACGTTCTGGACCAGAACCGCTGCATCCTGTGCACGCGGTGCGTGCGTGTTTGCGCGGAACTCGAGGGCGCACACGTCTGGGAAGTGACTTCCCGCGGCATTCATTCCCGGATTGTCGGCGATCTCAACCAGAAGTGGGGCGAGGCGAAGGGCTGCACGAGTTGCGGCAAGTGCGTGCAAGCGTGCCCGACAGGAGCGCTGGCGGAGAAGGGCTGGGCCGTCGAAGAGATGGTTAAGAAAAACGACAATATCAGCGCGCTGGTTCGCAGGAGAGGAGTCCAGGCATGAAGAAAGTCAAAGTGGCGACGGTCTGGCTGGACGGCTGCTCGGGTTGCCACATGTCGCTACTGGACATGGATGCCGCGATCATCTCGCTGGCGCAGAAGATTGAACTGGTCTACGGCCCGCTGGTGGACGCGCAGGAATTCCCCGAAGACGTGGACGTGACTTTGGTCGAAGGCGCGGTCAGTTCGCAGGACGACCTCAACAAGCTCAAGAAGATTCGCCAACGCACCCGGCTGCTCATTTCCTTGGGGGACTGCGCGGTCACCGGCAACATTCCGGCGATGCGCAATTCCATCCCCGTGCAACGGCTGCTGCACCAGGTGTACGTCGAAGGCGTGCAAGCAAACAAACTCATACCGACGGATGGCGTGCCCGCGCTGCTGAAGCAGGCTCGCCCGCTGCGTGAATTCGTGAAGGTGGACATGTGCCTTCCCGGTTGCCCGCCTCCCGCAAAGGCGATCTCCAACGTGATCGCGGAACTTTTGGATGGGCGAAAGCGTGAAGGGACCCTGGCGGTGAAGTTTGGATAAGGAGCTTCCGATGAAGCGCATCACGATCGATCCGGTGACCCGCATCGAAGGGCACGCCAAGATTACCATTCATTTGGATGACAACGGCCACGTGACGGGAACCGAATTCCACGTGACGCAAATTCGCGGTTTCGAGAAGTTCATCGAGGGACGCCCTTATTATGAAATGCCGGGGATCACGGCCAGGATCTGCGGTATTTGCCCGATCAGCCACCTGCTGGCGTCGTCCAAAGCCTGCGATGCGATCATGGCTGTGCGGATTCCTCCGACGGCAAGACAGCTGAGGGAATTGATTCACTGCGCGCAAATGGTGCAATCCCATGCGCTCAGCTTCTTTTATCTTTCCTCACCCGATCTTCTTTTGGGCATGGATTCCGATATCGCCACCCGCAATGTGCTGGGAGTGATCGCCGCTCATCCGGAACTCGCCCGGGACGGCATTGAACTCCGGAAATTCGGTTTGCAAATCATTGAAAGCCTCGGGCAAGAGCGCGTGCACTCATCCTGGATCGTGCCGGGAGGCGTGGGTACGCCGTTCTCGGCCCACGCGCGTGATCGCATCCTGGCGGATCTGCCTGCCGCCAAGGCGATTGCCGAGCGCACCCTCGCTTTCTTCAAGGGCGCGCTGGACTCCTATAAAGAGGAGATCGAGTATTTCGGTTCCGCGCCCACGATGTACGCCGGGCTTGTTGATGCACCGGGGAACCTGCAGTTCTACGATGGCGGCTTGCGCTTCCAGAAGGCCGACGGCGAAATCGTGGCCGATCACGTTCCCGCGGAGGACTACGCCAACTGGATCGGCGAGGCCAGCCTGCGCGAATCGTATCTGAAAGCGCCCTATTTCAAGCCGCAAGGATTTCCCGATGGCGTGTACCGCGTCGGTCCCCTGGCGCGTTTGAATGTAGCGCAGCAGTGCGGCTTTCCCAAAGCGGACGCCGAATACCGGGAATTTCACCAGCGCTTTGGCGCCCCCGCGCACAGCGCATTCCTGAATCACTACGCGCGGCTCATTGAGATCCTCTGCGCGCTGGAAAAGATCGAGATGCTTCTCAATAGCCCGCAGATTTTGGACAAGCATGTTCGAGCCACCGCCGGCGTGAACTCGCTCGAAGGTGTGGGCATGGTGGAAGCTCCGCGCGGTGTGCTGATTCACCACTATAAGGTCAATGATGAAGGCGCCATCGTTTGGGCCAACCTGATCGTTGCCACCGGCCACAACAATCTGGCGATCGGCCGCAGCATCCAGCAGGTGAGCGAGCACTTCATTGACGGCACAAAACTCCAGGAAGGCATGTTGAACCGCGTCTCCGCGGTGGTGCGGGCCTATGATCCGTGTCTGAGTTGTTCGACACACGCGGACGGCCAGTTGGCCCTGCGCATCCAATTGCGCGCCGCCGGCGGGGAACTGCTGGACGAAATTGCCAGCAGCTGAAGCGAATCTAGTGTTTCTCCCCTAAAACTGTGTTAAGAACGTTTGAGTGCGAGGCATCGTGCCTCGCGCAAGCGTAAAGAGGGGAGACATTCCTTGGCTTACTCGAAATTTGCCGGTTTCCTTGCCGTAGTAGCTGTCGGATTCAGCGTTGCGATGCTGCACTATGGGAACTCGCCTTCCTTCGCCTCAGAGCAGAGTCCCGCGAAAGTCGAGCGGCTGCATCCGGCCGCCAACGACATCATTCCGGACGGCGCTGTACTGCAGAAGCTGGCCGGCGGATACACCTGGACGGAAGGCCCCATCTGGATTCACGAGGGCTATCTGCTCTTCGCCGACATTCCCAGCAATAGCATCCGCAAATGGCAGCCCGGAAGTGCCGCGAGCGTCTTCCTGCAGCCCAGTGGTTATAAAGGATCCGGAGCGTTCGGCGGCCACGAACCGGGATCGAACGGGATGACGCTGGATGCACGCGGCCGCCTGACCGTCGCGGGACACGGGCAGCGCGACGTCTACCGCATCGAATCGCTCAGCGATCCGGCACACGCCACTATTTTGGCGGACACTTTCGAGGGCAAACGCCTGAACAGTCCCAACGATCTCGTTTACAGTTCGGATGGTTCCCTTTATTTCACGGACCCGCCCTACGGCCTGCCTACACAGAAAGACAGTGACCCGGCCAAGGAATTGACGGTCAATGGCGTCTATCGCCTTGCGGGCGCTTTGGAACAAGCACCCGGCGCGCCGCCGAAGCGGGAAAATCTGCAGCTGCTGATCAAGGATCTGCCGCGGCCCAATGGCATCGTCTTTTCGCCGGATGAGCAGTTTCTCTACGTCAGCAATTCCGAACCGCAGAAGACCTGGATGCGCTACCGGGTGAAAGCGGATGGCACGCTGGCCGAGGGAGAACTTTTCTTCGATGCCACGTCCGATCCTCGCCAGGGAGGTCCCGACGGGATCAAAGTTGATCAAGCCGGGAATCTGTACGGCTCCGGGCCCGGTGGCGTGTGGATTTTCTCTCCCGCGGGCAAACATATTGCGACGATACTCATGCCGGAACGTGTCGCGAACCTGAACTGGGGCGGCAGCGATGGCAAGTCGCTCTTTATCACGGCGAGCAGCAGTGTGTACCGCATCGATTTGATGATTACTGGAGTGCGCCCGTAACTGCTCGCGGCGCGGCGAGTTGAAACATTTTTGACCTGTAGCCGTATTTACTTTATAGGATTCCGGGTAGCCACCAATAAACCTGAATTCCGAAGTTGATGAGGGGTTCCTTCGCTCCGGAACGGCCAGAAGCGCCGTCCCTCCGGTCGGAATGACAAGTTGTGAGTGACACGAGGTCAACGCAATTGAAAACGCCAGGACGAATCTACTTCACCATCGCCGCGGCCCTTCTTCTTGCTTTGATGGCGCTGCTTGCGGGCGGGGCTGCGAGACGCGAGTCCGTGACTTTCGACGAGATCGCGCACATCGGCGCCGGGGTGAGTTATCTCCAGAAGTTGGATATGCGGATGAACGAAGAGCATCCTCCGCTGGCGAAAGTGGTGGCCGCGTTACCGCTGGTTGTGCGAGGAGCCCATGCCGACTATTCCCACATTTCCTGGACGTTCAGCAGCAAGATCTTCCGCCAGTTCCTGGGTGAGTGGGTTTTTGGGCACTGGTTCCTCATGCGGTGGAATGATCCTTACTCCACGCTGATGTGGGCGCGCGTGCCGATGTTGCTGATGACCTTGCTACTCGGCCTCACTCTTTATCTTTGCGGCTCGCGGCTGGGTGGCCCCTGGGGAGGCTTGCTGTGCCTCTCTGCCTTCGTGACCATGCCGTCCTTTATCGCGTTTGGGCCGCTCGTGATTACGGACATCGCCGTCACGCTGTTCTGGGTGCTGACGGTTTGGCAACTCCCGAATATGTGGCGTTCTCCCACGCAAGGAACAATTGTGAAGTTTGGCCTGGCGTTGGCCGGTGCTTTCCTCTCGAAGTTTTCGTCAGGACTGTTGTTCTTTGTGTTCATCGGCTTTGCGCTGAGCTTGCGATTCAAGCCCCTGCCGGAGCAACCGATTGAGAAGACCGAAGTACGCCGCTGGCGCCGGCGCGCGTGGCGCAATATTGGAATTGGGACTCTCTGGGCTGCACTGTTCGTCTACATCGTGTATTTCGTGCCTCTCCTGGAACCAGCCAACGGATTCGTTCGAGATCATCCCGCATTTTCCCGCTTCGCCGATTTTGCGGCGACTGCTCATGCCGGTGTGGAACTATTTGTGGGGCTTGGCCGGGTTTGCCCTCAGTGCTTCCAGCCGGCCCACTTTCATCCTTGGCCATGCTTACCCGCACGGAGTCTGGTTCTATTTCCCCGCGCTCTTCCTTTTGAAATCGCAGTTGACGCTTCTTGTGTTGCTCCTTCTTGCCATCGCGGCGGCCTTGCTCATGAAGCGCCGGTCAACCGCGCACGTCGGCGATACCCGCTGGCATGGAGATGCGGTGGAGGAGCGTCTGGGTTTCCCTTGTGATCTTCGTCGCGGCCTGCATGCTGAACCGGCTGGACATCAGCATCCGCCATTTCTCGGTGGCGCTGGCGCTTGTTGTTTTGCTGCTTGCTCCCCTCCCGCGCATGCTGGGGCTGCTACGAGATTCGATGCCGCACACGGCGCGCGCCGGGAACTGGCTGGCAGTTGCGCTCGTGCTGGCTTCCATCGTTACGGCAATACACACCTACCCGAATTATCTTCCTTATCTGAACATACTCAGCATGGGACGGCCGGGCTACGCCATGGTCAATGATTCGAACCTCGACTGGAACCAGGCTCTTCCGGAAGTCGGAAATTTCGTGCAGCAGCGCGGTCTGCAGCAAGTGCTACTCGATGAATACGGATTTGCGGAGCCTACCGTTTACATTCCCCAGGCGCTGCTTTGGGATTGCCAGAAGCCCGCACCGCAGGATGGGGGACGATGGGCTGTAGTCTCCGCCAACTATATGCTGGAATCTGGGAACTGTATTTGGCTCTTGCAGTATCAGCACCAAGCGCTCGCCGGCGGCAGTATGTATGCGGTGCGACTTCCCGAGGTCATTCCCGCGGCAGGCCAACCTGGCGGACCACCGCTGCCCGCGGACTACCGATTTCTTGGAGGCATGCCGGGAGATTTCGGAGGGCTTTCGATCTTCTGGAATTGCGTTCGCGATCCGCAGCAACTGCAGCCGACTATGGACCGGATGATGGCGATGGGGGAAGAGTACCGTAGGAAGAAAAAGAAATAGGAAAGAGAACTTAGCCGACCTGCTGCAGCCAGCTTGAGAAAATGCGCTGTGGGATTCTTGATTTGGGCGCTCCGGAGGGCATCCCCGGAGCGCGCGTCATCCTCGGACCAGCCGTGCGCTAGGATATACCACGCATTTGAGCGAGGAGTTCGCGGCGGAGCTTAGCTCCCGCAGCTTTGTTAAACGACTCCACCGGAGCTTGGCGAAGTTGCTCGATGGTGGATTCGAGGCTGGCGAGAAAAGCTTTGCAGGGTTCGCAGCCATCGAGGTGCTCCTCCAGTTTTTCGCAAAGTGAATCATCAAGCTGTTCATCAAGGTAGTTGGAGAGCTGGGCGAAGAGGGCTTTGCAGGAGGCGGGGCGTTTTTCTGAAGTTGCCGTGGCCGGGTGACGCCGGAGAGCGGCTTTCTTTGGAGCAGCGAGGTTGAGATTCTGCCGGGCCAATTTTTGGCGGACAAAGAGGCGCGCACGATGGAGACGCACGCGAACATTTCCGGGGCGAAGTCCCGTGATGTCGCCCACTTCTTCGTCCGTGAGACCTTCCATATCCCGCAACACGAGAACGATGCGGTACTGCGGAGGCAGTTCCTGAATCACCTCGCGCAGGCGCCTGGCCTGCTGGCTGCGGATGGCCAGAGATTCCGGGTTAACGGGAGCTTCCTTGGCGAGATTGGCGAGCTCGTGACGATCGGGCATGAGTTCGTCGAGAGACAGATCCTGCTTGGGCGCGAATTTGCTTTTGCGACGGCTCATCAAGCAGCGATTTTTTGCGACCTTGTAGAGCCAGACGAGCAGTGCGCGGGGGCTTTCAAATTTCGGGAGGTAAGGGAGCGCTTTCACGAGGACTTCCTGCATGGTGTCTTCGGCGTCTTCGCGCTGCCCGCAGACTTTCATGCTGAAGGAGAAGACCGTTCCTTGCAGCAACTCCAAAGCCTGTTCGAGGGCCCGAGGGTCATGCTTTTCCAGGAGTGCCACAGCTTGTTCGATCTCTTTTCGCATTGGCTCTCACGATAGCACAGCAACCCTCTTTTCGCGGTGACCGGTCATAACCAATTGAACAGACAGACACTTAGAAGCAAACTGGCCTTCTCTGTGTTTTCTGAGCATCCGCTGCGGTTTTGCCTGTAACAAATCTCCCGCGATTGCATTTGTTCCAGTGCAGGACCGTAAGAGGAGATGCGAAATGATCACGGCAAAAGTGATGTCTTACGCAGGCGTTGAAATCGCAACGCCAGTTCATTGCGGAAACCGGCAGTGGCCACCACATCATTCTGGACGACGCCGCGGGAGCGACGGGCGCAAAACCAATTGAACTTGTCGCCGTCGCGCTGGCGGGCTGCACGGCCTTCGATGTCGTCACCATGCTGCGACAGAAGCACCACCAGAAGTTGACCGGTTATGAGGTGCACGTGGAAGCGGATCAGGCGGAGCGGCCGCCGCAGGTGTTCACGGCGATTCGTCTGCGGCACGTGCTGACGGGATTTGCGATCGACAAGACCGCCGTGGAACAGGCCATTCAGCTATCCGAAGAAAAGTACTGCTCCGTTGGCGCGATGCTGAAAGAGAAGGCGGCGCTTGAAACAGCGTACGAGATTCACGAAGAACCGTCGAATTGGCTGCCAGCCGGCACGGTCCCGGAGCGGGTTTCCGCTTGAGGCCTGCGATGAATCGAGAATGGATTGCCAACTCGGCCCGAATGCTGGTGAGCGCAGTGATTGTCTTTGTTGCCGTGACGCCACGGGCACATGCGCAAGAGAAGAGTGCGGCTCAACCGCTCACACTGGAGCAGGCGGTGCGCATCGCGCTGCACCAGAATCCGGCGTTGCAGACGAGCGCCGACGAGTCCGAAGCGGCGCGGGCAAGGCAGAAGCAAGCACAGGCCGCATGGTTTCCGCGATTCGATTTTCAACAGAGCTTCACGCGCGGAAATAATCCGGTATATGTGTTCGGAACCAAGCTGACGCAACGGCAATTTTCGGCGGCCGATTTTGCCTTGAACAGCCTGAACACGCCAACCCCATTGGACAATTTTCAAACCCGGCTTGACGGCCAGTGGAGGCTGTTCGATTCAGGGCAGACGTTGTTTCACCAGCGAAGCACAAAACGTTTGGTGACCGCGGCGGATTTCGAGACGGAACAGGCGCGGCAGGACTTAATTCTGGAGGTCGTAAGAACGTACTACGGCGTGCTGGTGCTGAAGGAAAACGCGAAAGCCGCGGACGAAGCCGTAAAGACAGCGGAAGCGAACGCGCAACGCATGGAGACGATGCACCAGGCAGGAATGCTGGTGGATTCGGACTTGCTCAGCGCGAAGGTTTTTGTTGCGCGGATGAAGGACCGCCAAATCCGCGCGCAAAACGATCTGGCAGTGGCGGAGATGCAATTGGCGAGGGAGATGGGAATGGCGTTGGATGCGCCGGCAGAGCCTGCTGGAATTTTGATGGAACCCGTTGCAGCAACGAAGGCGATTCAGGAATGGATCCAGACAGCGCTCGAGGAGCGCCCGGGACTGCGCGCGGCTCAATTGCAGGAGATGGCCATGGGCGATGAGAGAAAAGCGGCAAGAGCAGAATTCGGGCCAAAAGTTGAGTTGTTTGGGACTGCGGAGCGCGACGCGATGACGCCCGGCGGCCCTTCCGGAACGAACTGGACGGCAGGTGCGCGACTTGATTTCAACATATTTGCGGGCGGTGCGCAAAAGGCGCGCGTCGCGGAAGCCGCAGCGAACGAGAACAAGGCAAAACATAGGGTGGAATGGTTTCTTTCGGGTGTGCAGATGGAAGTGCGCCAGGCGTATCTGGACGGGAATGCCGCCGCCCAGCGAGCGGCGACGGCGCGCGATGCAGCCGAGCAGGCTAAAGAGAGTATGCGGATCGTGCAGAACAGGTACGAAGCCGGGTTGACGACCGTGACAGAACTGCTGAGGTCGCAGACGGCGCAGCTCGATGCCACCACGGGATATTTGACGGCGCTGCAGGACTGGCAAGTGGCACGCGCGCAACTGGAGCGGGCCGCGGGCGTACTGACGCCGGAGTCGGCACTGATTACAGGAGCGGGCAAGCCATGAGATTGACGGACGGAATGGAAATGACGATGCGGCCACAAATGCTTTTCGTGCTGATCGCCGTTGGCATGTTGGCAGCCGGGTGCGGCGGAGGAAATGAAAGCACGGTACACAAAATCGAAGTCGTGCCGGGTGTGCGCGTGCAAAAAATACGACTGCAAAACGTGGCGGACGAGTCGGAAGCCCCGGGAAGTGTAATTGCCGTTTCCACTGCGCAACTGGCGGCCAGAACCATGGGGACGGTACTACAAGTTGCGGTTCGCGAAGGCGATAGCGTGAAGCGCGGACAAGTGCTCGCGCAATTGGATGAGCGAGAAATGGTGTCGAGGCGCAGTGCGGCGCAAGCAGCTTCGCGGGGAGCAACTGCCGCTGTAGCGCAGGCAAGAAGTGCGGTTGTGGCTGCACAAGCCCAGGCCGATGTCATGAAGAAAACTTACGACCGGTATGCTTACCTGAAGGAACAGAAGTCGGTGAGCCCCCAGGAATTCGACGAAATCGCCGCCAAGCAGCAAGCGGCGCAGGCAAGTCTTGAACAAGCAAAGGCGGCGTTAAGTCAGTCGGAAGCTGGTATTGCACAAACCGAGTCCGAAGCGCATGCGGCGGAAAGGCGTGGCCAGCTACGCGCGAATCGTGGCGCCGTTCGATGGGCGCGTGATTCGACGAACGGTGGAACCCGGCTCATTGGTATCGCCGGGAATGCCTCTGTTCGTGGTGGAGGACATCTCTCGCTACCAAGTGGAAGCCACACTGCCGGCGGAAGCTCTGGCGATCGTGAAGAAAAATACCGCCGTGCGTGTGCAGTTGGATGCCTTGGCAGAGAGGTCTCTGCCGGGCAAGGTGGCGGAGATCGAGGCTGGAGCGGATGCCACGTCACACACTTTTAAGGTGCGTGTGGACTTGCCCAAAGAGAGCGGAGTGCAGTCGGGGATGTTCGGCCGGGTGTATTTTGCGCGGGGAGAGAAGCCTGCCCTGGTGATCCCAAGAGATGCTCTGGTGAGCAGAGGCCAACTGCGCGGCATTTATGTCGTGGATGACGCAGGGCTGATGCGCTGGCGCGTCGTGACGCTTGGAAAAAGCACGGGAGGGCAGGTGGAACTGTTGTCGGGACTGAATGAGGGAGATGGGGTGGTGTTGAATCCGGGCAGCCAGGAACTGGATGGAAAGAGGAATGGCGGAGCGCCGGCTGGCGGGGAGAAGCGCCCGTGAAGCGAGGGCTGGCAGGAAAAATCGCGCACGGTTTCATCGATTCCCCGCTTACGCCGCTGGTGATCGCAGCAGCGTTGTTGTTGGGAGTCTTCAGCATCTGGCAAACCCCGCGTGAAGAAGAGCCGCAGATCGTCGTGCCCATGCTGGACGTGTTCGTGAACATGCCGGGAGCATCAGCGCAGGAAGTCGAGCAGCGCGTGACGATTCCGATGGAGCGATTGCTACAGGAGATCCCCGGCGTCGAGTACCTCTATTCGACCAGCCAGCCGGGCGGCGCGCTGGTGATTGTGCGTTTTTACGTGGGAATCAAAGAAGAGGACGCGATCGTTCGCACCTACAACAAGCTTTTCTCGAATTTCGATCGGATCCCGCAGGGTGCGAGCCAGCCGCTGATCAAGGCGCGCTCGATTGATGATGTCCCCGTGCTGGCGATGACGTTTTGGGGAAAGAATTACGACGGAGCTGCGCTGCGGCGAATAGCGGCGGAAGTGCAACAGAGTGTGAAGCAGGTGGAAAACGTATCGGAAACGACGCTCCTCGGAGGCCAGAAACGCGAACTGAAGGTCACGCTGGATCCGCAGAAGCTGGCGGCGTATCGCGTAAGTCCGTTGTTGATCGCCCGGGCGCTCGAAACGAGCAACCAACGGCTACAGGCAGGATCGTTTGCCCAAGACAATCAGGAATTCGCGGTGGAGGCAGGAGCGTTCCTCCGTGGCGCAGAGGAAACGCGAAAGATCGTGGTGGCGGTGCAGGGAGGCCGCCCGGTTTACCTGGGTGACGTGGCAACCGTCACGGACGGGCCGGAGGAGCCAGGGGACTACGTATATTTCGGAACAGGCGGAGCCGAGGCGGGATCGAGCGCGACCTCTCCAGCGGTAACGCTTGCGGTGGCGAAACGCAAAGGGGCGAACGCAACGGATGTATCACAGGATGTGCTGGCGAAAGTGGACTCGCTGCGCGGCTATGTGGTCCCGAACGACCTGCAAGTCACCATCACGCGAAACTACGGGCAAACCGCCAAACACAAGTCGGACGAACTCCTGAAGCATCTCTTCCTCGCAACTATTTCGGTGACGCTTCTGGTTGGCTTGGCATTGGGCTGGCGGGAATCGGGCGTCGTTCTTCTGGCCATTCCCGTAACGCTGGCGCTGACGCTGTTCATTTTTTACGCCTACGGCTACACATTGAACCGGGTGACGCTGTTCGCGTTGATCTTTTCCATCGGCATCCTGGTGGACGACGCGATTGTGGTGGTCGAAAACATCGTGCGGCATTTTCGATTGCCGGGGAATCAGGGCAGGTCGTGGAGTGATGTTGCGGTCGAAGCGGTCGATGAGGTCGGCAATCCGACGATCCTGGCAACCTTTGCGGTGATTGCCGCGATTCTGCCAATGGCGTTTGTGCGCGGGCTGATGGGGCCCTACATGCGGCCCATTCCTGTGGGGGCCTCCGCAGCCATGATGTTTTCGTTGATGGTCGCATTTGTCGTTTCACCGTGGGCGGCATTGCGGCTGTTGCGCGGACATACCGGGAAACATGCCGAAGGTGAAGCAGAAGGCAGAGCGACGAAACTCTACCGCAAGTGGATGGGCGGGCTGGTTCAGAACCCGCGGAAACGGTGGGCATTTCTGGCAACGGTGGTCGTACTGCTGTTGCTGGCCTGCTCTCTTGTGGCCTTCAAGGCTGTTCGCGTGAAGATGTTACCGTTTGACAACAAGAGCGAGTTCCAGGTGGTCGTGGATATGCCGGAGGGCACACCCCTCGAACGCACGCTCGCGGTTGAGCAGGAAATCGGGTCGTACCTGCATACACAGCCCGAAGTCTTGAACTACCAGATTTATGCTGGAACGTCCGGGCCATACAACTTCAACGGGTTGGTACGGCACTACTACCTCCGGCGGGGCGCCCATCAAGGCGACATTCAGGTCAATTTGCGATCGATAGATGATCGCAAGCGGCAAAGCCACGAAATTGCGAAGGAGATGCGCGGCCCCATTCAGGAGATCGCGAAGAAATGGCAGGCACGCGTAAAGGTGGCGGAAGTTCCGCCAGGTCCTCCCGTAGTCTCAACGCTGGTGGCGGAAGTGTATGGGCCGGATTATCGGCGCCAGATCGAAGTCGCGCGGCAGATTCGTAAGATCTTCGAGGAGACACCGGGAGTTGTAGATGTGGACTGGTACGTCGTCGCGGACCAGAAGAAGCTAGATTTTCAGGTGCAGCAAGACAAGGCCGCCCTGCGGGGAATTTCGCCGGCCGAAGTGTCGCAATCGGTAGCGATGGCATTGGGAGGCGCGCAAGTAGGGCTGATGCACCTGCCCAGTGAACGCGAGGATGTGCCGATTCGCGTGCAACTGTCGCGGGAGAGCCGTTCGAGCGTCGGAGCGCTGCGCGGCTTGTACCTGAATGCTCCGGATGGCGCGATGGTGCCGCTGGGCGAACTGGCGAAAGTGCAGGAAGGAACGATCGACAAGAACATCTACCGGAAAAATTACCGCGAAACGGTTTATGTGACTGCGGATGTGGCCGGAGCCGAAGAGAGCCCCGTGTATGCAATTGGTACGCTGGGGAAAAAGATCGACGCCCTGAAGATTCCCGAGGGTTACAGAATTGAGCAATTCACGGCCGTTCAGCCGCCCGATACGAAAAAGCTCGCCGTGAAATGGGATGGCGAGTGGCACATCACCTATGAAGTGTTCCGCGATTTGGGATTGGCGTTCGCGGCGGTATTAGTTCTGATCTACGTGCTGGTGGTTGGGTGGTTCAAGTCCTTCAAGACGCCGCTGGTGATCATGGCGCCGATTCCGCTGACGCTTGTGGGCATTTTGCCGGCGCATGCGGCGATGGGCGCCTTCTTCACGGCGACGTCTATGATTGGATTCATCGCGGGCGCGGGAATTATCGTCCGGAATTCGATCATCCTCGTGGACTTCATCAAACTACGGCGCGAACAGGGCATGCCTCTGGAGGAAGCCGTAGTCGATGCCGGTGCCGTGAGGTTCCGGCCGATGTTGTTAACGGCGGCAGCGGTTGTGGTGGGCGCGGGAGTCATTCTTTTTGATCCGATTTTTCAGGGACTGGCGATTTCGCTGATGGCGGGAGAAGTGGCGTCGACGTTTCTTTCGCGTATGGCGGTCCCGGTTCTTTATTATATGAGCGAGCGAGGTGGCAAATGACAATGGAGCGGTACATCCGGGTAATCGCGGGGACATTTGTGTTGGTGTCGCTGGCGCTGGGGACGTGGGTGAATCACAACTGGTATTGGTTCACCGCGTTCGTAGGCGCAAACCTGCTGCAATCGGGCCTCACGAGATGGTGCCTGATGGAAGACATTCTCCGGAAAATCGGGGTAAGCGCACAATGCCGGTCCTAGCGAATGCGGCTTGAATGGAGCGATTGCCGGGTGCAGCGAAGATTTTGAGCCCGCAAGCAAGCCTTATTCTCCAGAGGTTGAGCGGAATCACGAGGAGAGAGCCCGACCGCTCAAAATGGCACTATTGAGCTGCGGGATTCACGAACAATCATATTTACGAACGATTTGGCAGCGCCTCTCTTTTTGCTGTTTCCCGCGAACTCTGGACTTCCATAGTTATGCCCCATATCACGTTTTTCGCCTTGCTGCTCGCGACGTTTGAGATAACCACCGGAATTCTGATTTTCAGCAAAGGCAGATATGTGAAAATCGGCTTGACGGCAAGTGTGCTGTTCAACCTCTTCCTCGTGCAACTCGGCCTTGGGTACCCAGAGATTCAAAGGCAGAGTTTCAAGGACGTGCGTTCAAAAGTGGCTGATTCTGAGTGACTCCCGAAATCTTCAGGGATTTTGGCCTGCAACGCCGTTTATCCGCATGTTCATCCCGTTTTCAATCCCGATTCACATGCGTGCGTTATCACATGGTCTGCTAAGTATTTCCTCGCCCGATACCTTCCGCACTCAGGTGGTGAGCGGGGTAGCCCGGGGATAACCGCGTTTGCACAAAGCTTTCAATTCGAGAGAGGAGTATCTATGCATACCAAGCAGTGGGTGAAGGCCAGTTGCGCTTCCCTGATGGGCGTTGCGTTGATGATGCAGCCAGTCGCCGCGCCAGCCCAGGAACCAAAGAATGGTGAGGTTGTCGACCAAAAGAGACTTGTCGAAATCGCACCAAGATCGAGCCAGGCAGTCGCCCGGCAGACGCTTCGCGTGGAGGACTCGCCATTTCTCAGTCACGAGGAAAAGCGTGAATTACTGCGCAAAAAAATCAAATACGTCTTCGTTCTCTTCCAGGAGAACCGCTCCTTTGACTTTTACTTCGGCACCTACCCGGGGGCGCGCGGCCTGTTCTCTCAGACCGCGGATGAAACTCCCGGCTTTGTCCAGCCAATCGTCAAGACAGACGGCACGGTTGGGACCATCTCCCCATTTCTAATTCCCCAATCGGTCACCGACGTCAATGGCAAGACCCTGCTGCTCTATCCGGAAGACACGGACTCCGTGAATCACGGTCATGTCGCGATCGACACCAAACTGGATCTCGATGCGAATCATATGGCCCGGAATGACCGCTACGCTTTTGTGGAAGAGGGCATCACCGGTGGAACGCTCAGCGCCGATGGAACGACCTATACCGGACCGCTCCCGAGCGAGAAGCAAGTGCAAAAGGGCGAGCTGGTCATTGGCCATGTGGACTGCGATACCGCTCCATTTCTGTGGCTTTACGCGGACCACTTCACCCTTTTCGACAACTTCTTCGACACCGTGATCGGCCCATCGACCCCCAACGCCATCGCCATGATCGCCGGCCAGTCCGGTGAGACGCAGTGGGTCAAGCACCCTGAACTGGGCAGCAACTTTACAACCACAAATGCCCAACTGCCCGTCACCGCCGACCCTCAGCCCTTCTGGGGATCCGCTCTTGACGTCTTAACTCTTCCCAATGAAAAGCAACCCATCGAGGCTGGCACGACCGCAACCACCAACCCTTCTTCCAACCTCACCTTCGCCACCTTGCCGCTCTCCTTCATGGGAAAGGACATTGAATACATCACCGCCCACGATTGGGACCCCGCCTTCGATCTCCTCGATGTTCAGAAAGATATCAAGAAGATCGCCGGAGACCATAACAAGCCCGTGAATTGGGCTTGGTACCAGGATGGCTACAATCACGAGCCCACCGATCCTGCCGGTACCACAACCAATCTCCACTACATCGCCCACCACAACGGCCCGCAGTACTTCGGCTATGAGGCCAATAACCCGCTCGAAACCGCCGCGCACCTCAAGGGCCTCGGCGATTTCTATGCCGCGATCAAAACCAACGCGCTGCCAAAAGAAGGCGGTGTGTTCTACGTTCGCGGCGGGTACGGCAACATCGACGGCTTCGTTCCCCGCGCACCCAGCCCGGCGGTCAAAGCCGCTTTCCAGGGGAATGACGATCATCCTGGCTATTCCGACGCGCAGATCAGCGAGGCCCTTCTGGCTGACTCCATCAACGCTATCGCCAGCAGCAAGTATTGGGCGGAGAGCGCCATCATCATCACCTACGATGAAACCGATGGGCTCTACGACCACACTCAGCCGAAGATCCGCTCTTTCGATCCGCTTGGCAACGCCCTCGATCAGGGTCCGCGCATTCCAACGATTGTGATCTCGCCCTATAGCGTCGTCCACGCCATCTCCCATGAAGCCACCGAACATAGCTCCATCATCAGGTTCATCGACGAGCTCTTTGACCTCACTCCACTCTCCGATCTTCCAGACGAAGCCTCGGCTCGCGCTCTTGGCGAGAAAACCTACGGCCAGAAGTACCTTGGGCCCGCCGATGGCAACACTCCTGGCGTCGGCAACCTCTTTTCCGCGTTTGATAATGCCCGCTTAATGGGCCGGGCCCAGCCACTACCGGCTTCCTACGCCATGATTCCCTCGACTCAAGTGCTGAGTCTCCCTCACTTTGCTGGGCAAGGTTGCCAGGTTCTGCAGATCACCCCGACGGACATCGTCCGTGGGAAACTGCTCGATCCGGCTCCAGCCGACTTCAATCCTCGGCCCAGCACCAACCCGGGTCTGCCGACATCGGGCACTTGGCCGTCGAACTGAGGCTCTTCATCGCTCTTTTTCCTGCGGCGGCCGGAGAGAAATGCCGGCCGCCGCATTCTCACGCGCATGTCTAATAATTTGCGTTTGCAAGGAACGGCTCACTCATGAATCGAATTTTCATCCTGCTCTTGTTATTTGCATTCTCCATCTTGGGAACTCCGGCGTCGGCCCAGATTGGTTCCACTCTCGAGAAAATCAAAGCCGCCGGTTCACTCCCCTGCGGCATCGACACCGAAGAGCCCGAATACTCCACCCAGGACGCGCATGGGAATCACTCCGCCCTCGACCTGGACATCTGCAAGGCGGTCGCGGTGGCTGTTCTCGGACCGAACGCGAAATTCACCGTCGTGCCTTACCGCGACGAAGACGACGCCTTGAAGGCCCTCAAATCCGGGGAGATCGCGCTCCTCGCCACGGGATCTCCGAATTTGATTCATGACTCGGCCAATTCGGGCTTTGGCTTTGCGCGCCCCATCTTTTATGACTACCAGGGTTTTCTAGTTAACAGAACCATGGGAATCACTTCTCCCCAGGACCTTGCCGGCAAGAAAATCTGTTTCCTTGGGGGCACTGAAATCGAAGACCAACTCGAAGGCTACATGAAGCGCGAGAAAATCAATTGGCTGCCCTTCTCCTTTCAGGAAGAAGGCGAGATGGAAGCGGCATTTATCACCCGCAACTGCGCCGCTGTCACTGCCGATGTCTCGCAACTGGCCTACGAGCGCATCGCCTTTAAGGGTATGGCTCGGAATTTCGAAATCCTGCCGGACGTCATCGCCAAAGATCCTTTGGCGCCCACCTATCGCCTCGACGACCCGCAATGGGCCGCCGTCGTCAATTGGACGGTTGAAGCTTTGATCCAAGCTGAGGAGAGCGGTGTATCGCAGGCGAATCTCGCCGAAATGAAGAAGAGCGGCGATCCCGTGATCCGCCGTTTACTGGGCGTGCAGCGCGGTTACGGCCAGTTTCTCGGGCTTGACGACACTTGGGCCGCTCGCGTGATCGAAGCCGTGGGCAACTATGGCGAGATGTTCGAGCGCGACCTTGGCTCGGGCTCGGTCATGAAGTTGGCCCGTGGTCCCAACAACCTCTGGGCGCACGGCGGGCTCATGTACCCGCTCCCCATCCGCTAAGTTTTTCGCCGCCCACCGCACTGGTGGAATGAGCTAGTGCCACCGCCTTGCTAAACGCGGTCTCAACGACACGGCCACGAGCGGACACATCACCTGCACGAGCCAGGAAAAACCGCTCGGACAGAGCACCCGGTTGCGACGCAGCCTGCACCCGGTTCTTGGCAGTGATAACGGTCAACTTTCTCACGCCGTCGGCAGCCCGTAGCTCTTGGTTTCTGCGACGCCAAGGCGGACGATATTCGTCTGTTGCCGACACTCACGACTGCTCTTTGATCACGCCAGCGGGAATATGAGCTCCGATGATTCCATAGATGCCCGTTGGATATTTCGCAGTAATGGGCGATCTTCTAATGGCGTGTCAAAAGTTAAGTGGCGCGCCCGCCCAGATTCGAACTGGGGACCCTCTGCTTAGAAGCTAGATCGTCAAATTCTCGGGAAGCCGCCATGGTAAAATTAAGCAAGGGTGACCCCGTAGCTCAGTTGGATCAGAGCACTGGACTTCTAATCCGGGGGTCGTGGGTTCGAGTCCCACCGGGGTCGCCATTCTTGGGGGGCCGAGGTTAGCTACGTGTTCCCACGGATTGACGGCTCTTGCGCAAGTTTCACACGCAACAGATCAAGTGGGCCGCCGGACTGAATGATTGAATCGCTCAAGCCCAAGACTTCACGAGCGAAGCGTTCGTCTAACTCCCTGCGTGTCGGGTCTTTGTCGATTTCGTGGATCGGCAAAGTTGTTTCAGGCATATCTCATCAAAAACTTTCGCAGCTTTTTCAAGCTGATCCGGGACCAGCGCCGTCACGTCCCATACCGGGAGATGCTCCAGTACGTTCGGAGTGATGTTACCCCTGCCCGGCTGCTGCTTGTTTGCGATCCACCAATGCACCAGCAGACCAAATGAAGTGTTGCCCCAAAACACGAGAGCCTTTTCCTGATCTTCCGCGGCAAGCAGAATCGAAGCCCCTGCACGACCGCCACTCGTTCTGAGTAGCGTGAACTGCAGCGCGGCCGGTTGGCTGTTGAATTGGAAGTTCTGATTGAAGTGGCCCTGTGAAGCTGAGGTCCAAACGAAATGCCCAGCCTGATTTTCGAAGAGAGTTGCGCGAGTTACGATTGGTTTCGTTTCGGTTCCTATATGCTCTTTTCTTCTCCGGTCAATTCCATTTTTTCGCTTGACAAGGCCACAACCCTGGAATAGGGTTCGGGTTAATAGAAAGGAAACGAAGGAATTCAATACCAAACGAAAGAGCCCCATAAAAACGACCGCATCGACCCCAAAAATCAACTCTGCTCGATTCGGGAGGCGTTGGAGGGGGGGATGTCGTGATGTGCTTTTCTTCAGTTTAAAAGGATTCCTGGTATTTGGTTAGCCGATCTCGTGGCGGATTCTCTAGCAGTGGGCTGAAAAGGCGATTGGAGAAGTGATTTGTCAGAGCATGCAGTCATGCAATTCCTGGACCGAGTATGAGCCTAGCGAAAGGACGGAACATAGTCACAATGTTTAACGCTATTTCGTGTCGCAAATTCTCCAGTATTTTCGCGCTGCTCTTGCTGGGGCTGGTTTTGCCCTCAAGAGTACTCAGTCAAGTGGATATGGGTAGTGTTTCCGGGACAGTCAAAGACGCCAGTGGGGGTGTCATACCAGGTGCTACCGTAACGCTTACAAATGACGGCACGGGAATATCCATTTCGACGACCAGCGGATCTGTCGGCGAATATACCTTCTCGCCGGTGAAGATCGGGCATTACTCGGTGTCGGCGGAAATTAAGGGATTTCAAAAGGTACGGCAAAATAACGTCACCGTGGACGTGCAACAGAAAGTGGTTGTCGACCTTTCTTTGCCGGTTGGCCAATCCATAGAAACGGTTATTGTCGATGCAGCGCCGCCGGCGCTGCAAACACAAGAAGCTTCCGTGGGGCAGGTGATTGAGGAGCAAGCCATCAACGCGCTGCCTCTGAACGGGCGCAACTTCACGTTTCTCGCGCAACTCTCGGTGGGGGTCACGCAGGGTCAGCAGGACACGCGCGGCTTGGGCGCGAGCGGGAGTTTTTCCGCGAATGGTATGCGTCCATCGCAGAATAACTATTTGCTCGACGGCATGGACAACAACACCAATCTCGTCGACTTCTTGAACGGGACAGCTTATGTCGTGCGTCCCCCGGTGGATGCGATTCAGGAATTCAAAGTCGAAACCAACAACTACAGCGCCGAGACGGGACGTTCGGGCGGCGCCGTCCTTAATGCCACCGTCAAGTCTGGAACCAATCAGTTCCACGGATCTGCGTGGGAGTTCATCCGCAATGACAAGCTGGACGCAGCAAACTTTTTTGAAAATTCGGGAGGAATTCCAAAAGGCAGGTACCAACAGAACCAATTCGGAGCCACTATCGGCGGTCCGATTCGTCACAACAAGACTTTCTTCTTCGCGGATTACGAAGGCACGCGCATCCGACAGGCTCTCACCTCCACGAACACGGTTCCCACGGCTCTGGAGCGGAGCAGTGGTTATACGAATCTCTCGGAACTGCTCACCCAAGGGGGTACCTACCTCCCCGATGCGCTAGGGCGAACCTTTCCACTGGGGCAAGTGTTCGATCCTGCCACCACGCGCGGAGTTACCTGCGGAGTTGTGGATCCTGTGACGGGCATCACCGCACCATGCACGGGTGTGCCGCCCGGTACGCTAGTGGGATTTGTGCGCGAGCCTTTCGCGGGCAACATGATTTCGGCAGATCGCCTGGATGCCAATGCGATCAAGCTTCTCAATCTGTTTCCTCCCCCAACTAACTCCAATCTTTTCCTTAATTATACGGCGAATCCAGTTTCGAGCATTAACACGGACCAATTTGACGTGCGCGTGGACCACACCTTTAGCGAAAAGGACAACATTTTTACCAGGTTTAGTTATATAGACAACCCTTCCTTTATTCCCGGGGCCTTTGGAGGCATTGCGGATGGGGGATCGTTTTCTGACGGTAACCAAACCTCGAAAAGCCTTAACGCCGTGGTAAGCGAAACGCATCTGTTTTCAACATCTCTCGTGAATGAAGTGCGCGCGGGCTACAGCCGCCTGGCGGCCACTCGTCTGCAACCCAATGCCGACACTCCCGGTATTCCCGCGCAATATGGGATTGCCGGAATTCCCAACAATGCTTCGAACGGCGGTTTAGGATCCATCTTCTTCACGGGGCTGAATACGCTCGGCAGTAATGAGTACCTCCCTTCGATTGAGCTGAGCACGAACACGGAAATTACTGACAATGTGACCAAGACTGCGGGACGCGAATCCTTCAAGATGGGATTCACATACCAGCGCCTGGGATTCTCCATCCTACAACCTGCTGCCGGCCGAGGAGCGTGGAGCTTCACCGGCGCTTACACCGAAGTGCCATCGCAATCGGGAGGCAACACCGGGCTAGCCCAAATGTTATTGACGCCGATCCCGGGCAACGTTCCGGGTGCGGCAGACTACGTTGGCGGTGCTGACGACGTCTATGTCTCCAACTTTGCGAATAGCTCCATGAAACACAATTATTTTGGGACGTATTTTCAAGATGACATCAAGGTCACTCCAAAGCTGACCGTCAACTTAGGGCTGCGCTGGGAGTATTTCGGGCAACTCCTTGAGAATTATGGGGCGCAATCCAACTTTCTGCCGTCCGGATCGAATGGGAGTTCCACGTTTCTGATGACGAAGAAGCGCTGCAATACCCCGTTGTCACCGGACTTTTACGCGGCGGCCCAAGCGGACAATATCAACATCGTGTGTTCGAGTCAGCCAGGGCTTGGCGTATCGCAAAAACTCAATTTTGCACCACGAGTGGGGTTTGCGTATCAGCCGACGCGGAAGTTCGTGATTCGAGGAGGTTACGGTATTTTCTACGGCGGCTTTGAAAACTCGGTAGTCGAGACGTACATTGATTTTCCATTCCAATTCTCCCTGGATTATCCCAGTTTGACGCCCGATGCGCCCATCACCTTCAGCAATGGCGCATTCGGCACCCTTGAGACGGGGCTAACCGCCATCCAGCTCGCGACATTCGAGTCGAGCCAGGCGGGGTAATGTTTCTCGGTGAGGACTACCACATGAAGACCCCCTACACCCAAGGCTACAACCTGACCTTGCAATATCAACTCACGCCGAGCGATACCATCCAGGTGGGGTATGTGGGGAATACGGTTCGCCACCTCGGGGTGTACACAAATTGGAATACACCGAGAGAAATGCTACCTCCTGCGCTACCTCCTCCATTGAGCTCGTTCGATTACTCTCCTTATCCCGATTTTACCACCTCAGCACAGTTCACAAGTTTTGCGGCGGACAGCAACTACCATAGTCTGCAGACGAATTATGAACGGAGATTGGGCGGCGGCCTGAGCGTGCTGGGGAACTTCACCTGGTCGAAGTGTCTTACGAATGCAGTTGACGTTTTGAATGGCACATCCTTGACCGGGTTCCGGGCACCGTACCTGCCGGGATTTGGCATCCACAAAGACTTCGGAGAATGTGATTTTGACGTGCAAAAAGTATTTCACCTCAGCGGCACTTATGATCTGCCGGTCGGCCATGGAAGACACTTCCTGAAAGACAGCCGCGGCGTTGTGGATGCCTTTATTGGAGGTTGGGACACGAACTGGATTCTGACTATGCAGGACGGGCAGCCGGGAACGATTCCCTGCACGATCTCCACGACCTCGGGGTTTGGTTGCAATGCTCTTCGAGTTGCCGGGCAGGACATCTATGCCGGCCCTCACAATGTCGATCAGTGGCTCAACGGGGCGGCATTTGCGAGTCCGCCCGTGGCGACTACGATCGGCCAAACCGACTACAGCCCGCTGGGCGGAGGGCCAAGCCAGTTCCGGGGGCCCGGCTTCCATCGTCTCGATTTCTCCCTCTTTAAGGAGTTTCGCACGACGGAGCAGACGCACCTGGAGTTCCGCGCCGAATTCTTCAACCTAACGAACCATCCCAACTTCTCGATTCCTGGCTTCTGGGGTAATGGCGTGGTGCCTGCTCCCGGCTCACTGGACTACACCAACCCAACTACCTTCGGAATGATCTCTTCGACGCGGGACGGTTCAAATGATCAGCGCGAGATTCAATTTGCACTCAAATTCTACTTTTGAGAATGGCAGGCGAGATTGAACGCGAAGCGGAGTTGGGAGTTCCGCTTCGGCTAGCACATTTGTAAAAAAACAGCCCAGGAGAAAGTGATCGCAGGTGGCGACCCTGCTTGACCCCTGGAGAGTAATCGCGCCCGCGGAGTGAAAGGCAAGCGAGAATTGGGCAGCCGATGAAAATCAGTGTCAATGTAATGAATGCCATTTGCAGAAAGGCATGATCCATGATGAGCAGGGGCCATGGCCCTAGTTCTGAAACCGGTATTCAGCGAGGAGTACTGACTCTTACCGAGATTCGCCAGCAACCGGAAGTTTGGCCGGCAACGCTCGAATGCGTTGCAGCCTGTAACCTCAAGCCAGTGGTGCAAGGACGAGCGGCGATTATCTGCGGAGCCGGCACCTCTGCCTATGCGGCATCAGCTGTGGCAGCAGGCTGGACGAATGCCTTGGCTATTCCAACCACCGATCTCCTTCTCTATTCAAAACAGGAGATAACGCGTCTGGCACCCGGTTTTGCTGCAAACGGCGTACTTGTTTCCTTGGCACGTTCCGGTGACAGCCCTGAAAGCTCTGGCGTAACCGCGCGTATTCAAAAGATGTTTCCCGGCGCGATGCACCTTGCCATTACTTGCAATCAGAATGGCCAACTCGCCCAGTTGCCGCGCGTAAAATCCATTGTCCTCGACCCCCGCACCAATGACCGCAGTCTCGCGATGACGAGTTCCTTTTCAAACCTTGTTTTGGCGGGACTGGGAATTGCCGAGGGCGAGGTGTTGGCTGAACGGCTGCCGCACATCGCCGACAGAGTCAAGAATGCACTTACCAGTCTCGAAATGGCGGCACAACACTTGGCATCGCGAAGGCCCACTCGGGTGATGGTCCTCACCTCTGCAGGTTTGACGCCCCTCGGGAGGGAGGCTTGCCTCAAAGTCATTGAGATGACGGCTGGGCGCGTTACTGCTTTGCCAGAAACTTTCTTAGGTCTTCGTCACGGCCCGATGAGCTTTCTGCGACCCGATTCACTCGTGCTGTGCGTGTTGTCATCGGATAGGGACAAGCGTCGTTACGAAGAGGATTTGCTGCGCGAACTGAGGCAGAAGAATCTCGGCCACTTGATCATCGTCGGACCACCGACCAGCGCAAGCGATCTGGCCCATGACTTCATTCCTGCCGTGGCTCCGGACATCCCGGACTATTTGCGTACGCCGTTCGAAATTGTCTTCCCTCAACTGCTGGCCTATTACCTGAGCCTTGCCTCGGATCTAGATCCGGATAACCCAAGTCCGGATGGTGTGATTACCAGAGTAGTGCAACGATTTCAGTTGCACGAAGGAAGCGATATTAGCTGATTTTCAGGGCTGTTCCCGAAGCCACCGGAACTTTGCTGGAAAAGGATATGCCGTCGCAATCTCCCATGTCCAGGGTACCCATCGAAGTTTGTGTGGAGGAGATCTACTCAGAAGCAGATCGCAGTGACCTGGCGGGTGGCGACAAGGATCCAAGCCAGACTAGTGCGTACCAGTTGCAATGGAGGCCCACGGAAAAGCATGTTTTGATCCTCGAAGGCGGAAGGAAGGTCTGTCACGTGGGATTAGTGAACCATACCGTCGCGGTTGAGGGACACCCTGTTGTAGTCGCCGGAATTGGAGGAGTGCTGACACGGCTTGAGTGCAGAGGGCGCGGATATGGCCGCATAGCAATGAAGGCAGCGGAGGCTCTTGCGTTGAGCGAGATGGGTGTGGACTTCATGCTGCTCTTTTGCAGGCCTGCACTGCAATGCTGGTATGAAGACCTGGGTTGGGTGAAGGTTACAAGTTCCGTGTTGGTCGAGCAGAAGCAAGGAACGATCGTTCAACCGCTTGTTTCGATGGTGAGATGTCTAGGTCCGCAGCAATGGCCGCAGGGTGAGGTTCGGCTAGGGTGTCTTCCTTGGTAAATCAAGGTTTTGCGTGTCTCGGGTCCGAGGTCAATATGGAATCCAGCGAAATCGACGGCCATGCCACGAAAGACGGGGTCAGATCGATGGATAGGAGTCGAAGGAACATGTTCAGGCTAATCGTTTCGTTGTTCGTGTCGCTGTGTGCGGGCGTCCTCCCGTATTTCGCTGCCGCGGACTCCCCAAGAAACATCGAGTTGGCCGAGAACTGGAAGCTGACTTCCGCGAAGGATCTGCAAATTGGCGGAGCGGCCATCTCCCTCCCCGACTATAAGGATACGGGCTGGTATGCGATTCATCGAATGCCGGCAACCGTTCTGGAGACGCTCGAAGAGGATGGCGTGTATCCAAATCTCTACTTTGGGAAGAACTTGCTTGAGAGCGTTCCACAAGAACTGTACAAGCAGGATTGGTGGTATCGCACCACCTTCCAAGCGCCAGACGGGCATACGGTTTATCTGCTGGATTTTCCGGGAATCAACTATCGTGCCGAGATTTGGCTGAACGGCCTGATGATAGCCGACAACAAGCATGTAGTGGGGATGTATAGCGCGCATGAGTTGAATGTGACGCAATGGATCAAGCGTGGAGGATTGAACACGCTGGCCGTCAAAGTCACACCTGAACAGGCGCTCCAAGATGTTAACGGCGTCGAGTTAGCAGATAGCTGGTTCGACTGGATCAATTGGAAGTACCTGGGCTATCAAGGTCCCCGGAAGAACTCAGAGAATGGAATTTCTTTTGTTGCGGATCGCAATGCGGGGATCTGGAAGCCAGTCTATTTGAGGGTCTTGGGTGATGTCACACTCGACCACGCGTTAGTCAACTCTGAGCTTCCGCTGCCAAAAACCAATACGGCTCGGCTGACAGTTTTCGCTGACCTCCGAAATTATTCGAAGCAGCAAGTGAGTGGGATTCTCCGGGGGGCTATTTCACGTCCGGGTAAACCCCCTATACGGTTCGAACAACCGGTTAGTCTTTCACCAGACGAAAATCGACCAGTAAGCTTCACGCCAGATAAATATCCCGAGCTAGTCGTGCAGAATCCCGACCTCTGGTGGCCCTACACGATGGGAGCCCCAAACCTCTACGATCTTCGCCTCGAGTTTCTCGAGAACCATGAACTTTCCGACGTTACGCAAATCAGGTTCGGGATCCGCACAATCACGCAGCATCGCGACCAAGATGAGCAGTTCCCCGGCCTCGGCAAGGGAGGCAACTTCTATCTACAGGTCAATGGCAGAGACTTCCTGGTGCGCGGAGCGGTCTACACGCCAGACCTGCTATACCGGTACGACCCGGACCGGGAGGCCGCGGTGCTCCGATACGTAAAGGACCTTGGACTCAACATGCTCCGGTGGGAATCGAAGATTTCGAGTGAGCACATTGTGGAGTTGGCAGACGAGCAGGGCATCCCACTCATGTTCGGTTGGATGTGCTGCAACCAGTGGGAGAAGTGGGGCCAATGGGATGAAGAAGATCATCGCGTTGCGGCCGAGAGTCTTCAGTCGCAAATCTTGATGCTCCGTCCCCATGCTTCGGTTTGGATATGGGCCAATGGAAGCGACGGTCTGCCGCCGAAATCCGTACTCGGCGTTTACCACGGGATCCTGTCGGACTTGCACTGGCAGAATGCCACCGTTGACACCGTCTCATCGTTCGCCAAGGACGACCGAGGCGAACGTCTATGGGACGGTATCCATATGGCAGGTCCCTACAGTTGGCGGCCACCCACATATTGGTTCAGCGGACAATATGAACCCTCGCGAGGCTCCTGCGCGGAGCAGGGTGACAATGAACACATCCCGCCCTTCGAGAGCCTGAAGAAGTTCATTCCCAACGACAAGCTTTGGCCGATTAATGAAACGTGGTACTTCCATTCCGGATCAAACCCGGGGAACAGTATGTTGATCAACATTCAGCGCGCCGTTGATCGCCGCTACGGGCCCTCAAACACCGCGGAAGAGTTTGCGCGGAAGGCCCAACTTGCCCACTACGAAGGTACCCGCGCCCAATTCGAGGCCTTCGCTGCCAACGGGTGGGCGAATCACAAAATGACGATTTATTGGATGCTGAATAGCCATTGGCCTTCTTTCTTTGGAAATATTTTCGATTACTATTTGCGCCCGGGCGGAGCCTATTACGGCGCCAAAAAGGGCTTGCGGCCTCTTTCCGTGGTCTTTGATTCCTACGCGACCGGTGATCACAGCCAGGCAAAGATCACAGTAGTCAACCAGATGCCGACCGAACAGCAAGGCTTGCGGGTGCGCGTGCGCATCTACGACATACAAGGCAAAGTGCTGGACGACCGCGACGCGGCAAACATCCGGATCGCTTCCGGCGGGGCGGTCCAGGCCATGACGTTGCCCAGGTTTCCGAATAGCTCTCCCGTCTACTTTGTTCGCTGTCAGCTGTTTGACAATTCTGACAGGCTCCTTGCGGAAAACATCTACTGGCAGTCGCAAAAGGATGATGATTTAGGCGATCGCAAAAACGACGGTGCATTTGCGTTGCAACAGGCGAGTTGGGCCGACATGACCGCGCTTAACTTCATGCCGCAAGTCCCGTTAGAGCTGAGTGCCACACAAACATCAGCCGCCGGTGAGAATCGCGTCGCTATTCGGTTGCACAACGCCACCGAACGCGTCGCGTTCTTCGAACGTGCAGAGATCATCCCCGACCGGGATGGCGACGAGATTCTTCCGATCGAGTACGACGATAATTACGTCACAGTATTTCCGGGCGAAACACTCGTGATTCACGGTGTTATCCCACGACCAGGCAAAACAGCCGCGTGGGTAAGACTCGAGGGGTACAACACGCCGCGGATCGCGGTGGCCATAAAGTAAAATCATAGGGAACATCCTGCTTGGAAGGGAGAATCACACCGTGTTCAAAATGAGTTGCGGATGGCTCTGCAATGTGGGAATCGCGATTGTCGCTGCGACGCTGACTGTCATCACGCCTTGTGCGGCTCAGCGATTGACGAACGACAAGCTGTCTCTGACCGTCAACGCTAAGGACGCAACGTATCAACTGGCGGTGCGGGGCGGCCAGCCCATCTTCACGAGCGGTGTGGCAGCTCAGGTCAATCACCAGTGGCTGCGCTCAACCGAGTATCCGCGTCACCAAGTGTCCGAATCCACGTTCAGCGATGAACTCGGCTCTGGCCGGGCATTAACCGTCACGAACTCCGGGACTCGCGGGGAAAGCCGACCTCATCTATGTCGTCCAGCTTTACGACCAAAGTCCTTACGGCACTCTCCAGGTGGCAGTACGGAACAGCACTGAGAAAGGAAGTGACGGTGCAGTCCATCCGAGGCATGGAGGCACTTGGGGAGCCATTGCTCAATCTGGGTGGTCCTGCCTCCGCCGATCGCGTCCTTTCCGACAGCTTCAGCGAAGATTGGCCGCAGTTGCGGCTCTACGATCTAGGGAAAGCGCCAGGCGGGATGCATCGCGGCGTCGGAAGTCAACTCGTCTACAACCGGGAGAGCAAACAAAGTCTCTTTATCGGCGCACTGACCGCGGATCGCTTGCTGACTGTTTTGCATCTGCAGTCTGCGGGCGATGGGACGCGGAACGAAAATTGCGTCTTATAGCGTTGACTTCACAGGAACTACGGAAATACAAAAGGATTTTGATCTGAAGAATGCTCCAGCGGAAAATCAGGTCGAACTAAGCCTGCCCCTCGCGTCCGGCTCAGACATGGTCTCGGAGCGCGTGATGCTGCAAGCCGGGCTGGGTTACCACAATCAGTTGTTGGCTTACGGCGATGCGATTCGACGGCTGCACCACGCTCGCGTCTCTATCGAGAATCCTATCGGTTGGTGGAGTTGGACGGCATATTACGGCGGAATCAACGAGGGCGAGACTCTGGCCAACGCGGACTGGCAAGCCGAACATTTGAAGGCACTCGGCTATAAATACTTTCAAATTGATGAAGGCTACCAGTACGCCCGCGGAGAGTACGTAACACCAATGCCACGCAGTTCCCGGATGGCATGCGCGTTGTGGGGCACCATATCACCGGGGACGGGCTAACGTTTGGCGTTTGGACCGCTCCTTTTGAGGTGACCTCCCGGGCTTGGGTTTACGAGCACCATAAGGATTGGCTGGTGCACAACGCCAAGGGCGAACCTATCTCGGGTCGCGAGGTCTGGAATCAAAAAACGGATCTGCTCTTCATGCTGGACACCACGCATCCCGGCGCGCAGGACTATCTGCGCCAGACCTACAGCACTCTAGTGCGTGAATGGGGGGTCCGGTTCATCAAGCTCGACTTCATGGACACCAGCGCCATCGAAGGTTACCGCTACCGGCCCAACACGACCGCTCTGGAAGCGCAGCGCATCGGCTTACAAATCATTCGCGACGCCGTGGGCGACGAGGTGGTCCTGGACAAGGACGGAAGTCCCATGCTCACGCCGGTAGGGCTGGTCGATACTGGCCGAGTCTCCGCGGACACGGCGCATTCTTTTCAAGCAACCAAGAACGCTGCGCCGGGGATTGCCGCCCGTTTTTACATGCACCGCAATTTCTTCCTGAACGATCCGGACGCCTTCAACACCACGGATCAGCAGCCCTTCAGCGAATTCACAGAACGGCCGCAGTCGCTTCCGCTGCCCGCGGCACAGGCTTCCATTGCTCTCTCGGCCGTGTCCGGCGGCATGTATGAAATTGGCGACGACATGCCCGCCTTGGGCTCTCAGAAGGATCGCTTGGCGCTCGTTGAGAATAGAGACTTGCTGAACATGGCGAAACTCAGCCGCGCTTCCACGCCCGTCGATCTGATGACCTATGATCCCGGCGATGAACAACCAAGCATCTTCTTTCTGCAGGAAAGTCCACACCAGGCCATCTTGACCATCTTTAATTGGACAAAAACATCGCGGTCGCACACGCTGAAACTCACTGATCTCGGGTTGTCCGCGGAGCATACCTTTACAGCTTTGGACGTTCTCAACCAGAACGCGCCGGTTGCGGTGGCGGGCGGCACCGTGCAGATCGAGAATCAACTTCCCGAGTCCGTGAAAGTGATCAAGATTATCGATAGCAATGTCGCGCCGGGCACACCGGGCATCACAGCAAAAGTGCCCTCCGTTGCCAATGCTGGTGAAACCATCTCTTTCTCAGCTCAATCAGAAGCTACTGGTGTGCCCGCGGTCGAGTATCGCTGGGAGTTCGGCGATGGCACCAACGCAAACGGTCCCAGGGTCTCTCACACCTATACGAGGGCAGGGGATTTCAGTATCCGGCTCACGGTGGACCGGGTAGACGGCGTACCAACCGTTCAGAGCTTTTCGATCAAGGTGACTGGCAATTTGCGGGCCCTTCCGAGCCTTCTCGACAATCGGCGCTTCCGGGAACCCACCGACCGCTGAACAGTTTTGGAGGCGCGTGTACGGGACTGTACCCTGACGCGCCGAAGAATCTGACGCGCGCGGTGGTTCTCTCTCCGGGCGAGAACCGTCCGGCAAAAAGGAGAGGTGCTTGAGCACGGATGCCAGCACGACAAACGCGGGACCTCGCCTGCGGCGCACGCTCACACTTCGAGACCTGATTCTCTACGGCATCATCGTGATCCAACCGGTCGCGCCGATGTCTGCATTCGGAGTGCTCAGCACGCGCGGCCACGGTCAGGTGGTCACCGCCATATTAATTGCTATGGTGGCCATGCTCTTCACGGGCATCAGCTACGGCAGGATGGCCCGGGCGTATCCCAGCGCCGGCTCGGCGTTCACTTACGTGGCGCAGGAGATCAATCCGGCGGTCGGCTACGTGACCGGATGGAGCATGGTCATGGACTACATGCTCAATCCTCTTATCTGCACGATCTGGTGCGCGCAGCAAGCGCACCAATTCGCCCCCGGACTTCCCGTATGGGGCTGGAAAATCTTCTTTGCCGGAGTTTTTACGCTGCTGAACATTCGCGGGATCAAGACTTCGGCACGGGTGAACACCGTCATGGCTGCCGGCATGAGCGCGGTGATCGTCATCGTGTTTGTCGCCGCCATCCGCTACATTCATGGAATTCCGCATGGGGCCGACCCCATCTACTTCACCCGGCCTTTCTATGATCCAGCAACGTTTACTTGGGGAAATTTGTTTGGATGCACCTCGATTGCGGTCCTGACTTACATAGGGTTCGATGGCATTTCCACCTTGTCCGAAGAAGCAGAAAACCCGCGCCGCAACATCATGCTGGCGACGGTTCTCACCTGCGTGGTCATCGGCATCCTTTCCGCGGCGGAGGTTTACATCGCCCAACTGGTGTGGCCCGCTTCGCAGGCATTTCCAAATGAAGACACCGCTTACGTGTTTGCCGCCGCCCGTACCTGGGCGCCCCTCTTTGGAATTGTGGGCGTGACCTTAATTGTTGCTAATTTTGGCTCGGGTCTCGGCGCGCAGATCGGCGCGGCCCGATTGCTTTTCGGAATGGGAAGAAGCGAGGCTCTTCCGAAGTCGTTCTTTGGCGCCATCGACGCCAAGCATCACGTTCCCCGAAACAACGTTTTGTTTGTCGGCGCCATCGCGCTCATTGGGTCGTTCCTCCTCACGTATGATCTTGGACTCAACATGCTCAATTTCGGCGCGCTCATCGCCTTTATGGGAGTCAATGCTGCCGCGTTTCTTCGCTATTATTGGCGCGCGGAAGAGAAGAAACTGGGCAATCTGATACCGCCGATTTTCGGGTTTATCATTTGCTTCCTGCTGTGGCTGAATCTCAGCCACCCGGCCATGAAAATTGGCTCGGTCTGGATGGCTGCAGGGATCGCCTTCGGTATCTGGAAGACAAAGGGCTTCACCAAGCAGCTCTCGTTTGAGGTGCCCCCAGAGGACTAGGCCTTGCGCGCTTTGGGATTGCATTCCGTTGCCTGCGGCCCGATGATAGGCACGCAAGGAATGGCGAATGAAGAAACCTGGCGGAAAGCACAAGCTGGTCACCATGCGGGACGTTGCCAAAGCCAGCGGCTTTTCTCCCGCCACCGTTTCCATTGTCCTCAATAATGCGCCTCTGGCACGCTACATCGCCGCCACGACCCGGCAACGCATCGAAGAAACAGCCAAGCGCCTTGGGTATCACCTCAATGTGATTGACCGAACCGAGCCAGCCGGGGAGCGAATGACTCCGTACGAGAGTGAGTCTCAGCTGATTAGCTAGGGGAATTGCGAATGGCATGACTTCCCAGAAGTCCCGATGGAGGGAAGGCGAACGATACGGAGTGCTGGTCGCATTTCGATCTCCTCGAACGCCGTTTCCGGCTGGTGACGGGCACTTGTACACCCTAATGGTGCTAACGGCGTGCTTCCGGGATTCGGCGATCAGCGCGAAATAGAGCTACTGGTGGAGGCTGGGGGGATTATGGCTTGATCGCCAAACGCAGTGACTCTGGCGCCGGCCACGGCGACGAGAGGACGCGGGTCATTTAACGCCGCAGAAACAAACGGCTGTAATTCGGTGCCATTCCGCAGCAGGGCGAGATCAACGAGCAAACTCGTTTGATGACAGTCGCTGCCGCCCTTGTTGTAGTAAGCCGAAAGCGCAGGGCCGAGTTGTTCTGTGCCGTAGGCAGGATCGAGGCGCAGGAAATAGGTGAGCAGGCGTGCTTCGATGGAGCATGGCCAGTCTGGTCCGTAGACTTCATAGACTTGTTTCACGCGGGGCAGGATGGAATCGGTGGCGTACAGGCCGATTAGTCGTAACGTATCAGGTGCATTACTCCTGGTGAGAGAAGGGAATCGAAAGGATTCCGATTAAGCCTGCGACCGGCGGCAAAGTTCGGCCCCTTCTTGATGCCGCCGGGCGCCTTCAGGCAAAAACGTCTCGCAGCGGTTCAGCGCAAGAAGGGAATCCTGCTACCGTTGCCGGATTGCGAGGCAACGCCTCACGCGACAGAATCAGCCGCCCGCGCCTTCCTTCATCCAGCTCAACGCCTGTGCTTCCGGCATCTCGTCAGGCTGTGATCGACCTGGATTTGCCGCATTTCTTCGCCTAGCCGTGTCAGAAAGGTAACAACGAAAGTACCATCGCGATTAGGACTTCTGCCAAGCTCACCGCCAAACGCACACGGCGAGATTCTCCTGAACGCCCCCCTGCAAACCGTTAAGTGCAACGTATTCCCTTGCGAAACAATCGTTTAGACAAAGGCGTCGCGCTTTCTTGCCCATCTGAGTTTGTTCTCATCCACGCAAACCTTAGTAACTGTCCCACTAGCAAGCGCGGACGGGCGCGCCCCACTGCTCCAAAGCAGTACTTTCGTCCAGTTGTTGGCGCACACTTGAATGAGTTACCACTAGTTAGGTCCCAGTATCGGCGGGGCGGGTGTAGTCGCCGCCGCAGTCTGGCGTGAAGGCCTCTTGCCCCAGCAAATGGCTGGGGAAGGGCGGCGGGAAACACCGGGCCATCCGCCGATACCGCCATTTCGGAAGCGAACGTCTTTGCGAAGGGGAGTCGCCCATGAGTCACAAAAATAGAACCGAGCAGGGCTTCTCTCTCATAGAAACCCTCATCGTTTTAGGCGTCATCATTGTACTGGCCACCATCACGGTCTTCAAAAGCTTCGGCACCATGGAGAGTTATCAGGCGAATTCGGCCATGGACGTCGTCGCCAGCCAATTGCGCGTAGCCAGACAATTGGCCATCAGCCAGCGCCGCGCCGTGCAGGTCTGGTTTAACACTTACTCCTCACCCGCCTCACCTTACACGGTCAGCTACCAGGTTCAGGCGCGCCCACTTGTGGTCGGGGATCTTGCCGGGCCTATAGTCACCATGCCACTACCTCAAAATACGCAGTTCGTTATGGAGACTGGTGTTCCCGATACACCAATGCTGTTTGGCACTTGTTCCGGCTCGTCTCCGGTATGCATCGGAGGCGTCAGCTGCTGCCCGGCCACCATGTATTTCTCGTCGACCGGTCAGTTTGGCGCGGATGAATATGGCACCACCGTCTATAACGGAACCATTTTTGTGGGTATTCCGAGCCAGCCGGCGACGGCGCGTGCGGTCACGATTATGGGCAGCACCGGCCGGGTGCGCCCCTACACTTTCATCGGCCCTGTCAACGGATCGTCGCAACAAGTTTGGATGGAATAGGAGCATCAGCCCATGAAGAAGAGTCCACCGCGTAAACAAAGAGGATTTACGCTCATCGAGGTGATGGTCGCCATGGCCGTACTTGTCTTCGGCGTTCTCTCCCTCGTTTCTGTATTCACCCAGGGTCTCAGGGCTTCCTACCAGACCCAAATTCAATACATCGCGCAACAGAAAGCACAAGAAGCGATGGAGAGCATATTCACGGCGCGCGACACGCGGCTCGTTACCAGCGCGCAAATCAACAACGTATCGATTGGCGGCATTTTCAAGGATAATGCGCAGCCGCTGTATGCGCCGGGCCCAGACGGCTTGTTCGGAACCGCGGACGACGACTCCAGCAATCCTGACTGCATCATAATCGCTCCAGGGAAAGACAACATTTTCGGGACTGCCGACGACGTCTCGATCAATTTGAATCCTTGGATGACGCGCACGATTGTGATCGCCCCGGTCGCCAACACCCCCAACTTGAAGACCATCACGGTGACCATCAATTGGAAGTTTGAAGGGCAAACATCGCAGTATCAACTCGTCAGCTTTATTTCCAATTTCTCATGAGGCCTACGATGAAAGTCCAACCAAACAGAAGAATCGCGGGCTTTACCTTGATCGAATTGATGATCGCCATGGCCGTCACCATGATCCTGCTGTACGCCGCCGTGCTCGCCTTCCGCAATGCGTCGCAGTCGAACGAGGTGGTCTCGCAAGGGGCGGACATGAGCGAGAATTTGCGGGCCGGGTTGAACATGATCCAGTTGGACCTGCAGCAGGCAGGCACGGGAATTCCCAACGGCGGAATTTCCATCCCTTTCACGTCTCCGTGCGATACCACCCCGCGGATCAATCGGCCCCAGCTTGGTGGCGCGAGCACATTTCCCTACCCGGGGGCGACCTGCGAATCCTCGATACCCGCTGTCGAGCCGGGCAACGGGATGGGGCCCTTCATCACGGCGCCAGATGCGACTACTGGAACGGCCGCGAATCCCAACAGCATTACCGACGAAATCACCATGCTTTACGCGGACAATACCGCCGGTCTGGATGGGGTTCCCATCAATCAACCGGCCTCGGCGGGACCGCCGGCAGTCGCGGGATGCCCGGCAGGCAGTCTGCAATTGAATGGCACGACCCTTACAGCCACTTTCGATATCACTTGCGTGAATATCTCCAGCACCACCAAAGGCAACTTGGTCACAATCAATCCCGGCGACCTCATCATGTTCAGCAATGCCAAGGGAAATGCCCTCTTGACGGTCACCGGTGTAGCGGGCCAAATACTGACTTTTGCGCCGGGTGATGCGTTCAAGCTGAACGGCCGCAGCGAGGCTGGCGGCACCATTCAGTATTTGCAGACCAGCTCCACCTGCGGCGGCGCTGCTACTTGCTTTCCCACGACTCTCGCCACGCGGATTTGGATGATTAGTTATTATCTGGACAACGTTTCCAGTCCGCCGTATACGCGGTCTGATTCGCCAGGTCAACTTTAACTCTCCCACGCCGGTCGGCGAGACCCTGGAAAACTTGCAGTTCACCTATAACTACGTCGATGGCATCACTAATCCTTCGAATCAGAATTCCGTTCCCACGGGGAATTCCGAGGCGAATATTCGCTCGGTGAACGTCTATCTTGGCGCGCGCTCGAGTCATTCCGTCCGCCAAGGCAACACATCCATCTATGCCAGAAGCAATTTGATGACACAGGTCAGCTTGCGCAGTTTGGCCTACGTCAATCGTTACAAATAAGAGGAGCCGGCAATGAGCATGAATTTATTCCAGAAATCCAAACTTTTGCGTGATGACGCGGGCGTCGCGCTCATCACATCGCTTCTCTTGCTTTTTCTCATGTCCAGCCTTCTGGTTGGTTTCTGCATCCTGCTGATCTCCAACCAGCAACTTGCCGGCTCGAACAATGACGATGTGACCGCATTCTACGCCGCGGAAGCCGGCATGGAGCAGATGACGGCCAATCTCGGAGATCTCTTTGCGCAAACCTATTCACCGACGTCCGACCAGATCAATAACATACAGCTTAACCCGCCACTTCTTCCCAATATTTCCTATCTGACCAGCAACGGAACGAGCGGTTACACGATCACGCCGACGGCCGTCGACTCCAAGGGCAATCCTGCTCCGACGAACTCCACCATCAAATCGGGCAACTATGCTGGTATGACCGCCATGCTCACGGAATACACCATGTACGTGAATGCCCGAACCACCGCGGGAAGAGAAGTGAAGTTGCAGCGGACCGTGCAGACCGTCGGTATTCCACTGTTCCAGTTCGGCATCTTTTCCGATACCGACCTCAGCTTCTTTGCCGGCCCGGACTTCCAGTTCGGCGGCCGCACGCATACCAACGGAAATCTTTTCCTGGCCGAGGGGAATGGTAACACCCTGACCATGTCCGACAAAGTGGACGCTTACAAAGATGTCATCCGCACCAATTTGGAGAACGGTTGGCCCGTCACCTCGAACTATACGGGTACGGTCAATATCACGACGCAACCCGGTGGCAGCACCTACAGGGCTCTGGCATACTCGCCTTCGGAAGGGAGCCTCGCGGGAGCAATAGGCTCGGCGAGCAGATACAAACTGGTCCACGATCTCTACAGGCAACTCCCCGGCCGACTACAACAGCAGTCTGACGAATGGCCAGGGCAGCGCCTACCCCCAGTATTCCACCGGCGCAAAACTCTTGAGTCTTGGGAATCGTCACGATCGGTAGCGGCACCACGCAGTCCATCGACCTCATCCGGCGTCCACTCTCCGGCGAAGCCGGCAACGTCACTGGCGAGCGCTATTTTGCGCAAGCCAGCTTGAGAGTTCTTCTTTCCGACAATAAAGACGACATCATGAACCTGCCGTGCATCGATGGCGGCACGCAGCCGTTTGACCTGAGCTCGATCGCGAAGCAGCCTGGCGTTGGGGGTGCTAACTGGACCGGATCTGCGGCGACCCTCTATACGAAAATGACGGCGAACGGCGTTACGCCGCTCCCCTTAGCGGCTTCGGGCGCAGGCTCCTCGGACTACACGGGCGGTTATAACAACAACGACGGCTACTGGACCCCGAGCACGCAAGGCGATGGCACGCCTTGGCCGGTCATCAAGGGATTCATCAAGATCGAGGAGCAAACGGCTTACGGCAGCCCCTGTGGCACGTGGAAAGACGTGACCCTGGAAATCCTCAGCTACGGCTATGTCGGCCGCAATATTGATCCGGTTTCTCAATCTTTGGACGGCGTCCATCTGAATCCACAGTGGGTGCAGAACACGACCACCATGGAGTCTGGCCAGGCCCCCGCGCTTCCCCTTCGTCTGCCGGTGACGCCGGTTTACTCGCCGGGCACCCCCGCTCAGACCGCCCTGTCCGCTCAGAATCTGAACGCGAACTCGACCTCTCTGAAGTACTTCACAAGCGGCAGTAATTTCACAGCCATCTCTCAGGCTTCCGCTGCTACTCAGTACACTTGCCTGGACCCTCATCCCTGGGCTGTCATCCGGCTCGAACGCATTCGCGACAATCCGTCGTCTGTCGCAGTGCAAACCGGCAAGCTTAGCGCTCACTCTCCCAAGGTATCCACGGCTGCGCAAGTCTGCGGCGTGGACCCGAGCCACGGGCACTGTCTTGGCAGGTTGGACGCCCCAGGTCTACGACTTCTGGCCAAACGTCCTCTTCGATACGCGCGAGGGCACCTTGCGCGATACCCAGATATCGGCCGCGAACCTTCCTACTTTGAATGGCACCATGCATTACATTGAGGTTGATGGCAAGAACCTGGCGAGCTGGTTTGGCGGAAAAATCAATACCATGACCACCTCCGGACAGAGCACCAGGGATCCGTCCATAGCACCGAACAATTACGTGGTCTACATTTCTGACCGCCGTGGGAACTACGAGGATTCTACCGTCCAGACAATCACTGGCGGCTGGCCTCCGCTTTCTTACACCACTCATGAAACGGGCGAGTACGGTTGGAATGACAACGTGAATTTTGTCAGCTCAGCCCAGACGACGGGTTGCCCAGACGGTCTTTTGAACACCGGGGAGGACCCGAACGTAAATAACCCGTTCGCAGGCCAGTTCTACTACTACGGCGCGAGCCAGAAATACATCCATGCCGTGGGAGCACAAAACACCGCCACCGCCCCGCTAGGCCCGGGCCAAATCGGCGTGTTTGCCACCCTGGCGGGTACCGGCGTGGTGGCCAATTCCGTTTGCACAGGGGTACCCAGCTACGTCACTGACAACATCTGGCCAATGATGGTCGCCTTCAATCCAATCGCGGCCCGCGAAAACGCTCCGCTCTTTTTCCGGCGGGCGGTTAAGATCGTTAATGGGAACAAGCTCACGGCTGTGGGCACCTGCCCCGGCGGAAACAACTGCGGCTTGACCATCGCTTCCGAAAACCCTGTCTACCTTCAGGGCGATTACAACGCCAACTCTGGCGGAAATGACTTCAGCGATCCGTCAATCGCGGCATCGGTGGCGGCGGACGCCGTCACTCTTCTTTCCAATAACTGGAATGACGTCAATTCCTTTGCCTTCCCCTACGACGCGACGTAACCGAGGCGGTATCACCACCGACTACCGCATGGCCGTCGTCGCCGGGGCCCTGCCATACTTTTCGAATCCCACCGGCGTGATCTACCAGGACTTTGGCACCGACGGCGGCGTGCACAACTTCCTCCGCTTCCTCGAGGAGTGGGGTGGACAGACACTGAACTATGAGGGCTCCATCGTCGACTTGTACTATAGCCGCCAGGCCAATGGCACCTATAAGTGCGGCGGCGGCACGGTTTATGGCCCGCCCACTCGTGGCTACAACTTTGACACCAACTTCCTCACTCCGGCGCTGTTGCCGCCGCGCACGCCGCTGTTCCGCGACGTCAACACGACGGGTTGGACCCGGTTGTTGCTGCCGACCCAGTAAAAACAGGCTCAGCAGCTTCATTTTCGCAAACGCCCCGGCCACCGCCGGGGCGTTTGCTTTGTGTGCCGATTTCCCTCATCGCCTACCGCCCAAAACTTGTCATTCCGGCCCGAGGGGCGGCGCTTCTGGCCGTCCCGGAGCGGAGGCACGGTTTTCCATCGCACGTTTTCTGTGCGATGAATCTCTCTGCAAATTGGGATTCCAAGTTAAGATATTCCCCGATGGACAGATCTGCGTGATGAATGGCCATGAACCCTCTCGAAACCCTTAGCCTGGTCCTCGGCGCCGGCTTCTCCTCCGGCCTGAATCTCTACGCCACCGTCGCGACGTTGGGATTGCTCCAGCGCTTTGGCGTCATTCAACTGCCCGAACACCTCCGCATCCTCTCCCATCCCGTGGTACTGGGAATCGCGGCGGTCCTTTATCTACTGGAATTCCTGGCGGACAAGGTTCCTTACATCGATTCGATCTGGCAGGCCGTTCACACATTCATCCGGCCGCCGGCGGCGGCACTTCTGGCGTTCGGCGCGACCGCAGCGGCCCCCGACGTCTGGCGTTGGGGAGCGGCGCTGCTTGCGGGAGGCATCGCGCTTACTTCCCACGGCACCAAGGCCAGCGCGCGTGCTGCCGTGAACATGAGCCCGGAGCCTTTCAGCAATTGGGCGCTGAGTTTTGGAGAAGATGCTCTAGCAGTCTGGCTGGTCTGGTTCGCGACGGCGCATCCCCTGGGCGCGATCATCGTGGTGAGCGTGCTCTTCGGCGTGTCGCTCTTCCTGCTGTATCACCTGTTTCATTTTTTGCGCCGCACGCTCCGGAAACTCGCGGAGATCTAAGCCGCGTTTGTGGCACAGTCACTCTTGACTGTGCTCTTGGGTCTGCCTTTGTAGCGGCCGCCTTCTGAGGCGGGCACCTTCGCAGCTCCGTGGCCTTTTTCCACCAGCGCAGCTACTTCACGTAGGTCGCCAGCCAATCCAGGAACGTCTTGTACCAGAGCTGGCTGTTCTGCGGCTTTCAGCACCCAGTGTCCTTCATCCGGGAAAATCAGCAGCTTGGAGGGCACGCCCTGGCGCTGCAACGCACTGAAAAATTCCAGCGACTGCGTGTATGGCACGCGGTAATCCCGTTCGCCCGCCACCACCAGCGTCGGCGTCTTGTACTTGCCGAGTTCCGCGGCGTAGGTGGACGGCGACCACTTCTTGTAATTTTCCGGCGCCGTCCACGGCGTGCCTTGCATGTCGTGCTCTTCAAACCACAGCTCTTCGGTCGCGTACATGGACACTTGATCGTACACGCCCGCATGGCTGATGATCGCCTTGAAGCGATCGGTGTGCGTCGCCAGCCAGTCCGCCATGTATCCGCCGTAGGAGCCGCCCGCTGCGGCCAGCCGCGTTTTGTCAATGAAGGGATACTTCGCGATGGCCGCGTCGATTCCCTTCATGACGTCCACATAGGCTTTGCCGCCCCAATCGTTGGTGATTTCGTCCGTAAATTTCTGCCCAAAGCCGGTTGAGCCGCGGCGGTTGATCATCAGCGTGACGTAGCCCGCAGCAGAGAATACTTCCGCATTCCACCGGTAGCCCCAGGCGTCATCCCACATGGTCTGCGGGCCGCCGTGCAGCAGCACCAGCATCGGGTATTTCTTCGTGGCCGAAAAATCCGGGGGCCGCACCACCATCGCCTCCACCTTCGTTCCTTCGGCGCCTTCGAACCAGAAGCTCTCCGGCGCATTCATTTCCAGTTGCGCGAGGATGGCATCGTTGTGATGCGTCAATTGCTTCAGGCCGCTGCCATCGCCCGCGGCGACAAATAATTCCGTGGGTGAAGTCAGGCTGGTCCGCTCCGTCACCAACACGCTCGCATCGCCATTGAAGGAGAACGCGCCATTGTAGCCATCGAGCAGCTTCTTCGGCGCCGCGCCGGCGCGCGCCTCTAGGGCATAAATCGGCTGCAGGGTCTCATTTTCCGCCGTGAAGTAAATGGTTTTGCTGTCCGGCGACCACGCCAAATCGTTGGCGCTGCGGTCGAATCCGGCTGTGAGATCCGCGCTCTTGCCCGTCTGGCGGTCGTACAACATGACGCGCCACCGGTCGGCCTCGTATCCCGCGGTCAATTGCGCATGGTAGGCGATCGCGCGTCCATCCGGGGAATACACGGGATTCCCATCGAAGCCGGGATTGGAAGTGATGCGCTTCGCGTCGCCGCCGGAGACGGGCACCACGAAAAGATCGGCATTCGTAGTAATTGCTTCCACTTTTTCCGCTACCGCCGTGTAGCAAATCTCCTTACTGTCGGGCGAAAAATTGACGTCGCTGGGAGCGCCTCGCTCGTCCGGCGGAATATCGTAGTCCGCTTCGGGCGTGAGATCGCGCGCGGGCAAACTGCCGTCGGCCGGTATGACAAAAAGGTGGCTGCGCTTGCCTTCGGACCAGTGATTCCAGTGGCGGAAGAGAAGGTGGTCGTAGATGCGCGCTTTCACCTTGCTCTTTTCTTTTTCTTCATCGCGTTTGGCGTTGCACGCGTCGTCTTTGCAGCCCACATAAACAGCCGATGTGAAGGCGATGCTCTTCCCATCCGGCGCCCACTTGAACAGATCGGCTCCCGTCGAAAGCTGCGTCAGTTTTTTCGCCTCGCCGCCCTCCATCGAGAGCAGATAGACCTGAGAAGTGCCGTCACGCGCGGAAAGAAAGGCCAGCATCTTGCCATCGGGGGACCATGCGGGAGAAGAATCGCGGCCGCCCTGGGTCACTTGAATGGCTTCGCCGCCCGCGGCGGGGGTGATCCAGATATTGCTGACGCCGCGGTTTAACTCCATGTCCGGCGTGGACACCGCGTAGGCCACCCATTTGCCGTCGCGCGAGATCCGCGATTCGGAGATGCGATGCATTTTGATCAGGTCGTCAAACGCGATCGCGTGCTTTGCCGGCGATTGCGCCTGCGCTTGTACGGCCAAAGCTAGGACCAGCGCGATGGCCAGAATTCCGCTGCACATCACTATGCGATTTCTCATCGTTCCTCCACCACTACGGCGCTTTTCCCCGCAATCCCCAAAACATTGCATGATGTCACGATTGCGCGGCGAATCCAAGGCAAGCGGCGGGATCCGCTCGGGGGTCTTATTTTTCCTTGACGGTTGGCAAGCCCACGGCCCAGATGTATCCATCGGGATCCACGAGCGTGACTTCACGCCACCCATGTGGAAAATCCTGCGCAGGCCGCAAGATCGTCACGCCCGCGGCCCTTGCGCGCGCTTCCAGTGCATCGGGATCGATGCCGAGCACGCGCAATTCCGCCCCGGTTCCGCGCGGCCCTGCGCCCTGCAATCGTTCATAGAGCGGATGATGATCGTAAGTGTGGTCCGCATGGAGCATGAAGTCGACATCGAGCAGGGCCAATGCTGCGAAATCGCCATCGGCGTAGCGGACTGTCGCTCCGAGGATGTCACGGTAAAACGGCAGCGATTTTTCCACGCTTCGCACTAACAGATTGACGCTGAATTTCGGCAGCGCCCGGCCGTAATCATCCGCCGGCATAAAGGCATCGCCAGTCCGCGTTTTTGTCATGAAGTCACCTCCGCACCGCCAGCCAGTTTACCAGCGCCACTACGCACGTCACTCCCACAATTGCAAATTCGCCTTTGCCCATCTGTGTTAGCAGCAGCAGGGAAAAGATCAGGCCGAGCCCTGCAAAAAGATATGGCCACGGGAGAACGAACTGCGCCTGGCGATCGCCGCGCCGGCGCAGCAGCGGCACCGCCAGAGCCATCGCGCCGTACACCGCCAGGCGCGAGACCGCCGATAGAATGGCGTTCCACTCGAAGTTTCCCAGTGCCGCGAACGCGAAAACCAAAATGGCGTATAGAAAAATGGAAACGTAGGGCGTTCTGTATTTTGGATGAACCGCGCCCAGAAACGCGGGGAAATCGCCCTGCTCGGCGAGAGCAAAGGTGACGCGTGGCGCATGCAACAGATTCGCGCTCAAATAGCCGTAAGCGGAAACCAGCGCCGCCAGTGCGATCGCGATTCCGCCCGCGGGTCCCAAGAATCGCTGCGCGGCATCGGCAAGGGGCCGCGTGGAAGCTCCGGCATCCGGCAAGATGGCCACGACGGCGAATTGCACGGCCGTGTAGATTACGCAAACCACACCGAGCGCCGTCAGCAGAGCTATGGGCGTGTCGCGTTTGGGATTGGTCGTCTCGCCGCCGACAAACAGAGCGCCCTCAAAGCCGCCGTAGGCATAAACGAGCAGCAGCATGGCCTGAAACCAGCTTTTCGCGGAAGCGGCGGGAAACACAATCGCCACGCGAATTTCCGGCTTGATCAGCAGAGCGAGCAGCGCTGCCATCACGAAGAACAGCAGGAAGCCCACCTTGATCGCGGTGAACAAGTTGCTGACGATTTTCCCGGTTTTTACGCCGATGTAGTTCAGCAGCGCCAGATGGCCGATCAGCACGCCCAAAAGGAGCAGTTCGCCCCGTCGCGCTCCCAATGCGGGGAAAAACTGCCCCGCGTAGGTGCAGAAAAGATTCGCCGCCGCGGCGGGAGCGGCAATGCGCGTCAGCCACGTGAGCCAGGCGACCAGCAGCCCCGCGAAGCGCCCAAGTGCGTCCCGGGCATACAGGTACAGCCCGCCAGTTTCTTCGTAGTAGGAAGAAACTTCCGCGATGCAGCCCGCGATAATCAGGATTCCGGCGCCCGCCCCGAGGCAGCTGACCGGGCTGAGCCCGCCCAATCGCGCCGCCAAATCGGCCGGCAATTTGAAGATGCTGACGCCGACAATCGAATTGACCATCAGAGCCGTCAGACTCCAACGGCCGATTGTGCGCACCAAGGCGTGCGAGCTTTGCGTCAACCGCGGCAATCCTTCCTGCCGGATGATTTCCTAATGCCGTTCCAACTTGTTCCTGCAAATCCCTTCGCGAATGCTTTCTTCGAATTCGCGTCAGATGCTTGGACCGTCATTTGGCCCCAATAGTTGGAACGGCACTAGTATGTCTTCGGTGCGCTGACCGGAGCGGCTTTCATGCGCGCAATCTCGCCCAGCACATCGCTCTTCCCGCTGATCGCTTCGAGATGCGGGTTGCGCTCGCCGCCGTGATAATCGATGCGATAGGTCTTGTAATAATCGGCGCCTTCGGCGAGCAACTCGATGGGTTCTTTGTGGTCTCTCGCCCACTGAATGGCGCTGTGCAGAACTTCCGGTGACCACTTCCGGCCATTCACCGCCACCAGATGCATTCCCGGCGCCAGTCCCGCCTGATCTGCCGGCGAGCCGGGAATCACGTCCAGGATGCGGTCGCTCAGATCACCCCCGGGCGCGTGCACATCAAAGCCCAGTGAAAAGCCGAAGTCCGCCACTTGCGTGACGATTTCTTCCGCCTTATCGTGTTCGTTGAGAACATCCGTGAACACCACTTTCCAGCCGGAATTCTCCAGCCCGCCAAGAGGCGCGCCCGGCCCGTGAGACCGGAGGCGTTCCGTAAAAAATCGCCGCCAGTCGTAAGGCAAGACTTCGTTCATTCCCGCCAGGACATCCTCGAATGTGTAGGAGACGACTTTCGGCCCGGTATTTTCGCCGCCGAAAAATGTCCGGCAGAAATCATCGAGCGATTTCTTGCCCCGGGTCTCGCGGCGAATAATCGTATCGGCTTCCAGCCAGATCAGTGTGCTTTCATCATAGTAATCAATGCTGCGGCGCCGTGAAGTTCCCCCTGCCGGCGCGCCATAAAGGATCTGTGCGGAAATCGCCGTGTCCTGCAAATCTCGCCACGCGCGTCCCGGCCAGTCATTCAGATACGCGGCGGTGGCCGCGAGATATTCGCGAAGGCGTTCCGGGGTCCAGGAGCCGCTGCGCGCCGCCAGCATGACTCCGAGATATTGCGTCAGTCCTTCATAAACCCAGAGCAGATCGCCTTTGAGCGGCGTCTGATAATCGGTGGCGACCAGGCCCGCGGGGCGGCGATACTTGCCGTTCCAGGAATGCGTGAATTCATGCGCCAGCAGATCCATCTGTGTTTCGCGGACCTCCGGATCCAGAAACAGCGCTTCGGGCGTGCGGTCATCACTGGATTCGTGATGCTCGACGCCATCGGGAGGCATGACGTCGCTCAGCGAGAGCAGAAAATCGTAGCGGCGATAGTGCCGCGCGCCAAACAGCGCTCCCGTTTCCGCCACGAGTTGGCGCAAATGCTGCACTTCCGCTGGGCTCGCCGCCAGCGCCGCGGGTCCATCCGCCGCGATATGGATGAAATGTTCAGGTTTCTGCCCGGGGGCCAGATCGAGCGTGCGGAAATAGGCTCCGGCAAGCACCGGTGAATCGATCAGTGTGGTTAAGGAAGCAGGGGCGAATTCCACGGTATCGGGAATTTCCTGGGCCACCGGCAGCGCCGCGCCGTACTTCCATCCATCGGGCAAGCGCAGACTCGCGACGTAGGTCAGATCGTCGGTCTTCGCCCCTTGGGGATAGAGCGTGACGAGATACCAGTTCAACACCGCGATCTGCGCCGTCGCGGAAGGAGTTTCCCGCGACCCGTTCGCGTCCGCCGGCGACAAATAGTCCAACGCCACTTCTAGCGTGCCGGCGCCGCTCGGAACTTCCAGATGAAAAGCGTACATGTCCATATCATCGCGGCGCCAAGCGACTTCCTGTCCCGCGGCCCGCATTTTCAGGCCGATGAGATTGACGATCGGTCCCGTCGGCGAGTGCTCGCCCTGGATCCACTTCGGATAGACAAGTGTGAGCGGTCCGGGCTTCACGGGAAACACGAGTTGCGCGTGAAAAAGGTGCTTCGCGACGTCGCGCAAGTCCACGGCAATTTTCACCGGTTCCTGCGCAGATTGCGCATGACTCCCGCTGATCGCGACGAGACCCGGCACAAGAAGAAAAACGAGCGAACGAAAACAGAAACGCATGAGCAAGTGGAATCCTCCGAACCCGCGAAAGAGTATCACACGACTGTGACGCGGGGTCACCTTCAGGAGTCGCCGCCTGGTTTGCTACAATAAAACTATGAGTACACTCGCGCAATCTTCTCCGCTATTTTCCCGCAACCTCCGCAAACAGTATCCGGTGGCCGTGCGCGGCGAAGGCAGTTGGATTATTGCCGCCGACGGCCGCCGCTATCTGGACGCCTCCGGCCAGGCCGCGGTTGTCAGCATCGGCCACGGCGTTCCGGAGATTGGCCGCGCCATGGCCGAACAGTCCAACAATATCGCCTTCGCGCACACCTCGCAATTTCACACCGCGCCGGCTGAGAAGCTCGCGGCGCGCGTACTGGCGCTTGCTCCAAAGAATTTCCACGATGGTGGGCGGGTCTATTTCACTTCGGGTGGTTCGGAGGCCACGGAAACCGCGATCAAACTGGTGCGGCAATATTTTCTGGAACGCAAGGAGAGCGCGCGTTACCGCGTGATTTCGCGCAAGCAGAGTTATCACGGCAGCACGCTCGGCGCGATGTCCGTCAGCGGCAACGTAGCGCGGCGTGCGCCGTATGCGCCGATGCTTCCGGAGTGGGGCCATGTCGCGCCTTGTTTCTGCTACCACTGTCCGTTTGACAAGACATTTCCGGAATGCCAGCTCGCCTGCGCGGACGATCTGGAGGCATTTCTCAAGGCCAATGATGCCTCCACAGTCGCTGCCTTCATTTTTGAGCCTGTTGTCGGTGCGACGCTTGGGGCCGCAGCCGCCGTGGATGGCTACACCGCGCGCATCGCCGAGATTTGCCGCAAGCATGGCATCCTGCTGATCGCGGACGAGGTCATGAGCGGAATGGGCCGCACGGGCAAGCCCTTTGCGAGCCAGCACTGGGGCCTTGAGCCGGACATTATTCTTACAGGGAAGGGCATCGCCAGCGGCTACGCGCCTCTTGGCGCGGTTCTTGCGGCGGCGCGCGTGGTCGAAGCCTATGAAAAAGGCACCGCGGCGTTCATGCATGGCTTCACATACCAGTCGCATCCAGTGTCCATGGCCGCGGGGAATGCGGTGTTTGATTATTTGGAAGCGCACAAATTGTTCGATCGTGTGACCCCGGCGGGCGAAACGCTGCGTAAGGCGCTATCCCCGCTGGAAAGCCACCCGCATGTCGGGCAGGTGCGCGGTTTGGGCCTGCTGCAGGGCGTCGAATTCGTGAAGAACGAGTCCACGCGCGAGCCGTTTCCCAAAGAAGCGGGCATTGCCGAGAAGATTCGCCAGGCCGCGCTCGAAAAGAACGTTCTCACTTATCCCACGCAGGGCTGCGTGGACGGCTCGCGCGGAGACCATGTGCTTCTTGCGCCGCCTTTCATTATCACACCAGAAGAGTGCCGGCTCATTGCCGCGGCATTGCAACACGCGCTGGCAAAAGTCTTTCCCGGCTGAGCGGCTCGCGCTACTCTTCTTGGCGGCAATTCATCATCATTCATTTGCTCGATCATTCGGGAGATGCCTTTCATGCGCCGTCAGTTGCCGCTCTTTGCTTTTCTGTTCGCCTCTGTTGTTGTTGCAGTTCCTTCTTGTCCGCAGGAAAAAAATGCCGCCAAACCACGCGCACGCGATCTAGGCGTGCCGTTTGATGGGACACCGGGCCCATTCAACGCCATCACCGATGTGCCTGGCGTAACCGTCGGTCACACCACGCTCATTTCCGGCGAAGGCAAACTCGTGGTGGGTAAGGGACCTGTACGCACTGGTGTCACCGCTGTCCTGCCGCAAGGAAGAGATGGAATGCAAGGCGGAGTCTTCGCCGGTTGGTTCGCGCAGAATGGCAATGGCGAAATGACCGGCACGACCTGGGTGGAAGAATCCGGTTTTCTGGTGGGGCCCGTGATGATTACGAACACGCACAGCGTGGGGGTCGTGCACGATGCCGTGATTCAGTGGCTCGTGAACAACCAGCACATTAATCCCGAGGACGATTGGTGGTCCCTGCCGGTGGTCGCGGAAACGTGGGACGGCTGGCTGAACGACATCAACGGCTTTCACGTGAAACCCGAGCATGCCTTTCACGCCATTGAATCCGCGCATGGCGGGCTCGTTGAAGAAGGCGCGGTCGGCGGGGGCACCGGCATGATCTGCAATGGGTTCAAGGGCGGTATCGGCACGTCCTCGCGAAAACTTCCCGCGAAAGACGGCGGCTACACGGTCGGGGTGCTTGTCCAGTGCAATTATGGTTCGCGGCAAAACTTCCGCGTGGCAGGAATTCCCGTAGGGCGGGAGATTGCCTCAGAGGACCCCTATGCATTTGTACCCTCGGATGATTGCGGAGCGCGGCTCGATCATCGTGGTTGTGGCCACGGATGTGCCGCTGCTTCCCATGCAATTGAAGCGCCTCGCTCATCGCGTGACCTTGGGCCTGGGCCGGGACGGCAGCATCTCTGGAAACGACTCCGGCGACATCTTTCTGGCATTTTCGACCGCGAACCCAGGTGCGGCCGCCGAAGACCACCTGGTTGACCTGAAGATGCTGCCCAACGACATGCTGGATCCGGTGTTCGCCGCCACCGTGCAGGCCACCGAGGAGGCCATCATAAACGCGATGATCGCCGCCGAATCGATGACGGGGAGAGACAACCATCACGTCACCGCGCTGCCGCACGATCAACTCCGCGCCGTGCTGAAGAAATACAACCGGCTAAACCAATAAATCATCGAGTGGCAGTGGATCCAATACGCCGCAGTGGATCGCGCCGATGGGCTCCCGTCTGCTCAGAGTACGAGGGCCGCGGTCTTGCGCGGTGGATTGAAGAAGGGCAAGGGCACGATTTTGGCGGAAACCGTTTTGCGCGAGGCTTCCACCGTCAATTCCATGCTGAGCGTCTGGCCCACAGCGGCGCTTTCGCGGCTTATGGTAGCCAGCGCGATCATGCGTTTCAGCGTGGGCGACCAGGTTGTGGACGTGGCCTTGCCCACCTGCCGCCCGCCGCGATAAACCGGCACGGCCACGCGCGACGCCGTTCCCGGCACTTGCGGCGCCATGCCGATTTTTTCGTAGTGCGCTTCGACCTCGCTCCAATTGATTTCCAGTCCCACCAGCCTCCGTCGCGGGCCAC
>CAWADS010000028.1:0-4950 GCA_963780785.1 Candidatus Acidiferrales bacterium
CAATTCGCCGCGCATCGAAGGCGTGCGCAACCTGGGGAAAATCCGTTGCGCTTCCGCGACGCCGATGCCCCACGCGCTGGCCGCAGCAATGGCCGCAAGCGCGTTCAAGACCACATGACGCCCCGGAAGTGACATTTCGATGCGCGCGCGCTTCCCCTTGTGCACAAGCGTGAACGCGGAGCCCAGCGCCCCGCGATCCTCGATCTCTTCCGCCTGGTACTCGGCCGGCTTTTCAATTCCGTAAAAGATCACCTTTCCCGGCGCAACGGCAGCCATCGCCGCCACGCGCGGGTCATCGGCGTTAAGTACGGCCAGCGAAAGCGGGCCGTGCAACCCTTCGACCAGTTCCCGTTTCGCCAGGGCAATTTCCTCAACGGAGGAGAAGTTCATCAAATGCGCCGGGGTGACGCGCAACTCAATGGCCACATCCGGCAGCGCAATCGCCGCAAGACGCTTCAATTCACCCGGGAAAGACATGCCCATTTCGAGTACGGCGACGTCGTACGTCTCCTCCAAGCGAAACAGCGTCAGCGGGAGCCCGTACTCGTTATTGAAATTGCCCTCGGATTTCAGGACCCGTAATTTCGCACCCAGCAGTGCCGCCAGGATCTCTTTCGTTGTAGTTTTCCCGACGGAACCCGTGATTCCGCAGACTTTCCGGCCCCATTCCTTGCGCACTGCGCGCGCCAACTCGTGCAGCGCGGTGAGGGTATCGGGAACGGTGATGCAGCGGTCTTGCAGCCATCCCGGATACTTCGAGAGGAGCGGCCCCGCCACCACTGCCGCCACTGCCCCGTTTTCCAAAGCGACGGCCACATAGTCGTGTCCATCGTGAACCGGACCATGTATGGCAACGAAGAGTTCTCCGGGACGTAGCGTGCGAGAATCAATCGAGACACCGGCCAGCCGGGCCAGGGGGTCCAGCCCATGCCCCGGCCTTCCCGCCACCGCGTCAGCCACTTGTGTAAGCGTCCACCGCATAGTTGCCTCAAAAGGTTGGCTTTCCCCAGGGTTCGGGCGAAGCGCTCACCTCGTCCGTAAAGCACATCTCTGTGCGTTCTCACCGGTTGAGGGCTCCTCCTTCCGACTTGTCTGCGAGCTAGTTCCTTGGCTCGCAGGCCCTCGTCCCAGGCCCGCAGACGAGCGCGCTACGTGCCAAATCCTGAGCCACCCTGGGGCTCCGTATAGCCGCGACCGCGCAAGGCCTTTCGCGCCTCTTCGCGATCATCAAAGTGAATGGTGTGGTCGGCAAAGACCTGATAGTCCTCATGGCCCTTTCCCGCCAGGAGCACCATATCGCCCGTTTGGGCTTCGTCAATCGCCAGCGCGACAGCTTTGCCGCGGTCCGGCTCGATCATGTATTTCCCGCCGGACTTCTGCATGCCCACGACGACGTCGCTGATAATCTTCAGCGGATCTTCCTGGCGCGGATTGTCGCTGGTAAGAATCGAGAGGTCGCTCAGCCGTCCGGAAAGTTCTCCCATGATGGGGCGCTTGGTGCGGTCGCGTGAGCCGCCGCAGCCAAAAAGCGTGATGATGCGGCCCTTGGGATTGAGTTCGCGCGCGGTGCGGATCAAATTCTCCAGCGCGTCGTCCGTGTGCGCGTAGTCCACCACAACCAGGAAGGGTTGCCCCTGATCCACGCGCTGGAACCGACCCGCAACCGCTTCCAGATTGCGCACGCCCGCTTCGATGATCTCGTTGGAAAATCCCAGTGCGATGCCGGCGCCCACGGCAGCCAGTATGTTGTAGACGTTGATGCGGCCCACCAGCGCCGACTGCACCTGGATCTTCCCGTTGGGTGTCTGCGCCGCAAAATTCAGACCGCTGAAGCTGAGCGGGAATTTCTTCGCCGTCAGGTCGGCGCCATTCTGCAGGCCGTAGGTGAGCGTTTTCTGGCCCAGCCCGAGGAGCTTCTTGCCCCAGTCGTCGTCCGTGTTCACCACCGCCACGTCCGGCGCGCCGGCGCCCGTGCCCTCAAACAACCGGCGCTTGGCCGCGAAGTAGTTGTCGAAGTTTTTGTGGAAGTCGATGTGATCGCGCGTCAGATTCGTGAACACGGCCGCGGCAAAGTGGCAGCCCCACAAACGGTCCAGCGCCAGCGCGTGCGAGCTCGCTTCCAACACCGCATACGTTCCCTGCGCGTCGCGAATCTCCGCAAAGAAACTTTGCAGGTCTACCGACTCCGGCGTGGTGTTGGGAGCCGGATGTTTACTGCGAGGAGTGTCGTAGGCAATTGTGCCGAACAAGCCAGTCTGTGCTCCCGAGGCGCGCACGATGGAATCGATTAGAGAACTCGTGGTGGTCTTGCCATTCGTTCCCGTAACGCCGACAAGCTTCAGCGCGTTTGCGGGCTTCTCAAAGAAATTGGCGGCGGTAAGGGCCAGTGCTTTGCGCGCATCGCGCACCTGCACCCAGGCCACTTTGCCCGGCCAATCTGCCGGGGCAGGATCTTCGCTTAGCACCACAACGGCTCCGCGCGACGCCGCGTCTTTCGCGTAAATATTCCCATCGGTGGCCACACCGTGAATGGCCACAAACAAGGCTCCAGGCTGCGCCTTGCGGGAGTCGTAGGCAATCTGCCGAATCCGCAAATCGGGCGAAGACACTGCGGAACGCACCTCCACGCCCTCCAAAAGAGAGCCCAGTGTCAGCCCCATGAGGTGTACCTGTTCAGCCACAGTGTGTTTCCATTCGCCCTCACCGCTCGTGGCGGTACTCTTCTGCACTTCTTCAGCGACCGTCAGGCCGTTGCTCATTTGCCCAATAAATCCTTATTCCTAGCGCACATTGCCAGCACGCGCCGGAGTGCCGCCAAATTGCACGGTCACCTTGCTCCCGCGGCGAACTTTCGATCCTGCCGCTGGAGATTGTTGAGAGGCAAGCCGGCTGCCAACCAGTATCGGGTTGAGTCCCAGCCGCAAACATGCCTCGGTAACGTCACGCATGGTTTTCCCGGTAAAGTCCGGCACCGGAATGTCGCCGCCCTCATCCACGGCCACCGTCACTTCCGGCAACCTCGGCTCGGGGCTTTTGGTGGTCGCTTCGATGGACTCTGTGCTTGAGGATTCCGTCTTAGCATTGAAATCCACGGGCGCCAGATCATCGAGCGATTCGCTCTCCTCACTCGACCCCTGGTGATAGGCCGTCTGCACCAGGCGCGGGCTTACGGGCACGTCGCGCGGCACGGCCAGATAGGCCAAGACCTGCTCCGCGATTCGCTTGAACACCGGCGCCGCAACATCTCCGCCGCCATGCGGCCATCCCTGGGGAGAATCGAGAGAGACCAGAATCGTGACCGCTGGATTGTTGATGGGCGCAAAGCCGGTGAATGACGCAATCACATTGCTGTGGGAGTAGCGTCCCGTCGCTGGATCAATTTTCTGTGCCGTTCCCGTCTTTCCGCCCGCCGTCCAACCGTCAAGCCGCGCGGCTTTCCCGGTCCCATGCAGAATCACGCCTTCCATCAGGTGGCGCAAAGTCGCCGCCGTCTCTGGACGGATTACGCGGTGGGGTTCTGCAAGTGGCGAAGGACCGTCCAGCACCAAAATCTGCTCGCCGCGTGTCATTCGCCGAATGGTATGGGGCGTGTACAACAGGCCGCCATTCGCCACGGAAGAAACCGCGGTGACCAACTGGAGTGGCGTTACGCCCACTTCCTGCCCCATGGAAATCGCGCCGATGGAGGCCGGCCTCCAGTGTTGCAGACGTTCCACCAAGCCGCGGCTTTCCCCGGGCAGGTCCACGCCCGTAGGCGTGCCGAAACCGAAGCCGCGGATGTAATCGTAGAATTTCGGGGCGCCCAATCGAAGAGCGATCTTCATTGCGCCCACGTCGCTGGAATTGGCCAGGATGTCGGCGACCGTAAGCATTCCGTACGCCTTGTGATCGTGGATGCGGCGGCCGCCCACCACCAGCGAGCCGTTCTCGCAGTCGAATACCTCGTTCGCGCGAATTAGGTTCTGGTCGAAGGCCGCAGCGAGGGTTATCAGCTTGAAGGTCGAACCCGGCTCATAGATCGCGCTGATGGCGCGGTTCATGCGCGCTTCCGCAGGAGCATCCGCGGCCGCATTGGGATTGAATTTGGGCCAATTGGCCAGCGCCAGGAGGGACCCGGTATCCGGGTCCTGCACGATCACCGTGCCGGCGACCGCGTGAGTCTTCTCGATCGCCACAGCCAGTTCGCGCTCGGCAATGTACTGCACCTTTTCATCGAGCGTCAGTACCACGCTCGTGCCGCGGTCGCGCTGCGCTTCCCCGCCGTCAAACCAGCGTTGCTTGGCGTCGGCCATCACCACAATCTTTTCGCCCTGGCCGCGGATTACGTTGTCGTACTCATGCTCGATTCCGCCAAGGCCCTTCTCGTCCACGTCCACAAAACCCACCACGTGAGCGGCCAGGTCCCGCTTCGGGTAGTAGCGCTGATTCTCTTCCTGGAAGTAGACGCCTTTCAGGTTCAGCGACTTCACCGCTTCGGCCTTTTCCGGCGGGAGTTTTCGCTGAATCCAAACGAAGGTGCTTCCGCTTTCCAGTTTCTCGCGAATCACCTCTTGCGGAGTTGCCAGGACGCCCGAGAGCAGCCGGGCGGCCATCGCCGCATCCTTCACTTCAGAGGGCACGGCGAACGCCGACTGCACGGGCACGCTCATGGCCAGCGGGTGCATGTTGCGGTCGTAGATGGCACCGCGTTTGGGAGTGATTTCGATGACGCGCCGCTGCTGCCGCGAAGCGCGGGCCATGTACTCGCTGTGACGGAAAAGCTGCAGGTAGGCAACGCGGCCGAAAACCGCGGTCATCCAGAAGAGGGCCAGGCCGGCAAGCATCAGCAAACGGACGTAGACTTTATCCTGCTGCATGGCTCCTGATATCGGCTCGCGCCCTGGGCGGAATCCAAAGGTGTTTCGCAACTCGGACACGTGCAGCCGGCGCTATGCCCGCGCGCGAGAAGTC
>CAWADS010000029.1:0-108633 GCA_963780785.1 Candidatus Acidiferrales bacterium
GCTTCCAGCCGGAATTGCAGCTTCAATTTTTGGCGCAGCGCCTTATCCAACTGCCGTATCCACATTGACGAAATCAGGACCAAGGCTTGCTGATGTTCGGGTGGATATCGAACGGCGTGAGTTCAACGCCGCTGCTCGCCGGCCCGGTGAACGTTTTGTCTGTTCCGGAGGCTGGGCAGTAGAACCAATGACCGTGCCGCGAGCGGGCAAGCCGGTGTGGTTGCTGTCCTGGAATCCGTAAATATCGTACGGATGGCCAGTTTGTGCTTGCACAATGCCGGTCAGCGACCACCCTTCGAGCAGACCGCCGAGGAAGCCGCTGCTGAGATGCCCGCGGCCGCGGCCAATGTTGGGTTCATAAATGAAATTGACCACGGCGCGATGCCGGATATCGAAATCAGAATTGCCACGCTCCGCCTGCAGATCGAAGGAATTGAATGGCGAAGTTTCCCATTGCCCTTGGCTGGAGTGATGGGTCATTCACGTTGTCAATGGCGTGCGAATAGGTGTACGCGCCCTGAATCTGGAAACCGTTCGAGAAGCGCTTTTGAAGGTTGACCTGCAAGCGATGGTAGATGGAGCTGCCAATCGATTTGATCAGCACCGTGCCGGGCCAGCCGAAATAAACGAAGGCGTTGTTGTTCGCGGCATCGAAAGGTAAGGAGCCGTTCTCCAGCCTGTCCAGAGGTTTCCGAATTGCAAAGTGCTGGTGTCGCATCCTGAATCTGCCGTAGCGCAAAATTGCAAAAGGCTGGAAACGAGGTCTGGCTGTGGAGGATTGCCATCCACAACACGGAAGATGCGACTGCCTTTGACGCCGACATAGTTAACCTCAAGGGTCACGGTGGGAGTGATGGAGTGTTGAATGCCGAAGTTCCAGTTCTGGCTGTAGGGTGTCTTGAAGCCCGGATCGATCAGCGTAGCGGCGAATTGCGCGCCATTGTCGAGTGTGGGCGATGTACCGATAGTGGTGGGCGTTGGGATGTTTGGCAAAATGTCGGGCGAATCGAACGGGGAGTTCTGAGCAAACGGAGGATTGTCGCGGAGGTTGCCGACAAGGTTGCCGAAGATGCGGTCGTGATAGATGCCGTAAGCTGCTCTGACGGAAGTCTTGCCCTTCTTAAAGGGGTCCCACGCCAGGCCGATGCGTGGCTCAAAGTTGTTGAATTGACTGCTGTAGAGCTGGTGACTTGTCCCGGGCCCCACGATCGTGAAGGTGAAAGGAGCGGGGCCGCTGGGATCGGCGTAGAGCGTGGAGAGATTGTTGTTCTTTTCGAAGGGAACACCGAAATATTCCCAGCGTAAACCATAAATGAAACTGAGATTGGGGAAGACCTTCCAGGTATCTTGCGCGTAAGCGCCCCATTCGCGCTGGCGAAGGCCCCGCGCGTCACCCGAGGTGCGGTTGCCCGCCTGATCGAAATACTGCGTCTGGAACTGATCGCCGACAAACCCGAAGAGCAGCGAGGCGCCATTCTCCACGGCGGTGAGCGTGTCGGAGTTTTCAGGGGCCAGCAGGGGTGAATCCGTGGGTAGATTCAGGAATTCGGCGTCAACATAGTTGAGCGCGGCGAAATCGAGAAGTGCGCGCGTGCTGAAATTGTCATAGGAGTTGGAATAGACCGCGCGGAATTCGACACCCCATTTGAAGAGGTGATGCCCCTTCGCAAAGCTCAGATTGTCGATGGTCTGATAGGTGCCGGTATTGCGCGCCTGGGCATCGGAATCGAAGAGCGCCTGGCAGCCAAACGGCGAGGCAGCGGAACTAAAGGGCATGCTGTAATCGGCGCCCCGGCCAAAGGCGTCAACGTGCCCGAAGCTGTTGAAGGTGCTGACGCCATCACAACTAAAATCAACGTGATTGCGATTGGCGGCGAAGCGCAACTCGTTCACGAATCGGTCGCTGAACGTGGAGGTCAATCCGATCACGCCGTTCTGCGCTCGTTGGTCAAACCCTGTCGCGCCCAAGCCACCGGGAAGAAAATCGCTGTGCGGCGCGGTGTTGGGATCGCTGGATTGATTGAACGCGTAGCGGCCCGAGAGCACGTGCTTTTTGGAGAGATTGTGATCGATCTTGACGGTGAAATTATCCGATCGGAGCCGCGAGGTGCTGGGGTAAAACAACGTCGCGGACATTCCGGGAATCACATCTGGCCCGTTGGGGGTGAATTTGGTGTAGAGGGCGAGGATCCCCTGAATGGTGGGATCGAGAGAGTAAGGGGTCGCGTTTTGCAGAGCGCCGGGCGTTCGCAGGTCGAGCGACTGGCCCAGAACGCTAAAATTGCCGGAAGCAAAATCGGAGGTAGGGATGGTGCTGTTGTTGCTCAGGCTGGTGACGAAGCGCTGGCCTTCGTAATTGGCGAACCAGAAGGTGCGATCCTTGATGATGCGTCCCCCGGCCGAGCCTCCGAAGTCGTTCCTGACGTAGGGATATTGCGCGCCAGTGGCTGCTTGCGAGTTGAAGAAATCGCGCGCGCCAAGGGCGTTGTACCGCCCGAACCAGTAGGCGCTGCCGTGGAGGTCATTGCTGCCGCTACGCGTGATGACTTCAATGAGCGCGCCATCGTTGCGGCCATACTCCGGCGCGAAACTGTTGGTAATGACGCGGAATTCCTGGGTGGAATCGGGATTGAGGCTGTTGACGCCATAGGGAACGCCCGGCACTTCCGTGTCGTTGTTGTCGGCGCCGTCGAGCACGAAGTTGTTGTTGCGCTCACTGGTGCCGTTGACGGAAAAGCCTCCATTGGCACTGTTGCTCTGGATCACGCCGGGGCTCAAAAGAATCAGGGAATAGGGATCGCGCGTGAGCAGGGGCAGATCGGTGATGCGCTTGGAATCCACTAGATTGCTGATCTGCGCGTTTTCCAGGTCGATGAGCGGAAGCTCCGAGGCTTTGACTTCCGTGGTAGTTGCGACCGCGGCGACTTGCAGCGTGGCCTCGAAGGTGAACGCCTGATTCACCGTCAAAACGAGATCCGGGATGTGGATGGTCTTAAAACCGTGCATTTCGATGGTGACGGTATAGGGTCCGGGCGGCAGGTTTGAAAAGCGAAAAAGCCCGGCATCGTTGGTGGCGGCGTCTCGAGAGGCTCCGGTCTCCGTGTTTTGCGCGGTGACGCTGGCGCCGCTGACGACGGCGCCGCTGGCATCAACGATCATGCCTCCCACGGTTGCGGTTTGCGCTTTGCCGGGAGCCGACGAGAGCAAGAACGCCATCAGAACGAAGATCAGCCGCAAGGCGATCGCCTGCCTTTTCATGAATCCTCCCCAGTGTGGAGCGTCACGGAGGCCCCCAAGAATTCATGCGCGGGAAGCGCTCCCGGTGAGTGGATCACCGGTGGACCGGCGATCCCCCCATTTTCTGCAGGGCAGAGTTTATCACTGACGGGGGAATTGCAAGAATTGAATGTTTGAGGAATGAGAAGACGGTTTTCCACGGTTGTTTGGCAAGGGCAGCGGGGGAGACCGGCGTGGGATGCAGCCAAAATCCAAGTTGATACAGGGCTCAGGAGGTTCCACATTAGGGATTTTTTGCTTCACCATGCACGTAGATGAGGGCATCTCCGCTGAGACAATAACCGCGTCGCTTGTTTAGCTCTAACCCGTTGTTTTGTAGAGGTTTACCCTGCGCAAATGCGTTGTGCATGCAAGTGCTATGCCCGCACCAACTCCAGAAGAAAATGGGAGGCGCAACGCGCCTCCCATTCGTCCTTCTTGGTCGGAGGCAGATTAGAACTCGTAGCGCAGCGCCAGTTGGAACACACGCGGAGTTGACGAAGTTGACCTGATGAACCCAAACGAGCTCTCGTTGTTGAGCGTGGACGCCGGCGGATTGAAGCTGGGGTGGTTGAACGTGTTAAAGGAATCCCAGCGGAAAACCAGCTTTTGCTTTTCCGACCAGGGCATCGTAAACCTCTTGGAAACGCCCATGTCGACATTCCAGAAGCCAGGGCCATTGAAGGCATTACGGGTTCCCATCAGGCCTCCCTCCGGGAAGCTAAGGGCATTCCGTGGCGTCACTGGCTCTTAAAGAATTGGAGGACGCCACCAGTGTCCGTATGGATGGCCCCGTGCAACCCATTGGTGGTGAACCACAAGCGCAGGGGAGTCAAGCGTGAAAGCGGTGGGGAAGGATACGGTGTTCACGTTGAAGGGATAACCGGTCCTCCAACTCACAATGCCGGACCAGGACCATCCACCGACGATATAGTCAAGCGCCTTTGGGGCATTGGACAGGTGACGGCCGCGGCCGAAGGGGAGGTCGTAGATGTAGTTCGCGCTGATGACGTGCCGCGCGTCAAAATCGGAACTGGCGCGGCAAGTGCGTAGATCGTTCAGGTCGCAGACCAGGCCCGCACCGTTAAACGTGTAATTAATATAATTATTTGCCATCTCCGAGACGTTATCAATGGAATGCGAGTAGGTGTAGTTGAAGTCAAACTGCAGTCCATTGGAGATGCGCTTGCGCAGCGTCAGCAAGAGCGCGTTGTAGTTGGAGCTGGCATAATTGCCGATGTAGCCGTTGGCTGCCGGTCTGGGCGGGCAGCCCAATATTCTGGTCAGCGATCCGAACAACGCCAGGCCGGCTACGGTATCCGACAGGTCGCCTTTGGCCACTAGCTGGGTCAGTAGGTGGTCAAATCTGCGTGCAGTTAGGTTCCAACAATGTACATGACAAAACGGTGTGCCGACCCAACTGGTTTTCGAACCAAGGCTGTGCGGTAATCGGTTGGCCGTTTTGTACTTGCTTTTCAAGCTGGCCGAAAGCATCCCGCAAGAATTGCCCCGAGGCCGTATCCTTGAAATTGGTGATGGTTGCAGCGTCACCCACAGCAAGCAACCGGCGCCCCAGCCGTCCACGTAATTGGCTTCCAAGAGGAAGTTGCCCGGCAGTTCCCGCTGAAAACCGAAATTCAGCACGATGGCATACGGCGATTTCGTGTTCCTGTCAAACTGTAGGAAGGATGGAAACCCCCCGTATACAGCGGAGCCGACGGGTTGCCGTCGAATCCACATTGGGGGTGACCGGCGGAGCAACACTCGGCGGCGCCGGTAAAAAGCCGACCGGGAGGTATGCTGTTGTAGCCTGCGAATCGCGGATCGCTCGTGAGGGCGGACACGGGATAGTTCGGGACTCCAAATAGATTGTGGCAGAAGAATCGAACAGGAAAGGTATTCTGATCCAAACCAAAGCTGGCACCCCCCGCGATGCGATCATAAAGGACGGCTCCCCCCAGACGGATAGTTGTTTTCCTTTCCCCAAAAATGCTGCCCAACACTCCATCGCGGGCAGAAGGATTGTAAGCGAGGGCAATTCTTGGACCGAAGTCCTTATGATCGGGATTGTAATAACCCGGCTTATTGTTTGCCGCGCCGCCAAGGCTGTAGCTAACGAGGGGCACCGCCGTGGGGCCGCTGATGCCATTCAAAGCATTAGAGATGCGGGTGGCCAGGTAGGTATTTTCGTTGACGCTGGGCACGGATTGGAAGCCATTCACTTCATAGGGCACGTGTGGAGATCCCAGCGTAGTCCCAGGATCAGGGTGAGATCGGAACGAACCTTCCAGGTGTCTTGGGCATAAAACTCGTATTCGTTGTAATTGTAGTCGCGGTTTTTTCCGGTTCCATTCGGGAAGGCGCGTGCCACTCTTGCTATAATCGAAATTACTCGTAACATCGGAGACCGCCCCAGCAGGAAGGGAAAGTGCCGTCCCAATTGGTAATGGCGGAACGGTCCTGCGCTGTATTGAAGTCAGCCGGGACGAAAGGTCGGGGCATCAAGATTGCCGAAGTTTCCGCCTAGACCCATGGGAATGAAGTTGTAGTCGATCTTTAGGGCGTGATCTGGCGAATGAGCTTGATATCCTCGCCAAATTCCAGGTATGTTTCCCTTTGGTCCAAATCAGGGTGTCGCGGAATTCGGGTACAGGAACATTCCGTGACTGGGAGGCTGAACTGTGATAGGGGTTGGAGAGAGGTCCGCCAAAGAGGAAGTCATTCGGATAGGTGGGCGCCTCCAGAGCCGGAAAAGAAAGAACAGTACGCACTAATCCCGCAGAAAAATCATTCACAAGGGCAGATGATTTTGTCCAGGTCCAGCCCAGAGAGAGGCATATTCGCCAAAGCTATCGCGGTTATTAGGAGCCTTGTCTCCTGGGAATTGCACGATTTTGTGTTGAAATCGTCGTCCACTCCTTCACGCGCCACGCTGCCGCGGAAGAAGAATTTATTCTTGCTGTTCAATGTATAGTCGATACGCGTGGTGTATAAGTTCTGCGATTCGTGAGATGGCGCGGTGAAGCGGAAACCCTCCGAATTAACGCCATCACCACCGCTGAGATCATTCGGCGGCGGGTAAGGGCGGGAAGTGATGACGGACAACAGGGCCAGGTCCGGGCCGATCCTGCAGGGTCGAGAGGGTGACCTGCGCCGGCGTTAGGGTTGAGATGCAGGTTGGGTCGCTGTTCAACCGGCGCTCCCTTGCAGCCCGCTCCATTGTTGATGTAGCTGAGGTTGCCTGCAGCGAAGGATGCCGTGGGCACGGAACGCTCAATGTTGTCGGCGGCGGCTCTCCGCAATCCTTCATAATCAAAGAAGAAGAAGAGCTTGTCTTTCTTGATCGGGCCGCCGAGGCTTCCGCCGAATTGATTACGAATCAGCGGGGCGCGAGCGACTTTGTCCTTATTATTGAACCAGTCGTTGGCGGCAAACAAGGTGTTGCGAGTGATATTCGCGGGCATTGCCGTGCCAGTCATTGGTGCCGCTCTTGGTGACCATATCGATGCCGCCGCCGCTGCTGCGGCCATAATCGGAGGTCTCACCGGCGGTCACGGTGCGCACTTCCTGAAGCGAATCGAGGGAAACCAGGATGGTGGAAGTAAACGCCTGACCGGTCGCCTGGTCATTCACGTCGAGGCCGTCCAGCGTGATGTTGCCTTGATCACTGCGGGCTCCGGTGATGGAGCCGGCGTCATTCACGCCAGCTTGCAGCGTCAGGAGATTTGCGGGATCAAGGCGGAATTGGACTTGGCAATTCCTGCACGGATCTTGAGTCGATTACGTTTCCAACGCTGGCGTCCGTCGTGTTCAGTGTGCTTTCGCCCGCCGACGTCACCTCGATGGTCTGGGACATACTGCCAAGCTCGAGCTTTTCGTTATAAGTGGCAACCGTAGCGACGCCAAGCGTGATGTCGCTCAGGACTACCTTTTGAAAGCCTTCCTTAGTGAATGTCAATTGGTAGCCGGCGGCGGACGTAATATGGAGGAATTGATAAAAGCCCAAATCGTTGGTCGTTGTTTCTTGATGGAAGCCCAGCAGGGAGTTATCCAGGGCCACCTGGACCTCGGAGATGACGCCGCCCGTTTTATCGGTGATCACGCCATTCACGCCGGAAGTCTGTTGAGCTAGCAACAATGCGGGCAGGCTAAGAAAAGCCAGGAAAACAAACACCGAAACGTACTCTTTGCGTTCATAAAATCAATACCCCCAATTGAAATACATTCCTGCCGGCTTGCGCAGGGAATTCCGAGCTCTGGCACAGTCGTCACGAGAAGGCCGATAACCTATCCCCGGTCATCCCACAGGCTGCCTTCATTCCCTTGCGTAGGAGGACTGATGGCTTCCTGCATCTTCAGCCGGTATTTGGCCGAAGCACAAGAAAGTCACTCCTATTCCACTCGAACAGGTGAATTGGCCCCCTGGATTTCCGCCATGCTTCACCACAAAAATCCAAGTTCCTTCGAGTCTAGGCAAGACGTGCGCCAGTTGTCATCAGTTGTTTATCGCCTTTGCACTGAGAAGGTTATCAAAGAGGCAAGCAAAGTCCGGGTACAGGCCATATAGTATTTGGAAGTCACTCCAGTAAATGGGGAGCAACCTCTCCTTATCATCTTCCCAATGGAAGTCCATGCACCTCTTGAGTGCCGTGCCGGTCCGGGACCCCTTGGCATCCCGCAGGCGAGCCGGCCGGAAGCGCACTGCTTTTAGCGTGCTTCCGATGTTGCAGCTTGAGAACCACCCGATGTCGAGGGTAGCAGGATGTCCCAAGCATCCAGCAGATGTACGGCTACGCTTCACCGCTGAGAAGTTGCTTTCGACGGAGAAGGAAGCAATTCGTGAGCAGATAGTGAGTGTTAGGCAGGAAAGAGTTTCGCCGGGGAGAAAAGTAACCAAGAAGAAGCGCCAGAATCCGAGCAGATTCTTGGTAACAAAAATTCACCCGCCAGAGTTACAGGAAAACAAGCTTGTACCCATTCCTGGAATTCCTTCCAAATATGGAATTTGTGTAAAGAAGGCCGCCGCACAGCCTCCCTTTTCTTTCGGGCGCAGAATTCAGCGCAGGCGTGCCGGCGGATCAGCGGAGGGCGGAAGCTGCGGCGAAGCCGGAGCGGTGCTCGCGGAAAGCTTTGCCGGTGCGGGTTGCGGGATGCCGACCCCGGTATTCCAATCCAGGTGGTTCTTGCCACAGGCGGGGCAGTAGCCTTTGCCGGTGTCTTCGTCGCGCAAGCTGGCTAATTCATAACAGCCGCAGACGCAGTCACAGTAGCCGGTTTCCGAAGCGGTTTTGATGGGAATCAGGGCCATGGGGTCTCTCCAGCAAGAGATTACATGAGGAACGCGCCGGAGCAAAGCGGAAGGCCATCCGAATGCCACAGCGGCCAAGGCAAAGTTGCGGCGAACAAGTCTCTAGATGTTTCTCAGATGAGCGAGCTTGAAAGGCGAAGCCAGATTCTCGCGGAGTTCCAGCCAGTGCTGCTCCGGAATGGTCTTGAACACTTCAACAATTTTGGGGTCAAACTGCGTTCCCGCGCACCGGCGAATCTCTTCCCGCGCGTGGGACATCGGCAGCGCCTTGCGATACGGGCGGTCGCTGATCATGGCATCGAGGGCGTCCGCGATGGAGAAGATGCGTGCTCCAAGGGGAATTTGGTCGCCGCGCAGGCCCCGCGGATAGCCGGTGCCATCATAGAATTCCTGGTGGGCGAGGACGATTTCCGCGGCGTCGCGGAGAAACGGGATGCGCGTCAGCATGTTGTAGCCGATTTCGCAGTGCGTGCGCATGATGGTCTTTTCATCATTGTCGAGCGGGCCGGGTTTGCGCAGGATGGAATCGGGAATGGCCATTTTGCCGATATCGTGAAGAAAGGCGGCGCGCGCGAGCACCGGCAAGTAGGGAAGCGGCACGGCCACGGCCTTGGCGATGGAAATGGTGAAAGCGGTTACGCGCTGGCAATGGCCTTCGGTTTCCGCGTCTTTCAAGTCCAGCGCGCTTCCCAGAGCCTCCAGGGTATCGTCGTAGGATTGCTCGAGTTGCGTAATGGCCATCTGGAGTTGCGCGGTCTGTTCATCCACCCTCTGTTGCAGGTTGATCTGGTAATTGCGGTTTTCCAGGACCAGGCGCCGGTGTTGCAGCGCGCGGCCTACCCCCAGAAAAAGCTGGTCCTTTTCAAAGGGCTTCAGAATGTAGTCGTAGGCGCCGCGGCGGATCGCTTCCAAGGCCGTGGAGATATCGTGAATGGCCGTAACCATGATCACCGGGACTTCGGGGTCATGCTCGCGCATCCAGCTGAGCAGCTTGATGCCGTCCATTTCCGGCATGATCATGTCGCTGAGAACGAGATCCGGCGTCTCCTTGCGCACCACTTCCTGCGCCGCCCTCCCGTTGCTTACGGCGGTGCAGCGGTAGCCACGAGATTCGAGCATGGTCGATACGACCTCTCGAATCGCCTCTTCGTCGTCCACAACCAGGATGCTTTCGATGTCCACGATGGTCTTTCTCCCAAGCAGCATTATACGGGACAGCACACCCCTATGTGGGGAGCCTTGCCCAGTAAGAAAATAGCGTGTTAGCGTCAAAGCAGGCGTGGTGTCGCTGCTTCCGCTCGGAGAGCGCACGGCGCCATTCTCCATTTCTATACCCGCAACACCTCAATGGGAGGGTCGGCCGTGGTGCCCAATCAAGGCCTCCAGGGAATTGCGTTCTTTGAAGCCACGGCGTGCCTGACCCTGCTGGTGTTATTTGTTCACCTTCGCCGGGATAACCGCGCTACTTTCTATCGGCTTTGGTTGCTGGGGTGGATCTGCCTGACCCTGTCTTCCTTCAGCGAACTGGCCTTGCTGTTCAGGCCCAACCCGCTCTTGCGCGTGGCCACTTCAGGCGCCGGCGTCGCCGCGCTAATGCTCTTCCTGACGGCCATCGTACAGTTCACTCTCGGCAACAATCGCCTGCAGTGGCCGGTCTTGTGGTTGTCGGTGGTATTCGCGCTGACGGCCTGCTATTACGAAAGCAAAGTCACCCGCTTTGGCGAAGTGCGCTGGGAAACCGCGATCTTGGAGAGCGCCATCTGCCTGGCAACGGGGTGGCTGCTTTGGCGTACCGCGAGTGCCTCCGGCGGTCACGGCACCAAACTGCTGGCGGGCGCTTTCACGCTGCTGGGTTTGAACGGCCTAGACCGGCCCACCTGGACGCAGCAGGAAATGTACCTTCTCCGCTTTGCCTTCGACCATTTCCTGAATGCCAGCCTGGGCATTGGGATGATCGTGCTGCTTCTGGAGGCGGCACGCGAGCGCTCCGAAGAAATCAGCAAGAAGATGCAGCAGTTCACCATGCTGACGGCCTCCAGCAGCCAGTCGGTCTCCCTTCAGGAATTGCTGCAAAAGGTGGTGTTGCAGATCGCCACCAGCCTTAATACCAGTCACGGCATACTCCGATTGCTCGAGGGCAAGGGCGATGCCGCGGAGTTCGTGGCCCGCGCTTCGGTGGGTTTCAGCGAAGGTTTCCTGAAGCAGCATGAACGCCTCGATCTGCACAGCCCTTGGATTCAGGAAGTCCTGCGGGAGAACTACCGTATCTCGCGCTTCGAGGAAGAGCAAGACATCAAAGTTCGCCGGGAGATGGCGGAAGCCGGAATTGCCCGGCTGATTACCGTGCCGCTTCGCGGCAAGGAAGGCCCGGTCGGCATGCTCAGCATCGGCACGCTGCCCGGCAACCGTTTTCACGAGGACGAGCTCGCCTATCTCGTCAACGTCGCCAATTTCCTTGGAACCACCGTTGAAAATGTGAATCTTTTCGAGCAGGTCAAAACTGTCCAGCAGCAGTGGGCGTACACCTTCGATTCCATCGGCGACCCCATTATTGTCCACGACCGATCCGGCCGCATCGTGCGTGGAAATGCGCGCCTGGCGAATCTGCTGGGCCGGGAAAGTCAGGCCATGATCGGGCGTGCGGTCAGTGACCTCTTCAATCCGCGGGCGAGCGCCTTCGAGATGTGCCCCTATTGCGAAGGCGTTTGCGGCGAGGCGGATTCTGCGGACCCCTGGCTGCAGGGATTTTTTCTTGCCTCCAACTCGACGTTTACGGATCCTTCCGGCCGCAAGCTGGGAACGATTCATGTCCTGAAAGACATCACCGAGCGCAAGAAGGCCGAGGAGAAGTACCGCATGCTGGTGGCCAGCGTCCAGGAGGGCATTTTCATCACCACGGCGCAAGGAAGATTCCTCGATTTCAACGACGCGCTGATGCGCATTACCGGCTATGACGATCGCGATGAACTCATGCAGGTGGATATCGCGCAAACGCTGTACGCCAACCCGGCGGACCGCGAGCGCCTCCATAAGCTTTTGCAGGAGCACGGCGTGGTCAACGACTTCGAATTTGAAATCCGCCGCAAGGATGGAGAAATCCGGGCAGTAAGCGAATCCTCCACGGCTGTGCGCGATGCCAAGGGTGACGTGACCGCCTTCCAGGGATTTGTCCTTGATATTACCGAGCGGCGCCGCGCCGAACAGGAAATCCGCCGTCGCAACCGCGAACTGGTGGTGCTGAACTCCTTTGCGGAGACGCTGGTCGCCTCTCTTGACCTGAATGATTCCATCCACCGCATTCTGAGGCAGCTTCTGGAATTGTTCATGCTGGACGCCACGGCGCTCTTCCTGTTTGAACGCGACGGCACCACTCTCCGCCTAGTCGCTTCCGCCGGCCATCGTACAGAGTTTGCGCGCAGTTTTCCGGTTGTGGCTATTCCGCCGGAGCTGATTCAACAAATTCGCGCCGTGCGCGCATCGTTTCTCTCCGCCCAGGGATTACCGCTGCCCCCGGCCTTGCGGGAATTGCAGAAGAAGGAGGGAGCCGAATCCACCTACATCGTCACGCTGTGGTCCAAGGAGAAGCTCATTGGAGCACTGACGGTGGCCTGCCGGACGGTCCGCGACTTCACGCCAGCCGATATCAGCTTGCTAATCGCCGTGGGCAGCCAGGTTGCCAGCGCTGTCGAGCGCAGCGTCTTATACGACGAAACCCGCCGGGCTTACGAGAATCTCCGGCGCACCCAGGAACAGCTCTTGCACAGTGAAAAGCTGGCCGCCGTGGGGCAGTTGATTTCCGGCGTAGCCCACGAGCTGAACAACCCCCTCACCGCCATCCTGGGGTACAGCCAGTTGCTGACCTCCAGCGGGCAAGTGGGGCCGCTGGCACTGGGCTATTCAGAGAAGCTGTACAAACAGGCGCAGCGTACCCACCGCATCGTGCAAAACCTGCTGAGCTTCGCCCGGCAGCACAAACCGGAACGCGTGCCCGTGCGCGTCAATACCATTCTAGAAGATACGCTCGCGCTTCGGGACTATGACCTGCGCATGAGCCAGATCCGCGTGCATCTCGACCTTGCACCCGACCTCCCCGAGGCGCCCGCTGATCCTCACCAGTTGCAACAAGTCTTTCTGAACCTCATCAACAACGCCGTCGACGCTATTCTGGAAAAAGGTGCGGAGGGCGACCTGTGGGTGAAAACAGGAGTGGAAGGCCGGCAACTCTTTATCGATTTCACGGATAGCGGGCCCGGCGTTAAGGATGCTTCACGCGTCTTCGACCCGTTCTACACGACCAAGCCCGTCGGGAAGGGCACCGGATTGGGACTCAGCATTTGCTACGGCATCATCACCGAACACGGTGGGACGGTCCGTGTGAAGAATCAGCCGCCACGCGGGGCCTCTTTCCGCATCGAGCTACCGCTGCATCGCATTGGCGCCAAACGCACGCCTGTCGCCCCGGATAAGCCCGGCCCCGCCCGCAGCGGACGGATTCTCGTCGTTGATGCCAATGAGTCCGTGCTCGAGAGCGTGGCTGGCCTGTTGCGCTCCAGCGACTACCTGGCGGAGACCGCGAAATCGTTCGGCGATGCGAGAGAGCTGTTCGCCAATGGTGGATTTGACCTGGTCATCGCCGACTGGCAATTGGCAGCTCAAGAGACGGGACCGAACGCGCCGGATGCTCTCGACAGTGGAATGCTGGGCCTTGGTTCACGGATTCTGTGGATGAGTTCTCTTGTTCTGGACAAGGAAGGGAAGCCTGCGCTCGCAACGCCCGGCGCCGGGACCCTGCAGAAGCCCTTTCAAGCGGCGGACTTGTTTGCGGCAGTGGAAGCAAAGCTACCGCGTCCTGCCGTCACGCTCCTTCAGAATTGAAGCGAAGGCAAGATTCAAGGCGGAGCGCTCGCCGATCTGGGAAGTAGCCATCTCCAGCCGCAGTGCCATGCCACTGGTCATCTCTGAGAGAAGCCCAAACCCGCTCCACGGTTCCAGCCCCAGGCGCAGCTTCCAGCGCAGGTAGCGGCAACCCACGGCAAAGCGAAGATTCAGCTTGAAACGCTCGGCTTCGTCCAGTGCGACGATCTCCGGCGCCATCGCCGCTACCACCCGGGACGCTTCCAGGAGCTTTTCGTATTCCTCCTGAAGGCAATCCAGATAGAGCAGAGCGATGTGCCCGCGTTCCGAGCGAATCCGTCTGCGAAGCGGGGCGAACCCTCGAGCGCGCAGAAACGCTGTGTCTTCGGGCTGCAAGGCCTGCAGGATTTGAGGGAGGCGGGAGTAGTGGTGCTCTTCGGTCAATGTCCTCAAGACGTCATCGATCGAAACCAGCCTGCGTTTTGTTGGCCGGACGGCCCAAACGAGAGCCCCGATCAGCAGCACTGCCAACAAGATGAACAGAACGATCGTGATGTTCATTAGCGCTGGCCCCCCGAATTAAGAAATTGATTCAGGTGCTCGTTCAGCAGGCGAAGACGCACGTTGAGTTCGGAAGAAAGCTTTCCGTACAGCTCCTTGGGTACGATAACGGGATCGCGGGCCGGGGCCGTTTCAGAATAAGCGCGAGCCGCTCCTGTCCAGATGAGCAGACTGGCCAGAAATGTCAGGACGTTCAGGAAATTCCACAAACCCGCGTAGACACTGGCCCACTTCTCGAGGAGGGAGTCATTGATGACGTAGAAACACGAATACAGGCAGAACCCGATGCACAGCGAACGATCTAGGTGGTCCATCGGCAGCCCGTAATAGCGGGCAAAGAGCAGCAGCGCGACAATCACGGCTGCACCAGCAAGTCCCGCTCCGCGGCTCACGTTCAATGGATATCTATCGTAGTAGTCTCTTGACAGCAGCGCGGCGTAAACCAAGACACCTCCGGCGGTCACCAGCAACACGCGCCGGCCCAGCGCCCAGATACCGGAGAAAGGCGAGAGAACCCGGCGCGCCACCTCCATCACAGCCGCAAGTCGCGCAATAACCATCAGAAGTTGACTGAGCCAGAAGATGAGCCAAGCCCTGTAGCTTTGAATGCCCCAGATCCCGTATGTCACCGCCATAAGGCCGCTCTGCAGCACGGCGCCCAGAATGTAGGCGAAGAAAAAAGGGTGAGAGCGGAAGAGCTCTCGCCGCACCAGGTAAACAAGAAGAATCAGCTCCGTTGTCGTGGTAAGGGCCCACGCCACATTGGCCAGGTTAAGCGTATCAAACATTATAAAGAGGCTAGCATAACATAACTCGAAAGTAAATAGAAATGCATTACTCGAGCGTCATGCTAACCTTCCCGATGTTAGAAATCGCTTAGACGGTCCGCCTGCCAATTGCCTTAGACGAGGTTGGGATTGATCACGTGGGGAACCCAAGGTGGAGGTGAGGGCAGGCCCTCGGCGACGAGGTTGGGATTGATCACGTGGGGAACCCAAGGTGGAGGTGAGGGCAGGCCCTCGGCGACGAGGTTGGGATTGATCACGTGGGGAACCCAAGGTGGAGGTGAGGGCAGGCCCTCCGCCTGGATTGTTCCGTTGTTCCAAGTGGGCAGCGTGGAAGAATTGTTGACCGGTACTGCGATGGCCAGTAGGATTAAGCTAACTGAAAGCGCAGCTACAAGAACGAGTAGACTCTTTTTCACGGGGCACTCTCCTTGTCAGGAAGGGTGCCAGCTCACAGAGTCGCCCGATCTGCGCCCGGAAAAAAGTTCTGTCGACGGAACACGGCCTCAAACAGGAACGCCCTGATGCTCGACGAGCTTCAACTTCACCGCCAGATCCTCTACGACCTGTCGGTACACTCCCTGGAACCCATGGGGAGCATGTATGAGCGGTTGGCCTACGTCGCCAATCTCCGCGATCCAACCACCGGAATCTATTCCCATGAGCGATTGTGTGCGGTCTTCGGTGATCAGGGGGTAGGTCAGGCCCTTGCGGATTGCCACGAAGAGCTTTTTGAACGCTTGTTGGAGTCGCCGTTGGCGCTGCAGGAAGAAGACTTGCTCAGCTATCTGGACGTTCTACCCGGCGGAAGGGAAGAGCATCTCCGGGAATGTTCCGAAAAGGCCAAGACCTGGATTCCTCCCCAGGCCCCGGATTACCTCAAGAAACTCTTCTGTTCGAATCTGAATGCATTGTGCGAACTGCTGCAGGAGAAGAAGCCCAGGGTTCGTTCAGGTAAGTAACCAGGCCCACCACCTGCCCGACAACTTCAGCCTCTTCCGGCGTGCGCCACGACTCGGGCATGCAACGCGAAAGTGTGTGGGGTTGCATGATCAACCGGGCCTTCTCCTGTTGGAACCATCCGCAGCGATATCCCCCCCGCAATTCAACGAAATAGATCGGCCGGTCATACTCGCTGGACCAGTCGTTCACCTCGATCTTGTGCACGGAGGTATCCACCAACACCAGGCTTCCAGGCCGTAAAATCGGCGTCATGCGGCGGTCGGAAAGCCCGATATAACCGTAGCGATAAGGTCCATTCGCGTACGGCTCCAATCTCGAAAAAGGCCCAATTGCGGGAGGCAGCCGATTCAGCAGCCCTGTGGCCAGCGTGTCGAAGTTGTCATCGCGGCCAATGGCCGTCGGCGCAGGCGGCAGCGAATTGCTAAGGTGTGTCCGTGGGGGAGGAAACGCAGCCCCATCGTGAAACGCTTGCTGCAGGGGTGCCTCGTACCAGCAAGTGATCTCCAGCGGGTCCAGGTGATAAATGACTGCCAGGGAATACAACTTGTGCAAACTGGGCACTACATTGCGATTTTCAATGTCCGCCAGCCGACTGATGTGCAGGATGAAATCCGGCCGGCCACGCTTTGCGGCGATTTCAAAGCTTGCCGATTCCACATCCCGGTAGGTTAGACCCAGTCTTTCGCGAGTTTGGCGCATCCTTAGCCCAGGTGGAAACATTCGTACCTCCCCTGGAGTTCAAATCGAATTCTCATCAATTGCCATTATAGCAACTTATCAAGTTGTTACGAATACGGAACACAAGAAGAGCTGTGGAAAACTTTGCGAGTGTTTCATTCGGGGCGGCCACGTTCGCATTCGGAGGCCTGCCCGAACCGCGAGTCTTGTTTCAGAGCGATTCCCGTGAAAACCCGTCCCACATTGGGAAAGAGGCTCTGGAAGCCCGTTCGCTTGTGAGGCTTTGCGTCACCAGTTGAGTACTTTATCAGGGACACTATGAGCCACCCGGTCATCACCGTGGATTTTTCCACGTTCCTGAGCGATCTGGTCGACGCCCAGCAACGCCTCCCTCCGGGAACAGCGCCCGCCGCCACGGCCAGCCCCCACAGGTCGGACACATTCTCGCTGTCAAATTCAAGGGGTGGGCGGGAATCTGCTATCCTGCAAAAATATGACTTCGTGCAAACGTCTTCTTAACCGAATTGCCGTGATCCTGCTCCTGGCGGCGCTCATTCTGCTGAGTCCCCACCCAGCTCGCGCGCAGCAGGCGGCGACCGCCCCATCCCCAACGCCTCCCGCCAAGAACAACCCGGAATTCCTGGCCATGGCGGACGAGGTCTTGCAGGAGATGAGCGTCATAACCGGCTGGGAGTTGAAGAGTCCTCTGAAGAAGTCCATACGCTCCCGCGAAGAAATCCATGCCTATGTCCTCCGCGAGATGGACGACGAAAAAGACGCCAAGGAGCGCTATGCCTCCAAACGCAGCGCGGAGGCCTTTGGACTGATCCCCAGAGGGTTCGATCTGGACGGCTTTATGGTGGATCTCCTGACGGAGCAGATCGCCGGCTTGTACGACCCAAAGGCCCATGAATTCTATATCGCGGACTGGATTGATCCGGAAGATCAGCGCACCGTGATGTCCCACGAACTGACGCACGCCCTCGAAGACCAGCATTTCCAGATCGAAGCGTGGGTGAAGGCGGCGCGCCCGAATGACGATGCGGAAATGGCGCGCGAATCGGTCCTGGAAGGCAGCGCCATGGCGGCCATGCTCGAATACATGCTCAAAGAGAAGGGGCTGAAATTGCGCGATCTTCCCGGTATCGATCCTTCAGTTTTTGTGGGTGACCTCAGCGAAACCCCGATGCTTAAGAAGGCCCCTCCTTTTATCAAGGATTCGCTGATGTTTCCTTACTTCAGCGGGCTCGCGTTTTCCCTGGCGGTGTTGAAAACCGATGGTTGGAAGGGTTTTGCGGGGGTGTTTGCGCGGCCACCCGCAAACACGCAGCAGATCTTGCACCCCCAGCTCTACCGTACGGGAAAATCCTTGACGCCGATCAAGCTCGATCTTCCGGATGGTTTGCCAGGCGGCAGCTGGATGCTGCTGGAGCGAAACTCTCTCGGCGAATTCGGCTGTAAAGAAGTTTTGCAGCAATTTCTTGATGGGGACCGCGCTGGCAAGCTGGCGGTTGCGTGGGATGGCGACGTTTACGCGACCTATGAGAGCAAAGACGCGAAGAGGCTTCTTCTCTTCGTCCGCGTCCGCCTGGACTCGAATGAATCTGCCGCGCGCTTCTTCGGCCAGTACTCCGAGGCTTTGGAGAAAAAATATGCCGTGCGCAGCAACCTCTTCCGCCGCCCGGATTTCTTCTCTTTCGATACGCCGGATGGCGGTGTCTTTCTGCGGTGCTTTCAGAACGAGTGCGTCACCCTGGAGGGTGGCGATCGCACGCTCATGCTTCAATGGAACAAAAAACTCGGCTGGGAGGCCATCCCGGAGGTGCCCCAAAAGCCGAACGAGTCCGAGGTGAAAGTCACCCGGTTGTTCGCTAGGCCTTAATCTACGCGGCGAAGCGCCAGCAGCGTCAAATCGTCCTTCTGTTTCACTCCTCCGGAAAAACTGTTCATCTCCGCCAGGCAAGCGGCAAGCAACTCCTCAGGGCGGGAGGCGGCATGGCGCTTCGCAAGCGACTCCACGCGCCGCATTCCATATTCATCGCCCGCAGGATTGAAAATCTCCGTGAGCCCATCGGTATAGAGAAAGAGCGTGTCCTTAGGCGCTAGCTTCAGCTCGCACACCGGGAATCTTGTGCTGCAGAACATCCCCAGCGGCACGCCGGTCGCTTCCCGCGCGGACACTCCAGCCGACGAAACATGCAGCAGCGGAAGGTGCCCTGCGCTCACGTACTCGACCCTGCCATCCGGCCAGGCACGCCCCACCACTAGGGTGGCGTACTGCCCCGCGGTGGTGCTGTCGCAGAAAAGTTGGTTGGCGAGTTCCACCAATCGCTGCAAAGGCAGTTGCTGGCCTGCCAGGGTGCGAAATGTCGCGTGCAGATGGCTCATCAACATGGATGCCGCCACGCCTTTTCCGGCGACATCGCCGAGCAAGAACAGGAAGGCCTCGCCGGATTCGATCAGGTCGCAGTAATCGCCGCTGACCAGGCCTGCCGGCTGGTAATGGTAGCGCGCCTGCCATCCAGCGACCGACCAGTCAGGGGGCGGCAAAAGCGCACGCTGGATGCGCGCGGCTAGAGTCAAGTCAAGTTCCAGGGCGCGCTGCTCCTCGCCGGAAAGATGATCCAGGCAGAAACGCAGCAGTGGGTTGCACCGTAAGCGGTCCGCTTCGATAGGCTCGTGGCAGGTCTCGCAAATGCCGAAAGTGCCCTTGTGCAAGTGGGAAAGGGCTGCGTCTACGCTGGCGAGCAGGTTGCTCAGCGATTGATCCGCCGTGTTGGTACGAGAGGCGGCGAGCAGATGCTCGCGGCGCAGTTCCAGTTCGTGGAGAAAATAAGATTGTTCCGCGGCAGCCATGGTGTCCTCGGCGATAGTTTGGCGTTTCGTTGCTGACGTTTCCATCCGAATTATGCCTCCAAATTCGAGAGTGTGGCGAGAGGGAACGAAAAATCAACCACTGCGCGAACCGGCCCCCCCGACAGAATGCGAGAGCAAAGGAGCCCGAGCACGCGCGGCGTACCGTTCCATCCGATGCCGCAGACGCTCCAACCGGCACAGCAATTTCTTTTCCGCACGTGCTGCTCGCGCTGTCGCATAGGGATCGCAGGGATTCGTGTATTGACGCTGTAGCTTGGCGAGGGCCAGTTGTGCGAACTCCCCGGCGCGCTGAAAATCATGCGCATTTCGTTCGTAGTGAATCGCCAGATGCTCGCACGCGGCTACGCCGTCCTGCGGGTCGTGCGCCAGCTCCAGCCAGAGCGCGGCCGCTCTCTCCACATCGCCGCGTCGCCGAGCCATGATCGCCAGTTCCCGCGTTGCCTGCGGGCGGAATTCGGCGGGAAGCCCCGCACCCAGCGCCTGGGCGCACATCGCATGAGCGCGTTCTTTCTCTCCGCGGCGATTCAAATAGCGCGAAAGTCCGAACAAATCCAGCGAATCGGCGGCCTGGTGAGAGGCTTCACGCTCGTCCAGCAGGGAATTGATCTTGCCAAAAAGCGCTGCGAGCCCGCGCAGGTCCATCTGATTGTGTTTCACCACGCCTGCCAGGGGCCTTGCCGAGCCGCCGCGCAAATAATCGAAGTAAAACTGGGGGATGAGCGCCGAGGGGACATCGTCTTCGCGATGCCAACCGAGCCTCGCGGCGTCCAGCACGTGCCGCTCGAGTTCCACCAGGCGCACCGAACCCAACCGCAATTTCCACAACGCCCGCGCCGGATGCAGCAGATCGAGATGCGCGGCCAGGGAGGGCACGCGAATCGCCCGCGTCATCGTGAACCGATTTTCCAGCAGCGGCCAGTCAAACGATTTCCCATTGAACGTCACCAGCACCGGGCGCTCCGCCAAACGCGCCGACAATTCCTGCAACAACGAGTGCTCCTCCGAAAAGTCGCGCAGAAAGAGTTGCTCCACTTGCAGGCCGCCGGCATCCCACCAGGCGAGTCCCACCAGAAACGCATACGTGCCTGTGCCGCCGGCCAGCCCGGTCGTTTCCGTATCCAGGAACAGCCACTTGCCCGGGTCTTGCACGGCGCTCTGGGTTCGTCGCGAGATGGATTCATCGCGGCCACGGCCTTGTAGCCCGCCGCTGAGGCGGGCCGATCTTGGGTTTGAGCGGCCGCTTTTGAAGCGGCGCTTTTGTCAACAAATCCAGCGCCACCGGCGATGGCGCGGAAAACTCCGGCGTCGAAAACCAATTCCGGATGGCCAGATGTTCGCCGTAATGATTCCGCGCGATCCTCGCGCTCAACAAGCGGCTGAGCGCGTCCGTTTCGTCTGGCGCACGCAAGGCGGATGGCTGCGTTGGCATCGCGCGCGCCGGCTTTAGCGCCGCCAATCGCGAAAATTTGTCTCCTGTATTTCCCATCGTCGTTAAACCTGAGCTAAAGATTTTCGCCTTCCGGTCAGCCGCACAAACGGTCCAAAATCGCCAGCGCTGCTTCCTTTGCTCGCGGCGCCAATTCTCCCGCGGGCCCCACGCACGAAGGGCAGCCCTGCTCGCACGGGCACGCGCGGATCAATTCCCGCGTCTTGTGAACCAGCAACTCGTGCGCGCGGAAGAGCGGCTCCGAAAAGCCGATGCCCCCGGGGTAGGCGTCGTAGAGATACAGATTTGGCTCGAAGAATTCCTTTTCCCCGGACATCCAGGGATTCCTGGCGTTGGCCCTGAGGTCCTTGGCTTCGCTGAGGGCAACTGTTTCGTCCGTATCGGGTGCGGGCGGGCGTTCCCCTATGGCCGTGCCAAGGTCCCGCGAATCGCACATTAATAGCAGCGTGGCCACCGATTCCAGCGCGTGCAGCAGTCCAAACATGCCCGATTGCCGCTCGCTGATCGTGTAGGGAAGCGATTCCAGCAGCGGCCGCTCCAGCGTGATCCAGTACGAGGTGGTGTGCATCTCGTTTTCCGGCAATTCCAGCTGCCCCGCGCCCACGTTCTCATTGGTGAAGAATTTGATTTTCTTGAAGCCCACCACCTGCGAACGCACCAGCACATCCCCATGCGACCACAAATGAGCCGAGCGTAGGGGTCCAGCACTGTTTACCCTGAGCTGCGAAGGGCTGGACCCCATGTCCGCAAGATTGCAAGTATTTGAGTCTTCGCTTTTTCGTTCCGTCGCCGCCACTTCCAACACGCGCACCTGCGTGTACCGGATCGCGTCCGTGTAGTAATCCACCTCCACCTGCTTCACGTAGGCCTTGCGCTCCTTGAAATCCAGATGCTCCACGTGGTACTGCTGGCCGCCGTGAAGGTAGATGGCCTTTTCGTGCACCGTGGTCAGCGCGCTCGGGAAATCCACTTCGCCGATCACCAGCGGCTGGCCGGTGATGTCAATGATCACAAAATTATCGCTGGTTACGGATCGCAGACTGATGGTATCCGCGGGATACGCTTCGTTCGTCCAGTGGTAGTTCTCGCCAGCCAGGTGCAGGTAGCCAGCTTCCGCCAGGCGCGCGCACAGATCGCGCAAATCCACATCGCCAAACCGCTCCTGGGGCCCGATGGGCAGCTCAAACGCCGCGCATTTCAGGTGATTGATGAGGATTTCCAGGTTGTCCGGTTGGATGAACGCGTGCTCCGGCGTGTTTCCGAAAAAGTAGTCCGGATGGCGCACGATGAATTGATCGAGCGGCGAAGACGAAGCCACCAGCACGGCGCAACTGCTGCCGCTGCGGCGCCCTGCGCGCCCAGCACGTTGCCAGGTTGCCGCAATCGTTCCCGGATAGCCCGCCATCACCACCGTATCCAGCGAGCCCACGTCGATCCCCAGTTCCATCGCCGAAGTGGTCACCACGCCGCGAATCCGTCCTTCGCGCAAGCCGCGCTCAATCTCCCGCCGCTCATTCGGCAGATACCCGCCGCGGTAGCCCCGAATCGTTTCCGCCCTGCCCGGTAATTGCGGATTTGCCTGCTGCAGGTAGGTGAGAATAATCTCCGTGTGCAGCCGCGAATTCGCGAACACCATGGTCTGCAAATCGTGTTTCAGGAACTCCTGCGAAACGCGCGAAGCTTCATTGATGTAGCTCCGCCGTATGCCCAGCGCGCGGTTCACCACCGGCGGGTTATAGAAAACGAAGGTCTTTTCCGCGGCGGGCGCCCCGTTTTCCGCCAGCACTTCCACATCATCTTCAATCAAACGCGAAGCTAGTTCGCCCGGATTCGCAATGGTTGCCGAACAGCAGATGAATTGCGGCTCGCGCCCGTAGAACTTCGCGATTCGCCGCAGACGCCGCAGCACATTGCACAAATGGCTCCCGAAAACGCCGCGGTAGTTGTGCAGTTCATCCACAACGATGTAGCGCAAATTCTCAAACAGCCGCGTCCACAGCGTGTGGTGCGGCAGGATTCCCGTGTGAAGCATGTCCGGATTCGTCAGGACGATGTGGCTCTTCTCGCGGATGGATTTGCGCGCGTCGGTGGGTGTGTCACCGTCATAGGTGAAGACGCCAAAACGGTTCTCCAGCCGCTGGTTCAGATCGTAGAGCTCCGCCAACTGGTCCTGCGCCAGCGCCTTGGTTGGGAAAAGATACAGCGCCCGCGTGTCCGAGTCGCCCAGGATCGCATTCAGTATGGGCAGGTTGTAGCACAGCGTCTTGCCGGAAGCCGTCGGCGTGACGATCACTACATTCTTGCCCGCATGCACCGCTTCCGCCGCCGCAGCCTGGTGGGTGTAGAGCTTTCGTATGCCCTTGGCGTTGTACGCCGCGCGCAGGTCGGCGTCGATCCACCCCGGGAACTCGGCCCTCTGCGCTTCGCGTGCGGGATAGTGCCGCACGGCGGTCAGCACCTCGCCGTTAGAATCGCGCGCAGCGAAGGTGTCCAGCACCTGCTCCACGCGCGCCAGGGAAGTGGAGCCGGAAGAGGGCAGTGGCGTGGGTGCCAGTTGCGAGTTTTTGACTAAACGGACGGCGAGAGAGTCAGACATGAGGCAGTTCTCCAGTTGTTCGCCTTTTGTTCGCTACACTAGCACGCCGTTCCCGACCTCGCAACCCTCATTTTTTGCCCATTGTGGAAACGTTCCATTGGAGGCTTGAGCGCTTTGTGCAAAAGAGAACACTGATTGGGACAGGTCCGTGAGAATGTCAGATGTGCGGACCGCCAAAACGAGTTGTGATGTAGTCCGCAGGTTAACCAGGCCGAAGGCGCTAGAGGTTTTGTCTTGCGATAAGCAGCGGAAAGACCAGAACGCAGGCCGAAATTGGCGTTGGTTCGAAGCGGGAAGGAGATTCCAATGTCACTGATTTTGTTGGTCATTGTCCTGGTGCTCTTGTTCGGTGGGGGCGGCGGCTATTACGGATATCGGAGATGGGGTACGGGCGGAGGCGTAGGGATCGTCGGGCTGGTCCTGATCATCCTGCTGATTTTGTACCTGTTCGGCGGAATACGCCTGTGACGCGACCGGGAATCCTTGCCGCAACGGGAGTGAAAGAAAATTCACTCTTGATCGGACCGGCTTTTCATTGAATCCAGAGGACAGCGGTTATTGTGCGAATTAGCAAATGCATGTTCCCGTTCCGGGATGCGCTGACTTTTTCGGCGCTCCTATTGGTCTTGCCGGCAGTTTGTCCAGCCCAAGAGGCAGTTCGCTCCCAGCTTTCTCCCCCTGCGTCGCAGGCCGCGCGCAACATCGCTCTTGAGCCTCAGTCTGGACCGCAGCCGCCCTGCGGAAACGAACCCATTCCGCCCTATCCAGTTCTGGATGATCCGGCCAACGTGAAGTCATGGAGCAAGTCTGAGTTCGGCCGCGATTGGAGACCTCCCGTGTGCACCGGTTGGGCTGCGGTGGGCTTTTCGACGTTGGTGACCACAGTCGCGCGATTTCGCCGGACCTCGGAAACCGAGGGCTTGCTTCGTCACATCGGGGCCATTTCAGAACTTACGGGCATGCGCTACTGGTCGACCACCCACAAGCAGTGGCAAACCTTGGTTGTGGAGGCCTACGCCCTGACCGGCGTGCACCCGGGTCATCGCCGCGAAGACTTCACGCCCGATGAGATGAAGGAAGGCAAGGTCCTCTACTTTCAACAGGTCGATAACCTGTCTGGCAAAGCCATCTACCGAATGCACATTGTTGAGGCTTCGGCGGACCGGCTCGTCTTCGATGTCGAGAACGTCAGCACGATGCGCTATCTTTTTGTACCAATCTTTCAGCCGGGTGAGATGCAGTCGATCTACTTTCTGGATCGCGAATCGGATAGCATCTGGCGATATTACAGCATGGTGCGCACAGGAAAAAACGCCAACCGGCTGATTGCGGGAAATGAGTCTTCCTCGGTCAACCGGGCCGTTGCGTTCTATCGCTACATGGTGGGAATTCCCGCCGACCAAGAGCCGCCGGCGGCGCGGTGAAGGCAAGAGTGGTGAAACCCTCGCGGCTTCGGTGACAGGTACGCCGACTTTAAGTGGTTTGATGAGTGGCGAGTTGTGGCGGGCAAACTTCGTTAGTTACGGGGTCAAATCCAGTCCATAAGAAGGGCGGCCAAAAGTGCCGCCGATCTTGATGGGCACGATATCTCCAGCATTTTTCTTCTTTAGGAATGGCTCTACAAATTTGAGCAGAAACGATTTCATTCCCTTCGATCCCTTGGAAAGCTTGTTGTCGACTTGCAGGCTTCCGTGAAGATTGATTTGCTCCGTCGACAGGCCGTATGTGCCGTGCACATGAGCAACCGCACCCGGAACGCTGAAGGAGAGATCTGAGAACGTTGCGATCGCGTTTTTGAGCACGACATGTCCCTTCAGATTTTCAATGACGCTCGCGGGATCGTCGTCCTCCTTTCCCCCCTGAGCCACCTGACTTAGGCTGTCAACCTCCTCCTGGGTCGTCGAACGGGTGAAACTCATCGCGTTGATTCCAAAGTCCCCTTGCAGGTTCACCCGTTCAATGAAGCCGCGCTCCCCGGGGGGGACCAGGACTTGTGCCGTGAAGTTCATCGCTCCCGTCAAAGCAGGACGATCCGCCTGGGCAAAGAGGCGTAACCAGTCTTGGATACGGCCCTGCAGTTCTGTCGCGCCCAGCGAGACGGTCTTACCTTCCGAGCCGGCCTTCGTTGCCACTTCGCCTTGAGATACGATCGACGTCTGCCCGAATTGTGCATGCACTGACTGCAGAGCAACGTCCCCATCCATCCCGTTCACAATCGCGTGGAATTGCGTTTTCAGGTGTACCGCATGACCGCTCCTCTTTGTTTGGAAATCGGGAGCGTCGGTACTGCCTTCGACCGCGATGTGTTCGAGCACACCATTGAACTTGCCGGTGGAGGACAGCTTTCCCCCTATGCCCGGAAATACTCCCAGGTCCGCGTGTTCAAACACATAGGAACCGGAAAGAAAGGTGCGGCCGACGTTTTGTGGTTGGAAGGGGCCGAATTGCCCGTCCGTGCGAATTTCTCCGGGGGGCTTCGCATTCAGCAACGTGGCGTGGAACGACATGGGCCGGTCGTCGGCTACGGAGTTCAGCGTCAATGTGTGGATTTCGAACTTAAGGGGTTCTGTTCCGGGTTCGTCGGAAGCAAACTCCACCACTGCACCGTCCGCGGTGATCTCGTCGATGATCAGTCGCGAACTGCTCCAGGCTGCTGGAAGGTCGCGCTTCGTTGTCGCTGCGTTCACTGCGCGGTGACGCGAATATGTGCAAACCTTCAATCCTGACGCGTCGAACACGCTTCGGAGTGCTGAAAATCTCCCAGTAAGCGCCCTGGATGGTAAGCTTTTCGATCGTGGCGATCGGTGGAGCGTTTCGATCGCTGTTGCGCCGGAAAGTTACTCCTTCGGCGACGCACCCTGGCGTGAAATACGTCCCGTGAAACGTTTTCAATTCGACCGTGCTGGAGAAATTTTCCTGCAGCGTCCTGACGATAGTATCCCGCGTGAACGGCCAGCGGCTTGCCACCAGCACTGCCGCGCAGCCGATCACAACCAGAGCCAATAATGCGCCAAGCTTGATCCAGCGGAACCGCACCTTAGACTTCCCTTATCAATCCATCGAATGGATAGAGGTCTTTCAATTGGGAGCTCTCAACGGCCTACGCGCATCAGCAGAGGCTTCGCATTTAGAAGTCCCGAGCGCTTAAGAAGCCTAACCCGTCGAGACTGAAAAATCTGTCCATAAAAGAACACATTAGTCAGTACCTCACTGGACTTGGCGGGGGATGAGGGCGCGGCTGGAAACGGTCGCTATCCGAAACTGCCGGCCATGTGCTCCCCCGGCCCCCAGTGAGCCTCCTCCCATTTTCCTGATTGTCACCGGTGTATAATGCGGGCCAACAAGTCCCTTTCACGGGAGTCCCATGGAACGCAGCAGCACGGGCAAGCCAGCGCGCAGCCGCGCGGCCAGCATCTTCACCGACATTCATTTCTGGGTGCCGGCGGCGGTTCTTCTTGGCGGACTCTTGCTGCTGAGATTCATTCACTGATTATTTTCACGGAGATTCATGCCAGCCGAAGCGGCGCCCACTTCCCCCACAGCATTCCAAGACCCGGCCCGGCACCGCAGCCTGCAACTCCTGGGCATTCTCTGCGGCTTCACCGCCGGAGCATGGCTGGGCGCGGCGGAAGCGCCGACGAAGCTCGTCTCCATTGGCGTTTCCCCGATTGTGATTTCGCTCATCATGGTCGTCGGCGTTTTTCTGGCGCGCTGGAGCCTGCCCGCTCTGGTCCTAGGCACCTCTTCCGTTCGGGCCGACGTACGCCGCGCGCCCCATCTCATTCTTTGGGCGCTGCTGGCGGGCTGCCTCTGGGCCGTGGCCAACACGCTCACCATTTTTGCCATCCGTGACATCGGCCTGAGCATCGCTTTTCCCCTCTGGAATTCCAACAGCCTTCTCGGCATTTTCTGGGGCTTCCTCTTTTTCAATGAGTTGCGGCAAGCCGGCTGGCGCCGCTGGGCCGGCGTTCTTGGCGGAGCGCTGGTCATGTGCGTGGGCGCCACGGTTCTCGCTATCGCCTCTGCTTCGCAAGGGCCTTCGGCGCATTCGTTGAACGGCGTGTGGGCCGCTCTCGGCGCGGGCGTTCTTTGGGGCACGATGTATATCCCCTACCGCAAGGCCTATCTGACGGGCATGAACCCGCTCTCGTTCGTCACCTTTTTCACCTTCGGCGAACTCGGCATGATGAGCGCGCTCGCTTTCGGTTACATCGGCGTTTCGCCGCTCTGGCACGTGCTCGTGCAAGCGCGCGGCGTCGTATTCTGGCTGATGCTCGGCGGCTTCGTCTGGGTGATTGGCGATCTCTTCCAACAGTACGCCGCGAAATATGTGGGCATCAGCCGCGGCATTCCTCTCTCGAACACCAATCAGCTCTGGGGGCTGCTGTGGGGGATTCTTGTTTTTGGTGAATTGCACGGCAAGAGCCACACCACTTATCTGGAAGTCATCGGCGGCTCCCTGCTGATGATGCTAGGCGTCGGCGCCATTGCTCTTTCTTCGGCCACCGGCAAGGAGCAGCAGCACTGGAAAGAAGCGGCGCAGCGCGAAGGCGAGCGTTACAGTGTCGCGGCCGATTATGTGGCTGCGCGCTTTGAAGGCCGCCAGGCCGCCGGCGAAACTCTGCCCCGCCGCAGCGCGCTGGACTGGCTGCTCGTGGCCGCCGCCTCCGCCGTTCTTGTCGCGTTCGCCGCGATGGCCCGCGTCCCGCAATTTTCCTTTCGTTGGGGACCCGCGCTTGCTCTGACAGCAGCGCTCTTCTTGCTACTTTTCCTTTGTGGGCGGAAGCTTTGGCGCACCACGCGCTTTCACTGATAAAGTGTTCTCTATACGATGACGAATCTTCCGAAAGTAGATCTGGTCGGCGTGGGACTCAACGCCACCGACACGCTCATCCCCGTTCCGCATTTTCCCGCGAGCGGCTCAAAGGTGGAAGTTGATTCCGCAAATGTTTTGCTTGGCGGGCAAGTAGCTACGGCGGTGGCCGCGTGCCAGCAGTGGGGCCTGCGCACGCGTTACGTTGGCAAACTCGGCGAGGACCATGCCGCGGCGCTTCACCGCGTGGACTTTGAGCGACTCGGCGTGGAAGCGCACCTCTTCACCGCGCCCGCGTCCCCCAGCCTGCAGTCCTTCATCCTCGTCGATCCAGCCGGCGAACGCACTGTGCTCTGGAAGCGCGACTCCCGCCTGACCCTGCTGCCTGAAGAACTCAACCGCGAGTGGATCCTGAATGCGCGCGTTCTGCACCTCGACGGCCACGATACCGCCGCCGCTACGCTCGCCGCTCAATGGGCACGCGCCGCAGGAATCCCCGTCGTCGCCGATCTCGACGATCTCTACTCCGGCTATGAAGCTCTCCTACCCAACATCGATTTCCTGGTTACCAGCCGCGACATTCCAGCTCGCCTCACCCGCGAACCCGACCTTCGCCTTTCGCTCCCACGGGTCCATAGCCGCTATGCCTGCCGCCTCGCTGCCGCAACTTTGGGGCACGAAGGAGTGCTTGCGTGGGATGGAGAGCGATTTCACTACGTGCCCGCCTACCGCATTGATGCGGTGGACACCACCGGCGCGGGCGACATCTTTCATGCAGGATTCATCTACGGGCTCTTGCAGGGCTGGCCATTGCAGCGGCAATTGGAGTTTGCCTGCGCCGCCGCCGCGCTCAATTGCACCGGAGTCGGCGCCCGCGGCGGCATTCAGCCCGTGGAAGCGATCGAAGCTTTCATGGCCAACGCCGCCAAGCACCCAGCCGCATTCCAGTAGATTTCTGAAAAACCCTGAATACGTCATTCCGAACGAAGTCCGCGAAGTGAGGTACGGTTTTGCATCGCACGCTTTTTGTGCGATGAATCCCTCTTTTCTTGGGTTTCCGCCGAAGAGGGATTCTTCGCTCTGCTCGGAATGACGTCACAACTTACGTCAGTACCCTGCTATGGCGTTATTCTCACCATAACCACGGAGTGCGGGCCCACGCTCGCCTTGAAGCTGCCGGTGAACGAGCCCAGGTCCTTGTGCGCCCACAGGTCGCGCACTTTGGCCGAGAGGTGCCCCGGGTAAGCAAGTTCTTCCCACGAAACGCTGACATCGCCATCCGACGTCCCGCGATTGAACAGAATCACCGCGCGGCCGCCGTCGCTCAAAGATTTTGCCCACACTTCCAGGTCTCCATTCTTCCGGATGCGATGCCCCTCGCGCCCCAGCTTATCCTGGTTTACCGCGATGACTTCCGCGTTCGTCAATATCTCCTTGATCTCCGGCGTCATGGAGCGCACATCATTCCCGGAAATCAGCGGCGCGTCCAGCAAGGCCCACAAACTGAAATGCGCGCGGTATTCGGTGGTGGTCATGCCGCCGTTGCCAACTTCCAACATGTCCGGATCGTTCCAGTGGCTCGGGCCCGAGAATGTTTCCAGCCCCGCCTGCAGGTCCACGATGTTTACCATTCCCAGTTCGCAGCAAGACCCATCAGGCCACTTCCCTTTGCCTTCCCACTTGTCGCTGATGTCGCCTGTGGTGCGCCACAGATTTCCGATCCCCTTGCCCCATAGCCAGGGTTTCGCCGTGCCCCACTCGCACATGCTGAAGACAATCGGCCGGCCGGTCGCCATCAGGGCATGGCTCATCGTGGAGTACGCCTCTTCCGCGTTGCGCGTCCCGGTGCTGCACCAATCGTATTTCAAGTAGTCCACGCCCCAGCGCGCATACTGCAGCGCATCCTGGTATTCGTGTCCCTGGCTCCCCGGGCGTCCCGCGCAGGTTTTTGTGCCCGCATCGGAGTAAATCCCAAATTTCAGCCCCTTGGCGTGGACATAATCCGCCAACGCCTTCATTCCAGAAGGGAAGCGCTTCGCATCAACGACGATATTGCCGTTTTCGTCCCGGCTCACCTGCCAGCAGTCGTCAATCACCACGTACTGGTAGCCTGCATCCCTCATCCCATTGATGGCCATCGCATCCGCAACGGACTTGATCAAATCCTCGCTGACATTGCATTGAAACTTGTTCCAACTGTTCCAGCCCATCGGCGGGGTCGGCGCCAGCGATTCATCGCGCATCTGCGCCAGAGAAAGTGTGGGCAACGCCACGCAGATCAACAGACCAAGTAGAAGTAGACCGCGACATCCAGCAAAGTGCTTCATCGCCTTACCTCCCATGATTTTTCAACCAGATGATGAGTGAGGGCCGGGTTAGCTTGCTTCACGCAAGTCGTATGTGGCCACACGAAACATAACGCCCCTCCCGCGCGAAGTAAAGTCAGCGGCGGGTAGTCGTCCATTTCTGGCAAAAGCCTTCACGCGTTGAGTCGCATCACTCGACGGATTCCGAAGGTGCGCCCCACGGTCTGTAATCGTCGGCAATCTGGTCCATCAATCGCGTCTCAAGCCATGCAACTGCCCAAATCACGAAAAGAAAGACAATTGGGTTGGGAGCCAGATAAGGCGCCACCCGGTCGATTGCGACGATTATCGCAAAGAGTGCGACGTGGAAGGGAAGCGTTACCAAAACTGTCACCCAAAGCCATTGCGACCGGAGTTCGTCTTTTTCTTCCACGAACAGAAGATGCCCATAGCAAAGCATCGTCAGGAGGCTGGCCTTGATGATGTAGAGCCACGGGCTGCTAATGAGGGTGCCTTTGAGAAAGTAAATCGCCAACAAAACCGCGCTTACGCCCCAGAAGCCCCATCGTAAATAATCGCTCCTTTGTTCTTTTGTCGAGTCAGAGTCGTCTCCACTTTCATCAGCCATCGTGATTACGTTTCCTGTCTTTGGTCTTGGCTTGTTTGTCCAAGTCAGGAACCTCTTGAGTTTCCGTGGGGGCTCGTCGGGCGATGCGCTCGCTTTGAAATGGTCAATAATCAAACTGAAAATCACAAACTCACCCACGAAGACCGGCCAAAGTGCGTAGGCAAACATGAATCCTGAATGTGCCAGTTGTGGGTGTTTCGCATCCCACCAAAACAGCCCGGCCACAAAAGCGATGTGCAGCGGAATCGTGGCAAGAACGCCCTTCCACAACCAGAGCTTTTTGAGGTGTTCAAATTCCTCTACGTAGAGGAGAGCCCCGTAGCACAGAACAGTCAACCCATAGGCGTGCAGTATGCGTTGTTCGACACTCGCCTGCATATAAAAGCCACAGACAACTAGGAGCATTGCGCCGACGCCATAGAAAACCCACTGCAGGCGCTCGCGTCTTTGCTCTTTTTCTAGGTCGAGGTCTTCCACTGTTTCCTCGGGATAAGCAATTACTAATTGTGATATTACTCTATGGCGCTTGTCAGTGACCCATTAATCGGTAGCCCAGACAATTCCTCCCCAGCCGCCACATGGACGGTTTCTGCGTTTCGGAAACTGGCTGCCCTCGAACACTCGACGGAACACGGGCAGCGGAGGTTCGCGCTCTTCTCCTAACCGCCTGTCCCCAGGCGCACTTTTACGCAGCGCTCCATCAAGTGCAGGGCCAGTGCCTGGTTTGCCTGCGTCCACAACAACGGCGTGTGATCGTTGGGCACATACTCCCCATCTTTCAGGTAGTACAGTTCGGGGCAGCCACCCTCCGGCGTCAATTGCCGCAGGGACCGGTTGAAATAGAGCACTTGCTTGCGATAACTCTCCGCGTCCGCAGGGTTCGCCAGAAATCGCTCCCCATAAATGATGGAAAGCTGCGGGTCGAAGATGCACCACTGCGCCTCGCAACCCGGCTGCAGCAGGGCGTCACGGTAGGCCATCCTTTCGCTGAAGTCGCTGCTCATCTGGCCCGGCGCAAACCATTGATCGTAGTCCTGGCAAAAATAGGAATCGCCAACATAACGCTTGATGCCGATGTCGCCCTTGAGCCGCGCTTGCACCAAGCTGAGGATGGCGTCTTGTGCCGCAAGCTCCCGAACAACCCGCAACGGATAAATCAAGGAGAGCATAGCTGAATCCGCGAGCCGCTCCGGCGGCGCCTCAAACGGCAGGGTGGCAGCAAGCCGCGCCCGCCCCTTCGCGATCAATTGGTCCAGTTTCGCCAGCGTGTCGGGAGGCGCGGAAACATCGTCCCCTTTCTTCTGCCGATCAGGCGAGCGCAGATACTCCCGCATTTCTTCCAGTCCCGCCACAACAGCGCCGACACTGGAATTGCGAATCGCTCGTCCTTCTTCCCACGCCCCGCTATCCCGATCCTGCCAATACTCGATCGCCGTCAAAGTAGCGCGGGAAAAGCTCGTAGGTTTCCCAATCCGCGGCGGTCAGCGGAAGCGCACCGGAGTTCGCAAGCACGAAGCGAAACCACAGCGCCAATCCCAGCGCATCGTTTTGCGCGTGCGGCCATCTCTCTGGGAGCTCGCCGAGCGCCTGTGCCGCGAACCGGATGTGCGGGCGGCGCTGCACATCATTCTTCAGCTTGTGCGTGCCATCCTGAATGATGTCCAGGAAGCGCGGCCGCTCCTTGGCGAAGAATTGCGAGAGGCCTTGCATGCAGGCGACGGCGGGTGCCAGTTCTCCGCGCAAGCGGAACGAATTCGCCACCAGCACATTGTCCCGCACCCAAACGTTGTGATAACCGGAAATGTTATTCGCGGCAGGCGCCGCCGTTGCCGCGAACAACCCGTGCTCCACCGGCAGGATCGCATGCGTGCCGTGGGCTTCCAAGATTTCCCGGATCTTTGCGAGGCTCTCCGGCGCATATTCCTCGGCAATCATGTATTGCAGAAACCCGTCTTGGGGCATCCATGCCGCCTTCCCGGCCCGCTTGGTATCGGGCATTTTCACCGAAAGGGAATTCTATCGCACCCATGCTCCGCGCTCATCCGGAGATCGACGCCGGGGACGAACCTCAAGAAATCAGCACTATGACGGCGGCGTCACGTGCGTCCAACGGACTATTGCCGGGAACAAAACATTGCCCTGCGGTGTCTGAAACATAGTAGTGGTTCTCGTCGTATCTTCAGGGCAGAGGCACGCTGCACGGGCTTGACACGTGCGCGCCGTCTCTTTCCCCGAGGAGCGCCGGGTCCATGAACACTCAGGCATTAGGGCCGCGCGAGCTGGACCGCCGCAGGTCCCCGCGTTTTCGCTACCAGGCTCATCTGGAGATCGAATGGGGTTCCGCCCGGCTGACAGCCCGCACGCGGGACATCAGCGCCGGTGGAATGTTCATCGAATCGGAAGATGTGCTTTGGGTAGGCGCGGGCTTCCGCGCGCGTGTTGGCATGGAGCGGCCTTTGTGGCTGGATTGTTCCGTGAAGCGTGTGGAGCCCGGCCTTGGCATGGCCGTCACCTTCTCGCTTGCCGAAGAGCAGAGCCAGCAGCATTTCCAGGATCTGCTCGCGCAACTCGCAGCGGCATCCTAAAGCCGTATACTAACGTTCATGACTCGTTGCCTGGATTGCGGTGCTGTGCGCACTTCCGATGAGTGTCCCGTGTGCGGATTGACCTCCGCCGCCGCGGAACTCGTCTTCCGCCGCCGCTTGCTCCTGCAAACGGCAATCTTCCTTGCCGGTTCGCTTCTCTTTCCTTATGTCAGCCAGCTTTATCCCCCACTGGACCTGGACGCGATGCTGGTCTTCTTTGGTTTGCTGTTCTTTCTGACACTGACGTTAGCGGTATTTCTGGAGCGCCGCGCACGCGCGCGGCAGGAGATTGAGGTCCTGAAGCACCTGTTTTTGGGATTAATTCCCATCCCGTTCATATTATTGACGGCGCTTTTCCTGAACGGCAGGTTGGATTCGCCCAAGAACGTGGCCTATCACCCAGCCAGCGTCTACGGGCGTTACCAGATGAAGGGTGTCGTGCGAGGCACGCGGCGGTTGTTCGTGAATTCGTGGCGCGAAGGGCACCGCTTCGAGCGCCTTGCGGCGGATTCGGACGATTTCGACCGCTTTCGTGATGGCGACAAGGTTGTGGTTGGCGTCGAGCCGGGAGCGCTGGGCATCCCCTGGTATTTCGGCGTCTATCGCCAGTAGTCCCCAATAACCGAACTTACCAGCTCAATAGATGGGGCGGCCGTTGACGTCGAACGGCAGTTGCAGCTCCAGGACGTGGCCGTCCTTGCCCAGACGGAAGCGCACTCGTTGCATCCGCCCAATATTGCGGTCCGTCCAATCGGGCGTGTGGATGGGTTTATCGGGGAGATCGGCGAAAGACCACGTGACGCTGTTTCCCTGGATGGTGAGTTTCTGCGGATCTAGATCGTAGACTTCTTCTTCCTCCACATCGATAAACAGATAGCGCTTCCAGAGCCGCACCAGCAGCAGGCCTTTCTTTTCGCAATGGTAGATGTTCCAGGAATTGGGCGCTTCGTCGTTGAAGCGCAGAATGGCGAATTCCAGCGGCTTCCAGGTATATTTCCTGGCTGCCTCGGTTTGCGCGTGCACAAAGAAAGCCCACGCAAGACAGATAGCGAACAGAACGGCAGCGCGCGCCGTCCAGCGGAAGAGCGGGCCCATTTGCCGAAGCCGCAGTTGCGCCACCGCGCGCCCCATTCCCACAGGCCGAAACCAACTTTGGGCGAAGATACACGACTGCGCAGGTGCGTTTTTCAATTCTGGAATCATCGGTTCGAGTCCATGCAAAAGTGTACGACAAGACAGGAAGAACTAGCGAGTGGGAGCGCCGGTCCCATGAAGCGCAGGGGGTGCAAGCGCCAGCGGCACAGATGCGGGACCGGGAACTCTATATAATGCCAGGTGAACGTTGCGAGGCATCATTTGACGACAAAGATGTGGCGTGTGGTTGCGCGGGTTTTCCCGCGATGCAGCGTGATCTCACAAGCGATCGCGTTTAACCTCTTTCTGGCATTTTTCCCGACCTTGTTATTGGCGGTGTGGTTTGCGTCCAGTTGGATCGGCGGCAAAACCGCCCTGCTCGATACGATTCGCAATCTCACGGAATTTCTGCCGCCGGGCAGCCAGGGGATCGTGATGGACTTTCTGGCGCGGCGCGGACCCGATTTGTGGAAATTTGCGCTGCTCGGCTGGGCAGGGACATTGCTTGGCGGGTCGCAAGTGATGACGCTGCTCATGGACGGGATCCACTCAATCTACGGGGATGATGAGCGCCTCGGCTTTTTGCACCGCCAGTTCCGCGGGCTGTTGCTTTTGTTGATCACCATTGCGCCAATCCTGGCGGCGGGAATCCTGGGAGTGTTTGGGCGGCCGCTGCGGAAATGGTTCACGCTGCAATTTGGCAGTACGGTGCCCATCCACGGTCTGTGGCTGGTGTTTTTCCCGGCGGCGGCGATGGTGCTGGCGATGCTGGCATTGACGGTCATCTATTGGGTGGCGCGCCCGAAGGAGAAGAGCCTGCACCACGTGCTGCCCGGAGCCATGCTGGCGACACTGCTGTGGTGGTTCGTAAACGTCCTTTTTGGCGTCTATGTGCGGCGCGTGCCGTACAGCGTGGTGTATGGCGGACTCGCGGCGGTGATCGGTCTGCTCATCTGGATGCAGATTTCGGCGGTCATCGTGTTTTTGGGCGCGGCGTGGAATGCAGAGCAGGCGGTGGGAAGGAAGCGCTAAGGCGGAATAGCTCACCGCTGGAAACACTGGAGCAGGTGGAGGAGCGGAGGCAGAAGTGAAACGCGTTGAGGTGGAGTGCTACGCGGGGTATCGCGCGGACGAACGGCCGATACGCCTGCGGCTGGGCGAGGAAACGCTGGAAGTGGCTGAAGTGGAAGACCGCTGGTACTCGCCGGGCGAGACGTTCTTCCGTGTGCGCCTCGCGAACGGAGACCGCTATGTGTTGCGGCACGTGGAAGTGCAGGATACCTGGAGCCTCGAGGCATTCCGCAGCAGCGCGATTTAACGGCAGTGCCATCAGTGCGGTGCATCGCGGAAGAGTTGGGCGCAATGGCGCTAGGACACTTAGGAACGTAAGCGTATAGTTAAGGTGTCCCGCACTCAAAAGTGCGGTTCGAAGGGGATGGCGGCGCTCTACGGATGGATCGCGGGAAGGGGCACGGGAAGCCATGAACTCGAAAGTGATCCATCGGATAGCCCATCGGCGAGCGCTGTGCCTATTGATGCTCCTCGCCATCCTGGCTGCCTCTGCGGCAGTGTCTTACGCCCAGGACTCCCCGAGCGCAGCGGGCCAAGGCAACCCACCCGCACAGAAAACGCAAGGCGACCCCACAGAAACGCAAACCCCCAAGGACAATGGCGCAGCGAAGCAGGAAGTGTCCATGCAGGACACCGGCGCGACCTTCAAGCTGCGCGTAAACCTCGTGCAGGTGCACGTCATCGTGCGGGATTCCGCCGGCAAACCGGTCGAAAATCTGCGCAAGGAAGATTTTCTGGTTTACGACAGCGGCAAACTGCAGGCCATTACCACTTTCGGCGTGGAGACGGCCAAGTCCCGGAAAGAACGCGCGGAAGCAGCCGCGAAAACCCAGACGAACGAGGAGGAAAACCCAGCTGGAGGTTCCGTGTCGCTTCCGGAGCGCTTTGTCGCGATGACGTTCGATGATATCCATCTCAAAATGGCGGATGCCGTCACCGTGCGCGTAGCCGCAGGGCGGTTTCTGGACGCCATGTCTCCGGGAGACCGGATAGGCATTTTCTCGACCTCGGGGCAATTGACCCAGGACTTCACTAGCGACAAAGAAGCGCTGAAACAGAAGCTGTTGGGGCTGATGCCGAGAGGCGCCATGGGCGGCCACATTAGCGATTGCCCCGACGTTTCGCACTATATGGCGGACCAGATTGAAAACAAGCACGACCCCCAGGCGCTCGCAGTCGTCATTCAGGAAACGCTACAGTGCATGTTTGGCGGGGACCAGCGGATGCTCGTTGCGGCCCAGACAGCAGCGCAGGCCGCGGTACTGGTGGCCCTGAATGTCGGGGATGCCGACAACAACTTCACCTACCGCCAATTGGAAGAGGTACTGCGGCATTTGGCGGCGAAACCCGGCGAGCGCGTCCTGCTGTTGGCATCGCCAGGATTCCTGATTACGACGGAGATGCTGGATGCCAATGGGATTGTGGATCGCGCCAACCGCTCCAACATCGTCATCAACGCCCTGGACGCGCGCGGCCTGTACGTTTCGGAGCCGGGTGGGGACATCGCGCAGCAAAACTCCGACACCCCGGTAACGGCAGGATACAAGGCGACCTACCGCATGGCGGAGGAGTCCGAATTGCAATTCGTTTTAATGGACATGGCTTATGGTACGGGTGGCACATTCTTCCATAATTCCAACGATCTGGAGGGCGGGTTGAAATTGGCCGGAGGCGTTCCGGAAATCTCCTACGTGCTGGGTTACTCGCCGCAGAATCAGAAGATTGACGGGAAGTACCACGTCATCAAGGTAACCTTGGCGCAAAAACAGAAATACGCTATCCAGGCGCGGCGCGGCTACTATGCCCCGAAGAAGCTGAACGATCCGCAAGAAACCGAAAAACAGGAAATTCAGGAAGCGCTCTTCTCTCAGGACGAGATTCATGACCTCCCGCTGAGCTTGCAGACCCAGTATTTCAAGACCGGCGATACGGACGCGCGGCTCAGTGTGGTGTCGCACCTGGAGTTGGAGGGCATGCGCTTCCGCAAGGCGGATGGCAGAAATCTGGACAATTTGACGGTCGCGACAGCCGTCTTTGACGAGAACGGAAACTTCATCACCGGCGGCGAAAAGCTTGTGAAGATGCGCCTGCTCGACGCCACGTTTGAAAAGCTGAGCCACACCGGATTGACGGTGAAATCGAGCTTCCATGTGAAGCCGGGCAGATACATGGTGCGGCAGGTGGTGCGAGATTCGGAAGGCGCGCAGATGGCGGCGCGCAACGGGACTGTGGTGATCGCGTACTGAATCGGGAAGACGTCTGAACTAGAATGGGATGACTAACTTGTACCTCCAGCAACCTTGCACCACGTCTACCTCAGTAACGGCTCGTACGGTCGAAATCAGCGGAGATCTCTGAAGGAGGGGGAGATGAGCCTCAAACTTGGAATCATGAACAACAAACGGTTTCTCGCGGTGGCCCTGCTGGCGGCCTGGCCCTTTGCCGCTCGTGCGCAGGCGCCAGAGCCACCTAAACCGCCGGTGCCCCCCACGGCAGGAAATGAGCAGGCCGTGGCCACTGGCGCGGTCATCCGCACAGAGTCGCGCATCGTCCTGGTGGACGCGGTGGTGACGGACAAGAAAGGGAAGTACGTCCCGGACCTGACGCAGCAGGATTTCAAGGTTTACGAGGACAACAAAGAACAGGCCGTTTCGAGCTTTTCCTTTGGCTCGGACCCGACGGTGCAGGCCAAGGGGCAGCAGCATTACATGATTTTGTTCTTCGACAATTCCTCGATGCAGAAGCCCGACCAGATACAGGCGCGCGGTGCGGCGGCAAAGTTCATCGAAAAGACCGCCGGGCCCGACCGTTTGATGGCCGTGGTGGATTTTGGCGGATCCCTGATCATCAAGCAGAACTTCACCGCGAACGCGAAACTCCTGCAGGCTGCCGTATCGGGTGTGCGCGCGCCCAACATTGAAACCAATCCGCAGAGCGAATCGCAGCCCTTGACTGTCGCTTCGATGGGCATACCGTCGGTGAGCAGCGCGGAGGCGGATTTTGGCGCGCGCAGCATGCTCGTCTCCATTCGTAGTCTGGCCAAAAATCTGCGCGCGGTGCCGGGCCGCAAAATGCTCATCCTGTTTTCCGCGGGTTTCCCACTGAATCCCGAGCGCATGTCAGAGCTGACTGCCACGATTGACGCGTGCAATAAGGCTAACATTGCGGTCTACTCGCTGGACGTGCGCGGATTGATCGCCGGCGTGCCGGGAGGAAGCGCGCAACTTCAGCAACCGTCGGGCCCCCGAAGCGCACACGCGGCGGCACTCAAAGATGGCAATCGCGTCATCCGGCCAAGGCTGGTGATGACGCGCTATAGCTTGGTCGCGGCCATGTATCCCCAGAAACCTGGCGGCGGTGGTGGCGGGGGAACAGGTGGCGGAGGGACCGGCGGTGGGGGGACTGGCGGTGGCGGCAAAGGTGGAGGAACCGGTGGTGGCGGAGGTACAGGTGGCGGAGGGACCGGCGGCGGCAAGGGTGGCGGCACCGGTGGGGGCACCGGCGGCGGTAAGGGCGGGGGAACCGGCACAGGCACCGGCGGCGGCAAAGGTGGCAGCGGAGGGGGAAACACGGGGACTCCCTATTCCAATTACTACAACCCCAACAACCCGTTGAACCAGCCGCAGATCCTTGTGCCGAAGATGCCGGAAACTGGGGTGACCAATCAGCAGGTCCTGCTGGCGTTGGCGGAAGGCACCGGCGGATTTACCATCTACAACACCAACGACCTGCTGGGCGGCCTGGATCGCATCGCGCAGGAGGCCAACCAGTTCTACGTGCTCGGTTATGTGCCGCAATCGACCCCGGAAGGCAGTTGCCACGCCCTGAAGGTGAAGCTGAACCGCGGCGGAATGGAAGTGCGCTCGCGCAGCGGATACTGCAACACACGGACCGTGAATCCGCTCGATGGCAAGCCGCTTGAGAAGCAAATGGAGGTTCAAGCCGCGGGATCGCAGCCCGGAGCCATTCACGGCTCGATGCAAGCGCCGTACTTTTACACGGCGCCGAACATTGCGCGGGTGAATCTCATCATGCAGATACCCGGCGACTCCTTGGTGTTCAGTAAGGAAAAAGGGAAATACCACGCGGTCGTCAATGTGCTCGGCATTGCCTTTAAACCGGATGGCTCCACCGGGGCGCGGTTCAACGATGTATTGAATCTCAACCTAGAAAAGGACGAATGGAAGGAGTTCATGAAGGGGCCCTACCGCTACCAGAACCAATTCGATGCCGCGCCGGGAAACTACAGATTGACGGTCGTGCTGAGTTCCGGCGGCGATGCTTTCGGAAAATTTGAAGCGCCGCTGCAGATCGACCCTTATGACGGAAAGAAATTCACGCTCGGTGGCGTGGTATTGTCCTCCAACGTGCAGCCTCTGAACGCGGTCTCCACGGAAATGGACACCGCCCTGCTGGAAGACCGCACGCCGCTGATCGTGAAAGGCATGCAGGTGAACCCGGCGGCGGATTACCGCTTCAAGAAGACCGATAATGTGATTTTGTACTCCGAAGTCTACGAGCCGTTGTTGAAGTCGGAGAATCCCCCAAGGGTGGGCGCAGGCTACCGGGTTTTCGACCAGACGACGAACAAAGAGGTGTTCTCCACCGGCGCCATGCCCATGGAGGATTTCATTCAAAAGGGCAATCCCGTGATTCCGTTTGGACTGAAAGTGCCGGTGAAGGATTTCCCGGCGGGCAATTACCGGCTGGTGTTGCAGGCCGTGGACGCCGCGCAAAACCAGGCGCCACCACGGGAAACGGAGTTCGTCCTGAGCGACTAGCGCCCAGGGCTGAACGTAGAGAACAATGAGGCTTGTTGGCGGCAACATTCCGGCGCGAGCCCGGCGGCGTTTCTTTTGCTACGTTCACGCTAGAAAAATCTGCTCTACTTCCCGCTTTCCGCCGTTTTCAATTCGCGAATCCAGATGTTGCGATATCGCACGGGGTCGCCATGATCCTGCAGGGCCAGCGGCAGTTTTTCGGGCGTTGGCTTGTACGGCGGACGCTCCCCATGCTCGGTAGGTCCGCTGAGGGTGACGTTGTCCTGCGCCAGAACGCCGTTGTGAAACACCGTGACGCGCGCGGGCCGCAACAGCTTTCCCGACGCATCGAAGCGCGGCCCGTGAAACACGATGTCGTAACTCTGCCATTGGCCCGGCGGCCGCGAGGCATTCACCTGCGGAGGATACTGCCCATAGACGGCGGCGGCCTGCCCATCGGCGTAGGTTTTGTTCTCATAGGAATCCAGCACCTGGATTTCGTACAGGCCCATCAGGAAGACGCCACTGTTTCCACGCTCCTGGTCGGTGCCCTTCGCCGGCAGCGGCTCCGCAAACTCCACGTGCAGTTGGCAATCGCCGAACGCCTGCCGCGTGTAGATATAGCCGGTCTCCGCAACGACTTCCGCGTAGCCATTTGCCACTTTCCATTTGGCGGCGCTGCCATCTTTGTGCGCCCACTTGGAGAGGTCCTTGCCATCAAACAGAACCACAGCATCGGAAGGCGCGCGCCCAGGCACATCCGGCGTGCTCGCCGTTCCCGGATCCACCACCGGCGGCAGCGGCCGATTGCGATCGTGTATCTTCCATTTGGTATCCACCTGGGCCAAGGCAGGCGCAGCCGACGCAAGCAGCAGCGCGCCGCTGAATAAGGCGAAAAGAAGTTTTTGCATGAATTGCACCTCAGTGCGAATCGTCACGAATGTCTAACACCGAAGCCTGGAGTGCGGCGCGCCCCCACTCCAAAAACAGGCGCCCCAATGGGATGGGGCGCCTGTTTGGATTGGATAGCGCTATTGCGCGGCCGAGCCGCGGATGCGCATGCTGTAGAACGAGCGATACACAAACGTAAATCGAGACGAGGAAGAATGCCGCCGCCAGAATGTGCGCACAGCGTCCCGCCCGTTTCCGCCGTGAGCTTCACCGCCAGCGACACGGCCAGCAAGCCGAACAGCGTGGTGAACTTGATCACCGGGTTGAGCGCCACCGAGGACGTGTCCTTGAAAGGATCGCCCACGGTGTCGCCAATGACGGTGGCGTCATGCAGCGGCGTGCCCTTCTGCTTCATCTCCACTTCGACGATTTTCTTGGCGTTGTCCCAAGCGGCCCCGGCATCGGCCATGAAGATGGCCTGGTAGAGACCGAACACGGCGATGGAGATCAGGTAGCCGATGAAGAAGAATGGCTCGACGAAGGCGAAGGCCAGCGTCGCGAAGAAGACGGCAATGAAGATGTTCAGCATGCCCTTCTGCGCGTACTGCGTGCAGATTTGCACCACCTTCTTGGAGTCGGCCACGCTGGCTTTTTCGGCGCTGTCCAGCTTGATGTGCGCGCTTGATGAATTCCACCGCGCGGTAAGCGCCCGTGGTCACTGCCTGCGTGGAAGCGCCGGTGAACCAGTAAATCATGGCGCCGCCGGTAATCAGGCCGAGGACGAAGGGAGCGTGGAGGAGGGAAAGCTTGTCCAGGTTGTTGGTGAGGCCGTGGGTGAGCGCCATGATGATGGAGAAGATCATGGTGGTTGCGCCGACCACGGCCGTGCCGATGAGCACGGGCTTCGCGGTGGCCTTGAAAGTGTTGCCGGCGCCGTCGTTGGCTTCCAGCAAGTGCTTGGCGCGCTCGAAGTCCACGTCGATGTTGTAGTCCTTCTTTAGTTCCGCCTTGATGTTGGGAATCTGCTCGATCATCGAAAGTTCAAAAACGGATTGCGCGTTGTCGGTGACCGGGCCATAGGAATCCACGGCGATGGTTACAGGCCCCATGCCGAGGAAGCCGAAAGCCACCAGGCCGAAAGCGAAAACCGCCGGCGCACCCATCATATGGGCGAGCCCCAGGTTGCTGATCAGGTAGCCGATGGACATGAGCGTGACAATCGCACCACCCAGGTAGTAGCCAGAGAAATTGCCGGCCACGAATCCGGAGAGGATGCCCAGGGATGCCCCGCCTTCCTGCGCGGAGATAACCACTTCCTTGACGTGGCGCGATTCCGTCGAGGTGAAGACTTTCACCAGTTCCGGGATGACCGCACCGGCCAGCGTTCCGCAGGAGATGATGGTGGCAAGCTTCCACCATTGGGTGGGATCGCCGCCGAGTGACGGAATAATCAGCGAAGAAACCACGTAGGTGAAGGCGATGGAGACGAAGGAGGTGATCCACACCAGCCACGTGAGCGGCGTTTCGAAGTTCATTTCCGCGGCGTTGCCGAACCGCGCTTTTTGGATGGCTCCATTGATGAAATAGGCGGCGGCGCTGGCGATCAGCATGATGACGCGCATCACGAAGATCCACACCAGCAATTGAACCTGCACGGTACTCGCCATGGCCGCGGCACGGGCCAGTGCATCCGCCGATGCCGTGCCCAGCGTTACTCCCGCTGGCAGAAAGTGCGCCGGCCGATCGCCAGCAGAATGAAGGTGATCAGGGCGACGCCCGTCACGCCATAGGTTTCAAAGCCATCGGCGGTGGGGCCGACCGAATCGCCCGCGTTGTCGCCGGTGCAATCGGCGATGACGCCGGGGTTGCGCGCGTCGTCTTCCTTGATCTTGAAGACGATCTTCATCAGGTCGGAGCCGATATCGGCAATCTTGGTGAAGATGCCGCCGGCAATACGCAACGCAGCGGCGCCCAGAGATTCGCCGATGGCGAATCCGATGAAGCACGCCCCGGCGTATTCGCGCGGGATGAACAGCAGAATGATCAGCATCATCAGGAGTTCCACGCTGATCAGCATCATGCCGACGCTCATGCCCGATTCCAGCGGAATGTGATTGATCGGGTACGGTTTGCCGCGCAGGCCCGCGAAAGCGGTGCGCGAATTCGCGAAGGTGTTCACGCGAATCCCGAACCACGCCACGCTGTAGCTGCCGCCCATGCCGATAAGGCTGAACAGCAGAATGATCGGCAGCGTCACAACGATGGGCTTGCCGGGGACGGGCGACAGTATTCCGAAGTACAGCACGATCACGATGGCGATGAACACCCACAGGAGAAGCAGGAATTTGCCCTGCGTGAACAGATAGGTCTTGCAGGTTTCGTAGATCAGCTCGGAGATTTCGCGCATCGCGCTGTGCACCGGCAGGTTCTTCAGCTTCATGAAAATGGTCATGCCAAACAGCAGACCGAAGATGCAGATGAGAATGCCGAACAGCAGCAATGTGTGGCCGTTAACGCCGAGGAACTTTACCGAAGATAGGTCGGGAAGCTTCAGACTGGCCTCCCCGCCTCCGGCTTCTTCCGCCGGATGGGCAAGCAAGGCGGTGGCGCTGAGGAGCAGCAGGGCCGACGCCGCAAAAACGCGATGCAACATCCGACTGCCCATCGAGCGGGCAGCCTCAAACAAGATACGCATGAAGGATCCTCCAGAACACTTAGGTCTCTGCGGGGCAATTCCTTCGGCCAATCGTCCGGCCGCGGCCCCCGCAACTGCAAAACCACACACCACTCCGCCCTAACGCGGAGCGCGGTGAACCGGAATCGCAAAACATCCACCAGCGTCAGGGGGAGCGTCTCACCCGTAAGCGGGGAGACTCCCGTAACTCAGACAGGACGGGAACTCTTCCGCCCGCGCACGCAACACCTTCTGACCCCGAGCGGGTCAGGACCACCCCGGCACCCCACTATGCATCGCGCGGCAGGCGGAGGAAACCCTGATTTATAACACTTCGCTAATGGCGGGTCAAACCATTTGATGCAGATGGAAATGGCCTGAACTTGGGAGCAATGATAGTATGAAAAGCTCGTTAGACTGATACAGTTACATTCAAACCAGGCGAATACCCAGAATGAACAGTGCATTGAGCGGAGCGGCCAGCGGATACCCCAGCAGAGCATCCCGGATGCCCAACTCCGTCACGATTGGAAGAAGGAAGAAGTCGCGGCGATTTACGCGACGCCGCTGCCCGAACTGGTTTACAGGGCGCAGACCCTGCACCGCGAATTCCATGCTCCCGATCGCGTGCAGACCTGCCAGTTGATTTCCATCAAGACGGGCGGCTGCCCGGAGGATTGCGCGTATTGTCCGCAAAGCGCGCATTACGACGCCGGCGTGGAGCGCGAGGGGTTGCTCGATCCGCAGCATGTGATCAGCGTGGCGCGGGACGCTGCCGCACGGGGCGTAACGCGAATGTGCATGGGCGCGGCCTGGAGGGAAGCGCCACAGGGCCGCGAATTCGAGATCGTCCTGGAAATGGTGCGGGGAGTCTCCTCGCTGGGCATGGAAGTTTGCTGCACCCTGGGAATGCTGACGAACGAACAGGCCGTCCGCCTGAAGGAAGCGGGGCTCACGGCCTACAATCACAATCTGGACACTTCGCCGGAATTTTATGGCTCGATTATCACCACCCGCGTGTACGATGAACGGTTGAGGACCCTCGCGGCGGTGCGCCAGGCGGGAATCACCGTGTGTTGCGGCGGGATTCTGGGGATGGGAGAGAAAGAGAGCGACCGCGCCGGCCTGCTGCATCAATTGGCGACGCTGAACCCGCACCCCGAAAGCGTGCCCATCAACATGCTCGTGCGCGTCGAGGGCACACCGTTGGCCGCGATGCCCCCGCTCGATCCGCTCGAAATGGTTCGCGCGATTGCCACGGCGCGGATCCTCATGCCGGCTTCCCGGGTGCGCCTGGCGGCCGGTAGAAAGCAGTTGTCGCCGGAAGCGGTGACGCTGTGTTTTCTGGCGGGAGCAAATTCAATTTTTGTCGGGGAGAAACTGCTGACCACGCCAAATCCTGGAGTTGATGAAGATGAGCAGTTACTTCAGAGTTTGGGGATGAAGCCACTCGAATCCCATGCCGTCTAACGCCCTAGCCACCTGGAAAGAGGAACTGCGGAAGGGGCTGCGCGACCTTGAGGCACGCAACCTGCGCCGCAGTCTGGCCGAAGTGCGCGGCGTGAATCTCTGCTCCAACGATTATCTGGGACTCGCGGAACACCCCAAGCTTCACGAAGCTGCCATCGACGCGGTGACACGCGCCCGCAGGGTTGGCGGCACCGCCTCGCGCTTGCTCGCCGGCCAAACCGAAGAGTGGCGATCTCTGGAAGAGGAGTTTGCGAAGTTCGCAGGCACCGAGGAAGCGCTGTTCTTCAGCAGCGGTTACGCCGCTAACGTGGGCCTCCTGGCATCGCTTGTCGGCAAGGACGACGTCGTTTATTCCGATGTGTTGAATCACGCCAGTTTGATTGACGGCATGCGCCTGTCGGGCGCGCGAAAAGTCATCTACCCGCACCTGGACCTGGATGCGCTGGAAGATTCCCTCCGCGAGGAAGCGGGCGCGCCGTGGCGAAAAGTGATCATTACGGAAAGTCTCTTCAGCATGGATGGCGACCTTGCGCCCCTGAAAGAGATCGCCGGACTGGCCGATAAGTATGGCGCGGCCATTATTTTGGATGAAGCGCATTCTCTGGGTGTCATGGGCCCGCAAGGCCGCGGGCTTGCAGCGGAAGCCGGAATTGTGCCGCAATTGCTGGCCGTGATTCACACCTGCGGTAAAGCGCTGGGATGCGCCGGGGCCTTCGTTTGTGGTCCCGCCTTACTGAAGGAGCACCTCATCAACCACGCGCGTACCTTTATCTTCAGCACGGCATCCCCGCCTTACTTTGCGCGGCAGATCGCCGCGGCATTGCGGCTCGCAGCCGGGATGGACAAGGAACGCCGGGAGTTGCTGGAGCGCGCGGAGCGCTTCCGCAACGCCTTGCGCGCGGAAGGCTTCGATCTCGCTGGAAGCGCCAGCCAGATCGTACCGGTTGTCTTCGGGAAGATCGACGAAACGCTGGACGCCGCCGAGCATCTCGAGCAAGACGGCTTCGCTGTGCGCGCCATCCGGCCGCCCACTGTCCCCGAAGGCAAAACGCGCTTGCGTTTGTCACTGACTTGCCGCATTCCTGAGGATGAGTTGGACCGGCTGGTGAGATCCCTGGCCGCTTGGCGGGCGCGGCATCCTGTTTTGACCACGGCGAGGCGCGCATGAGAAGCCACTTCTTCATCACCGGAACCGATACCGGCGTCGGCAAGACGACGCTCGCCGCCTTGCTCTGCGCGGCGCTCGATGCGGTGTACTGGAAACCTATCCAGACCGGCACGCTGGAAGGCTCGGACCGCGCCACGGTCATGCGCCTGGCGGGCATTGGAACCGACCGCACCTTGGAGGAAGTCTACAAATTTGTGCCTCCGGTTTCCCCGGACCTGGCGGCCCGCTGGGCCGGGGTCGAGATCGATCTCAACCGGCTAAACCTTCCGGCCAGCCTGATGAACGACTGGCTGATTGTGGAGGGCGCCGGCGGCGTGCTGGTGCCCATCAATTCCAAGCAGTTCATGCTGGACATGATGGTAAAATTCAAGCTCCCGGTAATTCTGGCGGCGCGCAGCGGCGTGGGCACCATCAATCACACACTATTGACGCTCGCCGCGCTCCACGCGGCCGAACTGCCGGTGCACGGGCTGGTATTGATCGGAGATCAGAATCGCGAGAACCGCGAGACCATCGAGAAATTTGGCCATGTTCGCGTGATTGGCGAAATTCCCAAGCTCCCGAATCTCCATCGCACCGCCCTGATGCAGGTATTCCTGAACCACTTTGACCGCTCCGCATTTTCCCAATGACGACACCACTGCGCATCTGGCACCCCTTTACAAATGCCCTCCTGGATCCCGCCCCGCTCCACGTGGCTAGCGCCGAAGGCGTCTACCTTCACCTGGCCGATGGACGCCGCATCCTGGACGCGATTTCTTCCTGGTGGGTGAATCTCCACGGCCACGCCAACCCCCGCATCAGCGCCGCCGTTGCGGAACAATCTCGCAAGCTCGAACAAGTGATTCTCGCGGGCTTCACGCACGATTCCGCGGAAGAACTGGCCGCGCGCCTGCGCAAATGGACGCCCCCCGAACTGACGCACATGTTTCTTTCCGACGACGGTTCTACCGCCGTGGAAGTCGCGCTGAAACTTGCCGTGCAGCATTTCCAGAATCTCGGACGCCCCGATAAACACGAAATCGTGGCGCTGGCGGACGGCTATCACGGTGACACCGCCGGGGCCATGTCCGTAAGCGATGCGTCACCGTTTACCGCGCCTTTTGAGTCCATGCGCTATCCGGTACACCGCGTCCATTCGGCCTATTGCTACCGCTGCCCGGTGGGATTGAAGCGGCAGACCTGCCACATCGAGTGCGTGCAAAAGTTGCAAGATTTGCTGGCCGAGCGCGGCGACAAGATTGCCGCCGTGATCGTGGAGCCGCTTCTGCAGGGTGTTGGTGGAATGATCGTTCACCCAGTTGAGTTTCTGCAGAAGGTTCGCGCGCTCTGCACGCGTCACGACGTGCTGCTGATTGCCGACGAGGTGCTCACGGGATTCGGCCGCACCGGGAAAATGTTTGCCTGCCAACTGGCCAACGTCGTCCCCGATCTCATGTGCCTTTCCAAGGGCATCACCGGCGGGTTCCTCACCATGGGCGCGACGTTGTGCACGGATCGCGTGGAGTCCGCGTTTCGCAGCGAAAACCGCATGCACACTTTCCACCACGGCCATTCCTACACGGGGAATGCCCTGGCGTGCGCCGCCGCCAACGCCAGCCTGCAGATTTTCGACGACGAACCCGTATTCGACCGCATCGCCGCGATCTCGCGGGTTAATGCCGATCGCCTGGCCGATTTGCGCGGAATGCCCCAGGTTGGCGATACGCGGCAGCTCGGCACCATCGGCGCGCTGGAATTGCGTGCCGACGATCCCGGCTATCTCTCCGCGTTGCGCCCCAAGCTCTACGACTTTTTCCTGCGCCGCGGCGTGTTGCTCCGGCCGCTGGGCAATGTGATCTATGTGATCCCGCCTTACGTCATTACGCGGGAAGAACTGCACCACGTCTACGACATCATCACCGAAGCCATCGAAGCGCTGCTCTAATCCATTCCGGCGCTCTGCTACACTGAAATTCGCGAACTACGGAGGGTCATTCCTTGGCGGCGCCGTTGAGCGGCTGGAAACAGAAGATCGTGGTCTTTGCCGGAACCTTGGGTGCGCCGGGGCTTTTTCTCATTTCGTTTCTCGATTCCTCCGTATTGACGTTCCCCGTCATCAACGACCTGCTGCTGATCGAACTCTCCATCCAGCATCCCCTGCGCATGCCGCTTTACGCCGCGATGGCCGGGCTTGGCTCGCTGCTGGGATGCTTGCTGCTTTATTTCCTGGCGAAAAAGGGCGAGGAAGCGTTTTTCCACAAAAAAGCGGGCGCGCACGCCCACGCCATCCGCCACTGGGTGGAGCAAAATGGATTTGTGGGGATGCTGATCGCGGCGCTCCTGCCACCACCTACGCCATTTAAGATTTTTGTGCTTGCCGCAGGCGTGTTTGAAATGCCGCTGGTGAGCTTTACTTCCGCCATCGCGTTGGCGCGCGCCATCCGCTACTTTGGGATCGGCTATCTGGCCATCCGCTATGGCAAGGACGCGCTGCCATTTCTGGCGCAGCACAAGCTCGAAGTTGCAGTAGGGGTGCTCCTATTCGTGCTCGCCAGTTATGCCTCGTCCCGCCTGCTTTTGCGCCATAAACCCCAACCCGCCGCGTAGCGGTCGAGCATCACTCAACCCCATCTCGGCAACCCACAATCCCCCGACATTCCGGACGGGGTCTGCAAAGCGCGACTTTTGCGCCCCGCACGCTTCGTCGGGGGTGAGGAGTCTCTCTTTCGCCTTTCTCTTCTCTGTGTTTTCTCTGCACTCTGCGTAAGCTTCACTCGCTCCGCGCTCCGGCCCGTCAGCGCAGGTGCGCTTCTCCCGCCCAGCCAAGTTGTTCACTCACGATCCGCGATCCAGAATCCAGCCAAATTCGCGCCACCACACGATCCCGCGTCTGTTGTTCCGCCACGTCCCGCAAATCGCGAATCACCACCTCGTAGCCAATCTCCGTTTTGTCCACGGCGGCGCGGGGCATTCTTGCCGTGTTCAGGAATTTGCGTCCCACCGCCGATTGTTGCACGGCCGTCAGCACCGGCGATTCTTCCGGTTTATGCAGGCAGGTGGCGGCTTCCGGGTCGAAGCTGTCTCCGGAGGTCACCGGAACATCGATCAGGCAGAGATAAGACTGTGTTTCCACCACGCCATGCCATGTCAACAGCGAGAACGATTCCGCAAATGTCTCGACGCGCCGCGGCGATTCCCCGCGATAGGATCGCGGCTCCAGCAGCGCGGCGCTGTTGAAGTGCAACACTCCGCGTGCGCCAACGTAAATCCCAATCAACACCAACGCCACCAGCGCGCCATTGCGTCCCCGCGGCCTTTTGTCCTTGGCGCCGATTTCCAAACTCACCAAAAGCAAAAACTCCGGCACCACGACTCCACCGAGAAGCACGAGCAAAATCCACGGGTCCACCTGGGGGAGCCAATCCAGGGCATAGCGCGTGACGCGGAAAGGCCACAGCAGCCCGATGCCGCCGGATTGGCAGAAATCAAAGAGGAGATGCGCGACAGCGGCGCAGGTGGTCGCGGCCAGGATGCCCTTCCACGTTTCCCGCCGTTTGCCGTCCAGCCTGTGCGCGACCCACGCGGCGACGGCGATGACGACGAGCGTCCCCAATAGGGAATGCGTGAACGTGCGGCGCGCTGCCAGGTAGGCGGCAGGCCCAAACCACGCGCTGATCCAATCCACATCGGCAAGCGTGCCGGCAATCAGCATGCCCACGAGTACTGGCCATCCCCGCCGCGCGAAGAATCCGCGTGCCAGGGCCAGGGACAGCAGCGCATGCGTGACAATGTCCACAGTCAGGATTCGTGCATGGATCCGCTATTGCCGCCAGGTGTGCCTCGCGGCACCAGCAGCTTCAATGCCCGCGGCACAATCGTAAACTCCACCGGCAGCCGCGCAAACGGCTCGCCATCCAGTTGTGCGTACACCGGCTTGTCATCCAGCGGTTCGCACACCAGCGTGTCCGCTTTCCAGAAGTGTACATCTTCTTCCTTGCGCAGGTTGCCCATCCACAGCGTGGGCAGATAGCTCAGGTAGCGCAAGCCGCTCTGCGTCGTCAGCGCCAGCACTTCAAACTGGTCCTCGAAAAGATCGGCCTGGTCGGTAATTTTGAAGGGGCCACCATAGTTCTTCGTTCGGCCAACAATGACGAGCGTGCCTTCGACCTGGCGTTCGCCCGTGCGCACCCGGAAACGCGGAAAGCTGTACCGCAGAACCTCGCGCGCGCCCTGCCACCAGTACGCCAGAATGCCCACGCGCGCCTTTAGCCCAAGGTCCACGGAATAGACGATCATGCCGTCGGGGCCGGCGCCGGCAACGCTCAGGAAGAAGCGCCTTTTCTCCGGCTGTTCCAGCGGCGTGGCCAGGCCCAAGGCAATCTCCCGCACTTCCGCACCGACCAGTTGCTTCGCCGCGCGCGGAATGTCCCAAGGGAGAGCAAGTTCCTTCGCCAGAATGTTGGCGGTCCCGCCGGGCAGAAGCGCCAGCGGCACGCGATGGCCGTTCCTGTAAGTGGCCAGGCCGTTGACCACTTCGTTGAGCGTGCCGTCGCCGCCGCAAGTGATGACCAGTTGCCGCCCTTCGCGCGCGGCCTGCTGCGCGATTTCCGTGGCATGGCCGGGGCCGGTGGTTTCCGCAAGTTCCGCCTCAATGCCACCGGCGGAAAGGATGCGCCGCGCCAGCTCAATCAGGCGCCGCCGGGCGTGTCCGCCACTACCGGCGTTTGGGTTGTGAATCAACAGCGCGTTTTGGAATTGGCTTTCCATGGTTATCCAGGATGCAAGCGCGTGCACCATTCTATATGAAGTTGAAGAAAAGCAACCGGCGGTGACGCACGGTGTTCCCTGGCCCGTGCCCCCAGAGGAATTGGAGCAAGTGGCGTGCCAGAGGGAGGAAGAAAAACAGCCCGACATTTGTGGGGGCCGACGCTTAAGTCGGTGGAGTGCCGGCGGCGAAGGGAAGCGGCGCTCAGAGGAAAGAGGCGGGACACCTGGGCGAGAAGCTTCGCCGACACGAGGAGCGCTATATCGTCTTGGAAGGCCCGGGAAACTCAGACAATGTCAGCGGCCCTTTGAAGAGCCCGCTAAAGAGAACTGAAGCGGCCTATAGCGAGCTGGAGACTGGTGCGGCTTTCTCCAACTCCGCGTTCACCTTGATGTCGCCGCCGGCCAGCCTGATGGTCCGCTTCCAGGGCTCGAAGCCTTTCTTGCTGATAGTCACGGTATGATTACCGGCGGCCAACTCAATTGCGGACGGCGTGTTTCCCACGAAGCTCCCATCAACCTCTATGTCAGCCGCTTCGGGAGTCGACCGGATGGATACAGTGACGTTCGTGTTTTTTGGCGGCTCTGCGGCAACAACCGGTGTCGCAGCAGCAAGTGGCGGGACGGCGGTTTCATCGACGCCGGGTTTCCCTAGCATCGCGCTGACCTTGCCGATCTCCTTGGGCTTCATGTCCTGAAATTTGATCCAGAAGTTTTCGCACTTCGGAAAGCCAAACGTTTTATGCCACACCATCTCGTAATAATAGGTTTGGCCTGCGGCCAGGCTGCCGGTTATACCCTTGTCCTTGTGGCTGTCGTCGCTGAAAACGTGAGTTCCGGGAGCGACTTCGGTTTGCCAGACATGCCACTGAAAAATCTGGTGAACGGTTGCGCCATCAATCTGGATGGCTGTCTGTTCCAAACAATTCTTAATCGGGGCCGGCATGCCGTAGTGAAAGACCACCTTGGCCTTTGCCTGGGATTGGTCAGTACCGGTATTGGCTGGAGGGGTTTGAGAGTAGGCGCCAGACGCCAGGACTGTTGCGGTCACAACGAGCAGACCAACCACCGTAAGGAGCATTCTACGCATGGGTATGCCTCGTTTCTCCGTCAATCGACTACTGCTGTACTAGTAAGTATAGAACCACGACGGTTCGCAGGCGCCTTGCTGCAATAGGCCTTTGCCCTATGCGTTATTGTTGATTGCAAACCCCTGCGGGCAGTCGAAGAGGAGTATCGGTAGTGCTTGCGGAAGCCTGTCCTTAGCAGCGCTGAACCTGGTAAGTCACGGGGAGGAACGGGGCAAAGCCTATATAATACGGGGCGGGTTAAACCGGGCACGGGAGCGAGCACGATTCCGACGGGAGTGCAGGATAGGTGTATCGTGTCCCTACAAAGAGGGCAGGGAAGGCGGCAATGGCGAAGGCGGCAAAGGCGAGCAGCGCGGTGAGGAAAGAGGCGGAAGAGCTGCGCGAGAAGCTGCGCTATCACGAGTATCGCTATCACGTTCTGGATGACCCGGAAATCTCGGACGCCGCCTACGACCGCCTGATGAACCGGCTGAAGGAGATCGAAGCGGCCTATCCCGAGCTGGTCACGCCGGATTCGCCGTCGGTCCGCGTCGGGGGCACACCCCGCGAAGGCTTTCAGACCGTGCGCCACGCCCGGGCGATGCTCAGCCTCGACAACGCCTTTTCCCACGACGCACTGCGCGATTGGGACCGCCGCGTGCGCGAAATCAGCGGCCGCGAGGACATTGAGTACATCGCCGAACACAAATTCGATGGCCTGAGCATCTCTTTGCAATATGAAGATGGCGTGCTTGGTGCGCGGCGTCACGCGCGGCGACGGCACCACCGGTGAAGACGTCACGCCCAACGTGAAGACGGTGCGCTCCGTGCCGCTTCGCGTAGAAGCCGCCTACGCTCAAGAAGGCTAAGTTGCCCACTGACTTTGAGGTGCGCGGCGAAATCATGATGACCCGCGAATCCTTTGAAGCGCTGAACCGCCAGCAGGAGCAGACTGGGGGCAAAGTTTTTGTCAATCCGCGGAACGCCGCCGCGGGTGCCATCCGCGTTCTGGACCCCACCATTACCGCGCAGCGCCGCCTGGACTTCTTCGCCTACTACCTGTTCGTGGATGGGAAAGTGCCCTTTGCGCAAGCATTCGGACTCCCTGCAGGTACTTAAGCAATTGAGGTTCCGCGCCAGCGATGATTGGAAGCTCTGCGACGGCATCGAAAAGGTCGTCGACTACTGCACCGCCTGGGACACCAAGCGCGAGAAGCTGGCCTACGAAATTGATGGCGTGGTCATCAAGGTGAACTCCACGCCCCTGCAAAACGAGCTGGGATTCACCGCCAAGGCCCCGCGCTGGGCCATCGCCTACAAATACCCCGCGCGCCAGGAAACCACGGTCGTGAACGACATCATCGTGCAGGTGGGCCGCACGGGAACGCTGACGCCCGTAGCGGTGCTGGAGCCGGTGCAGGTGGGCGGCGTCACTGTCAGCCGTTCCACGCTCCACAATATGGATGAGATTGACCGGCTGGGCTTGCAGATCGGCGATACCGTGCTGATCGAGCGCGCCGGCGAAGTCATCCCGCACGTCTTGAAAGTGGTGAAGGAAGGGAAGCCGCGCAAAGCCTTTCGCATGCCCAAGGAGTGCCCCGTTTGCGGCAGCACCATTCACAAAGCCGAAGGGGAAGTGGCTTATCGCTGCGTCAATGCCGCGTGCCCCGCGAAGCTGAAGGAATCGCTGCTGCATTTCGCCGGGCGCCACGCCATGAACATTGATGGGCTGGGCGAAAAAATCGTGGATCAGCTCGTGGAGAAGGGAATCGTCAAGGATGTGGCCGACCTCTACGCGCTGAAGCAGGACGAAGTGGCCAACCTGGAGCGCATGGCGGAAAAATCCGCGCAGAATCTGCTGGACGAAATTGCCGCCAGCAAGAAGAATCCGCTCTCGCGCCTGATTTTTGCGCTGGGCATTCAGTTTGTCGGCGAGCGCACGGGGCAGCTCCTGGCGGAGCATTTTTCTTCGCTTGAGGAGTTTGCTGCCGCCAAAACCGAAGAGCTGGAAAATGTGCCCGAGGTTGGCCCCAAAGTCGCCGCCAGCATCGTGGAGTTTTTCTCCGAAGCCGCAAACCGCAAGATTATCAAGAAGCTCCGCGACCAGGGAGTGCGCCCGACCGCCGAAAAGCGCGAAGTGAAAAGCCAGAAGCTCGCGGGGAAATCCTTCGTCTTCACCGGCGGGTCTGGCGAATCGCAGCCGCGAAGAAGCCGGCGAACTCGTCCTCCAGCACGGCGGCAAAGTCTCCGGCTCCGTCAGCAAAAAAACCGACTACGTCGTAGTCGGCACCGACCCCGGCTCCAAATACGAAAAAGCCAAGGAACTAGGCGTCCCCATCCTCACGGAATCCGAATTCGAGAAGCTCATAAGGCCATAGTTGACAGGCGCATTCAATGAGTCAGGCAAATCCACCATCAGGTGCTAGCCCGTCAGAATCGTCAAGATCCACAGCCCGTTTCTACAGCGTTTTGAAGAGCCTTAGGGAATTTGATCAGATCGAGATTAACGGTGTAATAGAGAACCTCTTGTCCAAGACGGACCGTGAACAGTGCTTTATCGCAACCTACTACCGCGGGGTGGCCAATGTGGAAACCCTGCTCACGCTGGAGAGTGTGAGGCATTTTCAGGCTGTTGCCATGCTGGCGCGCGGACTCTTTGAGTTGGCCGTCGATATGAGGTTGCTAGATGGGGTTCCGGGCGGTCCGGATAAAATGATTTTGTTCGCGGACGTGGAAAAGCTCCGATGTGCCCGGAAGATCGTTGAGTATCAAAATTCCAGGTCAAGCGCTTTTCTCGATGCAACTCGCTCTGCCACGTTCATCGCGACCGAGCAGGCCAGGATTGATCTCGCGCGCAAGACTATGTGGCCAAATCTAACAAAAGTGGACCATTGGTCCGGCCGAAATCTGGCCCAGAGGGTTGCTTTGGCTAGATCACCCTTTGATGAATTCTATGAAGCTTATTACCCGCTACTGAGCTGGTACGTACACTCCGGTTTGACCGGCATAATCAATTTGCAGAAGGAAGCGTTCATAACGATGTGCGGAATCGCATTCAGACTGGCGGGAGAATCATACGCGCAGATACTCCTTGCCATGATTCGCGAGTTCAAGATAGCGAAAGGCATTGAAAAGGTCGAAGAGAAATTGGCAGCTGCGAGGATGCTCCCCTTCACAGATAGCCCGGAACAGGCTGACCAGCTCTTCAAAGAGCTGTTGGAATAGCCGAAACACCGCAGTTTCCACTGCTATCGCGGTATAATAGTACTGGCGGGTGAGCCGGACGATCGCTGGTCTGAGCCGCGCAAGCGGCGAGGGCGGGAGGAAAGTCCGGACACCGAATCCGCGCAAGCGGAGCCCCTGCGGCCTTCGGGCTGCAGGGTTAGGGCATCGCGCCTGGTAACGCCAGGGGACGTGTGCAGTGGGCCGGGTTAAAACCCGGCGCCTACATGCGTCACGGACAGTGCCACAGAGAATATACCGCCTGCGAAGCAGCCCGGTGATAGCCCGGAGGAAAACCTTCGGGACATCTTCCAACGGCTACCTTCGCCGGTAAGGGTGAAAAGGTGGGGTAAGAGCCCACCGCCCCGGTGGCAACATCGGGGGCACGGCAAACCCCGCGAGGTGCAAGACCAAATAGGAGGGCAGAGCTGGCCCGGCTCGCTGAGCACTACGCGCAAGCGCAGCGGCTCCTTTCCCATCGGCGCAAGCCGCTGGGACTGACGAACCCTCGGGTAGGTCGCTCGATCCCGGCCGCGAGGCCGGGGCTAGAGGAATGATCGTCGCGGCGCGCTGCTGCAAAGTAGTGCGCCCCACAGAATCCGGCTTACAGGCTCATCCGCCATTTTCAAAACCTTACGCGCTCGATCGCTTCACCGTCCGATCCGAACGCCAAGAAAATCAAATAGGCATGGTTTTTCGGAGAGTCCCTATCGGATTGGAAACTCGCTCCTCTATCATCGTTGGCTACTGCAACTATCCCGGGCTCACGCACTAGACGATCCTTGGAGTCTTTCCATTCGCGAGGTGAATCATGAAATGCAGAATGATTGCATTCTCCGCCGTCCTTGGCTTCGTTTGTCTCCAAGCTTCTGCGGCTGCTTCTCCGGCCGTCACGGTCACCGTACGGAACTCAACCGACCTTGCGCGGCCCAGCGAGACGATCGTGCTCCAGGCCGCCGACCTGCGCCGCCTGCTCCCGGTGGATGATATCCGGCGCGTGCACGTTCGAGACGAACGATCTGGCCAAGACTTGCTTACACAAGCGGTCGACATAAATGATGACGGGGTGTTCGAGGAACTCATCTTCCAGGCGGATTTCGCACCGAGAGAGACACGGGAATTTGTGCTGACGGTGGGTGAGCGGCGGATTCCGCGCCCGGAAGACTTCCGCGCCTACGGCCGTTTCGTCCAGGAAAGGCGCGATGATTTCGCCTGGGAAAATGACCAGATCGCCCATCGGATGTACGGCGCGGCGCTGGAATCCTGGCCACAGGAGCCGCTTACGAGCAGCGCAGTCGACGTGTGGACCAAGCGGGTATCGCGCCTGGTCATCAATAACTGGTACATGGCGGATGACTATCATCAGGACAACGGCGAGGGCGGAGACTTCTATTCCGCCGGCACGACGCGCGGCTGTGGCGGCAACGGTATTTGGCTAGGCGGTCGCCTCTACCCCTCCGCGAACTTCCGCGGCTCGCGTCTGCTGGCCAATGGCCCGATTCGCGTGATGTTTGAACTCACGTATCCCGCGTGGGATGCGGCCGGTATTCGCGTATCTGAAGTCAAGCGGATCACTCTGGATGCGGGCCAGAATTTCGACCGCTTCGAGAGTCATTACCGCATCGAAAACGGCGCTAGCGAGTTGAGCGACGCGATCGGCATCAGAAAAGGCCCAAATCCCTTGGTATTCGCATCCCGCGAACAAGGCGCGCTTCGCACTTGGGAAGCACTCCCCAGCGACGCCGGCTTGTTGGGCCAAGCCGTCCTGCTCGATCCGGCGAGTCTCCTGAACTTCACCGAAGACAAGAGCAATTTCCTGATAACGGCAAAGATCCCGGCCGACGGCACGGTCGCCTACTACGCCGGTTTCGGCTGGAGCAAACATGGTTTCCCCGCGGTGGAAGACTGGGATCGCTACGTGGCACAATTTGCTGCACGGCTGCGGTCCCCGGTCGAAATCACCTTGGCTGCACAGTAGCTGCGGAGCTGGGGCATGCGCCCGTTTCTGTCCTGGCGGCAATGCAAGAAAGAAAGAGAGAACTCGGATGAAGAAATCCTTAAGAGGATTCGCGATCCTGGCGGCTGGCATCATGCTGTTCGCTGCCGCTGAAAGAGGTTTCGGGCAAGACAAGTACTTCGCGGATTGGCCCGCGGGAACATCTCCCCGGGAAGTTGGCAAACGGGTTGCCGAGCACTTTGTTACCAGCCCACACCAGGGCGACGGAACCATTTTTTATGGCGAGGTCGCAACCTGGTACGGCGCCTTCACGTTCTCTCAGCTGACACTCGACGACGCCCTGCGAGGGAAGCTGATCCATAGGTTCGAGCCTCTGATGCCAGGCGGAGCGGAAGCCGCCAGGATACCGGTGCGCCATCACGTGGACGACTCGATCTTCGGCATCATTCCCCTGGAGATCGCGATCGAGACGAAAGACCCGAAGTACCTGGCCTATGGGCAATCATGGGCGGACCGGCAATGGGAGAACCCGCAACCGGATGGACTCTCGGCAGAGACGCGGTATTGGATCGACGATATGTATATGCTGACGATCCTGCAGTTGGAGGCCTACCGGGCAACCGGTGACAGGAAATATCTGGACCGGGACGCGCTGGAAATGGTGTCTTACCTGGATAAGCTTCAGCAGGCAAACGGCCTCTTCTACCATGCTCCCGATGTGCCGTTTTTCTGGGGGCGCGGAGACGGATGGGTGGCCGCGGGCATGGCGGAGATGCTGCGCGATTTGCCCGCGAATCATCCGCAGCGGGGGCGTATTCTGAAAGGCTACCAAGCGATGATGGCCGCGTTGCTGAAGTACCAAGGAAAGGATGGGATGTGGCGGCAGTTGATTGATCATGAAGAGAGTTGGCCGGAGAGCTCGAGTTCGGCGATGTTCAGCTTCGCTCTGATCACCGGAGTGAAGAATGGTTGGCTCGACGCCGCTACCTACGGGCCCGCGGCGCGCAAGGGGTGGTTGGCGCTGGTCGGCTATGTCGATCAGAACGCTGACGTAACGAGCGTCTGTGAAGGCACAGGTAAGCAGAATGATCTCGCGTACTATCTGGCGCGGGCACGCAGAACCGGCGATTTCCACGGCCAGGCCCCGGTGCTGTGGTGCGCCTCGGCGCTGCTGCGCTGACATGCGGACCTCATCGTGCCAGCCATCCACCATCCACCACCAGAACGTGTCCGTGAACATAATCGCTCGCGGAGGAGCATAGAAAAACAGCCGCCCCTGCCAGATCGGCAGGTTCTCCCCAGCGTCCGGCGGGGATCCTTTCGAGGATTTGCCGGCTTCGCTCGGCGTCTCTACGCAGCGCCGCGGTATTATTCGTGGCCATGTAACCGGGAGCAATCGCGTTGACGTTGATGCCCTTCGCCGCCCACTCGTTCGCAAAAGCCTTCGTGATCCCAGCCACGCCGGACTTTGCAGCCGCGTACGCCGGCACAAAAACACCGCCCTGGAAGGAGAGAAGGGAAGCGATGTTGACGATTTTTCCCCGGCCCTGCTTCAACATGTGGCGCCCGGCAAACTGGCAGAGCCGAAACACCGCATTGAGATTGACCTCGATAACGTCCATCCAATCCCTCATCGAAAACTCCGCTGCCGGTGAGCGTCGTATGATCCCGGCGTTGTTCACAAGGATGTCGATGGAGCCCAGTTCGCGCACCGTCAGTTCGACGAGCTCCTCGCACGCCTGCGCTTCGGATACGTCGGCAATCGCCGGGACGGTCTTTGCTCCGGCCGCGGATACGGCAGCACACGTTTCCTCGATCCTCCGCGAGTCCCTTCCGTGCACCACGACGTTTGCGCCCGCTTGAGCCAGCCCCACAGCGATTCCGGCGCCCAAGCCACCTGGGAACCGGTCACGAGCGCGTTCTTTCCCTTCAGTCCAAATGAATCGAGGATCATGATAATTTCGCCTGCAGCTCCTACTTCTTGCGGCCCGCCTCCAGCCCAGAAGATCCCTGGTAGAACTCCGGCTGTACGTTCACCACTCCGAACTGACGGTCTTCCACCTCCCGGTGCGCTGCCATCGCCCAGAGGAACGCGATCCGGTGACCTGGAACTGAGACGTTCGGATGGTATCCGCTCGGCATCAGCACGGCGTCACCGTCGCGCACCACGGTCACGAGTTCCGGGTACTCCGTATCTCCGTAAACCAGCTGGATTCCGTAAGCCGGCTCCGGCATATCAAAGTAGACATACATCTCTTCGAGCATCTTGGCGTGCTCGTGCGGCGGCCAACTCGTCCAGTTCCCGGGTTCGGAGTGCGTGAATCCAGCCACCAGTCTTCCCGCCTGAATATTCTTGGCCAGAACCATGTTCAGATGCCGCATGGCCCCCGGTCCCCCCGTGCTGAATTTCAGGCCAGGGTCCTTCGAGTATTCCGCGTAACGCACGATCTGGAGTGGATAGAGATGCTCGACGTCCGCGGAGAACTCCGCGAAGTCCACATCCGTCTCCGTTCGAATCTCCACTGTGGAATCGCGAGGGATATAAATCCCGTCGTACTGGCCGAGCTGTGTTTCCGTTGCACCGGCCTTCACCGCAGCATGGCCCGATAAGCAGATCAGGCCTGTTTCGCGGTTCCCGGTGTCAAACGATACGGATGGCTGAGAAGCGTTTAAGATGATTCGTCCATAGCTTAGATGCCGCATCGCGCTATTCGCGGGCGACACCGCGACATGGCGGCCGATCTTCTTGCTTGTCTTATGGAAGACGATTTTCTCGAATCCAACCTGCGGCTGAATACTCATATCCAGACTGACCTCCTCAGACGATTGAGACTGTTTACATTCCGCATGCTCGGGTGAATCTGTGCGTGCCTGTCCGCCAAGCTTCGGATCCACTGGCCTGTCTGCGCAATTTTATCCGCTCGCACGAGAAGCGCCCCGGATGGCTTCTCATGAGAAAGAAACTGCAGACAGTCATGCAAGTATTGCATAAAGCCGTGGATCATTTTGACTTGACCGGTTTTTCTTGTACCAGCGGGAGCTAGAGAGAATTCACTCTGGAGGAAGGCTGGTATGCCGATGAAGAAATACAAGCCGGAGCAAATCGTGACGTTGCTGCGGCAGAATGAACTGGAAACGAAGATGAAGCAGCGGATCGTGAGCCGAAAGGAACGGCCGGACAAGGCAGGTGCAGGAGTCTCGCATCTTGCACTCATTTACAGACAAAAGTGGAAATCACAAATGCGGTCAAACCTCGTGTAGGTTCAGTGCATTGAGTTGGTCCCCCGGGCCAGATTTGGGTTAGCAAACCCGTGACATGTACAAACAAATTCCGGCTCGGGACGCTAAAATCCTGCCGCGGAATTTGCCAAAGGTCCTTCCTTCGCCCGGCTGGCGGCCATTTGAAGCAACTCACCTAAATTCTCGCAAACCTCATCAATTTGCTCGCCCTGCATTCGATTGAAAAACGGCAATACCAGGCAGCGCGAGGCCTCAAACTCCGTCACACCCAAGTCTGCCCCGGGCCTGCGCGCGGAGCGATAAGCCGGCTGCAAATGAATCGGCGCGAAATACCTTCCGCAACCGATCCCGCGGCGATGCATCTCGTCTGTAATCCAGTCGCGATGAATTTGCGAAAACTTCTCCGAAAGCCGGACCACGTACACGAACCAACTCAATTTGCGCCGCGGCACCTCCAGTGCGGGCAGCCTGAGATTCTCCATTCCCCTTAATTTCTCATTATACTTTCGGGCGATTTCCTCGCGCCGCGCTAGGATCGCATCAATCCTTTTCAACTGGCTGATTCCCAACGCACAATTCATCTCCGCCAAGCGGTAGTTGTATCCCAACTCGGAATGCTGTAACCAATCGTTAGAATCTGTCCGGCCTTGATTGCGCAACGCCCGAACCATGGAAGCGATGCGCGGATTCTCGGTCACGACGACTCCGCCTTCGCCCGTGGTGATCTGCTTATTCGGATAAAAAGCGAAGACGCCGGCATCGCCCCAGCCACCAACTTTCCGCCCGTCGAATTCCGCGCCAATGGCCTCGCACGCATCCTCAATCACCATAAGATGATGCCGCCGCGCGACCTCCAGGATGGCTGGCAATTCCGCGGGGCATCCGAAAGTATGGACGACCAGGATGGCTTTGGTCCTGCTCGTGATCGCCGCTTCAATTCGGCTGGGGTCGAGATTGAGCGTTTCCGGCTCGATATCAACAAAAACGGGAATCGCTTTTTCGTAACGCACAGCGTTGGCCACCGCGATGAACGTAAACGAAGGCACAATTACTTCGTCTCCCTCGCTGATGTCCAGGGCGCGCAGGCACAGATGCAGGCCTGCCGTGCCGGAACTTACGCCAATGGCATGCGCGGCGCCCGTGTAGCAGGCGATTGCGTGTTCAAACTCGTCCAACTTAGGACCCAGGCTTAGCCACGGAGTGCGCAGCACCGCGGCAACGGCATCGATGTCGTCTTGGTTTATGTCGGGAGCAGAAAGCGGAATCCTCACGAGGCACTCGTTCTGGCAGCGCAATCCTCGGTCTTCGTCAGCGGGCTATGGCGCTTCACCAGGAGTTCCGGCGTCAACGGCACGGTCGTCAACACCTGCACAATCTTTTCGGAAGCGTGGCCGTCACCATAGGGGTTCGCCAGGCCCACGAGCGATTGCCGGAATTCCGCCGTTCCTGCGAACTCAATTGTCTTGAGGATGGAGGTCTTGTCCGCATCAGCGTCCAGCACATTCCTGGCGCGTTCGCGGCCTTGTTGCCGCACGCCAACGTTTACCGTGGGAAGTTGAAAGGATGCCGTCTCCATAATTCCGCTGCTGGAATTCCCGATGAGCATTTTGACGTGCGCGAGCAGACTCCAGTAGGTGACGGCGTCAAGGTTCGTGAATATGGCCCCGCGGCCGCGAGACGCCAGAAACGCTTTGCTTCGATCAATCAGCGCGCGGCTTCCGGCGTCGGCATTCGGATAGCAAAACAGGATGTCGTCGGGAAGGGCCCCCAGCGCAGCAAACAATGCGTCCGTCTCCGCCAATGTGTCTGGCGCGAGGGTGACGGGATGATAGGCGACCAGCAAGGGAGGGGTCGGGAGATCCACTTGCAATTTGGATTCGAGTTGTCCCCGCGTCAGAAGAGTTCGCCGCCGCAAGTGATCCAGTGACGGCGCGCCCGCCCGGTGCACCCGCCATTCTTCCTCGCCCATGGCGATTACTCTTTGCCGGGCAGCCTGCGTGGACGTGAAATGAATGTGGCTCATCTTCGTCAAGGAATTGCGCACGGCATCGTCAATCGCGCCCTCGCTGATTTCGCCGCCCTCGATGTGCGCGATGGGAATGCGCAGTGCCAGAGCCACGGAAGCGGGGGCCAGCATTTCGTAGCGGTCCGCGATCAAGAGCAGCAGGTCCGGCCGCATGCGTCCAAATAAATCGGCCAAGCCGAGCACGGCAACGCCAATGGTTTTGGCCATTCCGATGTCGCTGTCCGAGCTGATCAGGCACTCGACGCGCGCGTCAATCGTGAAACCGTCTTTTTCGATCTCCTGGAAAGTGTGGCCAAACTCCGGCGAAAGGTGCGGCCCGAGTGCAACGATTCTCAGATCCACGGAGTCGGCTTGCGACAGATCGCATAGCGGCCAGAAGAGATGACTGTAATCGGCCCGGGAGGAAGTGACGACCGCGATGGTCCTCTTCATAAGGCACTCGGCTGCGGCGCGCACGCGGAGGCAAGGACCACCCCACTGGGGCGATATTCGGGCACGAGCCGGCAGAGCTGTTCGAGCAAGCCCGCGACGTCGCGCCGCGCGGCACTTTCCCTCATTGCCGCTATCGCGGAGTCGAATTGTTCGGGTGACGGCTGGGGAGTCTTGATCATGCGAAGCGTCCCAGTGTCCGCGGGGTCGACCGATTCGCGTTGTGAAACAATCTGCTCGGCCATTTTGTCGCCTGGGCGCAGCCCGGTCATGACAATCGGGATGTCGCTTTCGGGCTGCAATCCAGCTTCCTGAATCAATTGCCGCGCGAGATCCAGAATCCGGACTGGTTCGCCAAGATCAGAGACGAAAATGCCCCCTCCCCCAGCCAGCCTGGCAGCCAGAAGCACCAGCTCGACCGCCTCGTCCATGCTCAGGAAGTAGCGATTCACTCCAGGATCGGTCACAGTCACAGGCCCCGCCGTGGAGATCTGCTGAAGGAATGCCGGAACCACGCTTCCTTGCGACCCGTAAACATTTCCCAGCCGCACCGCCCTCATGGGACTCCGTGAGCTGCTCCATCGCAATAACGCCAGCTCGGCCACTCTTTTCGATGCGCCCATCACGCTGTGGGGGTTGACGGCTTTATCCGTGGACACCATGACGAAAGTGGCGACTTCGTAGCGTTGCGCCGCCTGCGCTAGCAGGTTTGTCCCGATGGCATTGTTTTGTACCGCCGCGATCGGATTCCTTTCCATCAGCGGCACCTGTTTATAGGCGGCCGCATGGATCACGACTTCGGGTTTTCGTTCTTCAAATAACTCGGTGAGCAGCGCGCCATCGCCGAAGTCTCCCAAAACAGCCGCGCGAACATGGCCTCCGGGAAGGGAACTCAGATCCAAGTCGACCTGATAAAGATGGCTTTCCGAGTGATCCAGAAGAATCAAAGACCGGGGGCCGTGCCGGAGGATCGCCATCGCCAGCGCGGAACCGATCGAGCCGCCCGCTCCGGTCAGCAATACACAACGCTCAGTGAATGGATTGTTCATAGGAAATCGATCGTCACACGCGGCGGGCGCGGAACACGAAACTCCCCGGCGCCTCGGCAACCATAACATTACTTTGCCACAGAACCTGCAGAAGACGCCAAACTCGAAGCCTCTGAAAATCCTCGTTTCTTGATCGCGAGCGAGCCGCGGGAGGCGATCAAGCGCCCGGGGAATCCGGTATACAGGCCCGTCCTCCCATTTATCGAGGGCCCTTCCTTTTGTTCAACTCGCTTCCCGATTTGGAACTCCCTGCGGACGTTGTTCCACTTTGAATCTGCACCACTCTCCAACATCGATCTTTCTGCCGTGAATCGCGGCGCTCCTTGGCAGAAATGCCCGCCAAATCAGCAATCATGGCTTCGGGCTGCGACGCTGCGTCTTGGAAAGCGAATTGCTCCCCTCCTGGCAGGTTTCTCTCGCGGACAAGTCTCGTGTTGTTCGCAAAGAGGCAGCAAATCCATGGCAACGATCGCCGTCAAGAGGCAAAAGGAAAATCGTGCGAGCATCGCAACTTTGCCGGCAGCCAGCGCCGTTGTCATTCCGCGCGGGAGGCTCTGGGGAATTCGATGGCCATTTTCCCTGGTGGATCCGGGGACGACTGTCAGTGCAGGCCTGCTCGTCAATCTGCTCCTGGCGCGCTGGCTTCCGGCGCAGCACTACGGCGCCTTCGCTCTTGTCTTTGCGCTGTGCCTCTTTCTCGCCGGGATTCACAACGCCCTGGTTCTCGAACCCATGAGCGTCCTCGGACCAACCAACTTTCAGCGCAACCTCGCGGACTACTTTGAAGCGCAAATCTGGGTACACCTCGCTTTCACCGCAGTGCTTGCCGCTCCCTTGCTTTTTGCCGCTGGGTTCCTCACCTCGTTCGGTTACGGTGGCCCTCTGCCGGGCGCCCTTCTCGGTGCCGGCCTCGCGCTTCCCTTTGTCCTTCTGTTGTGGCTCGCGCGCCGCATGTGCCACATCCTCGAACGGCCGGTCAGCGCTCTGGCCGGAAGCTTCTGCAATTTTGCTTTGATCCTTGCCGGTCTCTTCGCGATGCTGGCCCGGCACAAGCTCGAATCACTGCCGTTGTTCTTGCTCCTCGGATTTGCCAGCTTGTGCGCGGCCCTGCTGATTTTTCACCAGTTGCAGATTGGTCTGGACGAAACGCGCCCTTGCAGCGTTTCCTGGCTTTCCTCCGCCGCGGAGAACTGGCGTTATGGCCGATGGCAGTTGGGTGACGCAGTTTGCTTCGCATCGCTTGGTCAAACGGCGATGCTTCTGGCGCCGGTTTTTCTCGGCCTTGCCGCCGCCGGAAGATTGTTCGCGATGCAGATCCCCGCTTTACTGATGTTGCAGTGCAGCGCCGCGGCCGCGATGGTGCTGCTCCCGCGCTTCGCAAGCGAGTACGCCGAAGCCAACACGAATCGCATCCGTCAACTCGCCCATCACGTCAGCCTGAGTCTCGCGGGAGCATCGTTGCTCTTCGCCGCGCTTCTCTACTTCACCGCCGCTCCGGTCGAGCGCCTCCTCTTCGGCGGCAAGTTTGCCAACGATGCCTGGCTCATCCCGGTGTTCATGCTCATCCCGCTTTCCAGCGCGCTTGCTGCCGGCTATTCCATGGCGCTCCGAGCCATGCAGCGCTCACAGTCCGATCGACTGGCCACCCGCATCGCCGCCGCGGTCGCGGTTTCAACCGCATTTCTCTTGATACCGTTCTTCGGTCTCGCCGGCGCCGCCATCAGCATGGCTTCGGGCTTTGCCGTGCACGCCGCGGTCGTGTACCTCTGTTTCCGCAACGCCGCCGCGCACGCACGCAAAGAATTCGCAATTCAGTCCGCGGAAGAAATCACGCCGCTAGAGCAGTTCAATATCTGATCCCCCACTCATGCCGGAAGTGTTGTGGCTTGGGTTTCCCTTATTCTTAAACTTATAACTTACAACTGAAATCTTCGAACTTTACCTCCGCGGCTAGCCCCTAAGCACAAATACCGCGCCTGGAAACACGAAACTCGATACTCGCCCGATGCCCTGGGCGCGCGGGATATACTGCAAGCAATATCGAATTCCAATACAGGGACTCTCACTAATCTTTCGCCAGGGATTCCAAGAGGGAACTCATGCCCGACGCGAATCTGGCCATACACGAGAACCAGGTGCCACAATTGACCACACATACCGGCCTGCGTTTGCGTGAAGACGTTCTCTACTCGAATGCCAAAGGAGAGGAAAAAACCAGTATCCGCAAGCGCGCTGATCAAACGATCGAGAGGCTCAAGGACGTCCTGGCACGTCTGCTGCAACCCGACGAAGCCATCCTTTACGTGGCCAAAGCCCAGGTCTATCCGACGATGTTGGAACAATTCTTCTCCCGGTGGCACGAGAGCTTGCGGCCGAGTGTGCAATTCGTCGTTACCAATCACCGGCTGCTGGTTTTGCGCACACGTGCGAAGGGCTTCAGGAATTGGAAATGGGATCGCGGCATTCGCGTGGTTCGTTGGGGTGACGTCGAGGGCGAAAAAGTGAAAGGATTCCTCATGCGCATCCTGGAGCTGAAAACCCGAAACGGGGTCAAAGAACGATTCTGGCGGATCGGCTCGGCGGATTTGAAGAAGGTCCGTTTGCTCCTCGGTCGCCTGGCGCCGGCGAGCGCTGGAGATTCCTCCGCAACTCAGGGATTCGTCTCGTTGTGTCCTATCTGCCTTACGGCGTTGACGCCTCACGCCTATGCTTGTCCGCAATGCCGCGCCACATTCAAGGACGAGAAGACCCTGCTCCGCCGCGCGCTATTGATTCCGGGCGGGGCGTGCTTCTACGTCGGCTGGACGGGGCTTGGCGTTCTCAGCGCGATTGTCGAGGCGATTTTGGTGATTGACCTTATTGTCGTCGGCATCGCGATGTATTCTTCAACTTCGCCTGGGCGATTTGGCTCACGTGCATCTGCAGCGCCGGAACTTCTGACAAGTGTGGTGCTGCTCCTTGTGTTCTTGTTGCTGGAAAAGCTCGTGGCGTGGATTCACTGCCGTTGGTACGTCCGCGATTTCATCCCCGCGGAATAGGGAACTGGCGGGACACTGGGCGGATTGGCCCGCACACGTGAGTTTTACTTGAGGAATGCAGAGTGAACTCAAGCCGACCTACCTTCCGAAACATCCCGTGGGGGGCCGGGATTGTCGTTGCCGTCGGGGGTGCGTTGTTTCTGCTGGGTGCCGGACGCTTCGTCCTACGGCATCACTTTGGTTTCAGCGACGCGCTCTATTGTTGTCTGGCCGTGATCCCCGCGGGGTTGTTGCTTCTGGTCTTTGATTACGTTTTTCATCATGCCAGGCTGGTGTCGGTTATTCCTCTCTTTCTCGCCGGGGTGCTCGTCTTCTCGTCCCCGGTTTTTGATGTTGCGCTTGGATTGGCTCTGATGGCAGCGATAGCGGGTCCTGCGTTGAGCGAGTGGAAAGACAAAAAGCGTCTGCAGAAATCAACACCGCCGTCCGGCGACGGCGAGAAGGGAGAAGGTTAGTAGCGCCGTACCGCAAAAGCGTGAGGGAGCGCTGCCGGGGTATGACGGAGGAGAGAAAGGCGGCCCAGGTGTACTCCGACCTGGCCTGTGCGTTGCGCACATTCTTCCTCTTCGCTTCCTGATGACTGATCGCTGATATCTGATATCCGACATCCGAAACGCGATATCCCGAAGGTGCGGCGACAATCCATGCTGTGGCAGACTACTAAGGAATGGCGACTCCCCATCAGCCCATCACCGCTGGCACGGCCGCCTTCCGCTTCCCTGGTTTCCGGCTCTACCAGACCGCGCGATTCTGCATCGTCTTCTGCACGGAAATGCAATCCGTCGCGGTGGGCTGGCAAGTGTACGAAATCACCCACCGCCCGCTGGACCTCGGCCTGACGGGCCTGGTGCAATTTCTTCCTCCCGTCTTTCTGTTTCTGCTTGCCGGGCACGTCACCGACCGCTTCGACCGGCGCAAACTGCTCACCCTCTGCTACGTAGGTTTTGCTATCTCGTCCGCGCTGCTGCTGGTCGTCACGCTGCGTGCGGAAACGCTGCACAAGACCGGTTCCGTCGCGCCCATTTTCGCCATACTTTTTCTGGTCGGCGCGGTGCGCAGCTTCAGCATGCCCGCCAGCCGCGCCCTGCTGCCGCAACTCGTCCCCGAAGAGCAATTCCAGAACGCCGTCGTGTGGAACTCCAGCATCTTCCAGTGCGCCACGATACTTGGTCCGGCCATTGGCGGCTTGCTCTACGCGCTATTTCGCGGGCCCGCCGCGGTCTACGCCACCGCGCTCTCCGCTGGCATCATCGCGGTTCTGACCACGCTGCGCATTCAGACGCAATACCAGGCGCGTCCCCGCGAGCCTTTCAGCGTCAAAACCGTTTTCGCCGGCTTCCAGTACATCTGGACGCACAAACTCATCCTCGGCTCCATCTCGTTGGATCTCTTCGCCGTACTTCTGGGAGGTGCGGTCGCCCTCCTTCCTGTGTATGCCAAGGAAATTCTCCGCACCGGTCCCTGGGGACTCGGGCTACTGCGCGCCGCTCCGGGAATTGGCGCCGGCGTGATGGCGCTCCTGCTGGCCTATCAGCCCATCCGCAAGCGCGCGGGCGCAACGATGCTATGGTGCGTCGCGGGATTCGGTGTTTTCACGGTGGTGTTCGGCTTCTCGCGCAGCCTGCCGCTCTCCCTGCTTTCCCTCTTCTTTGTGGGAGCCGCGGACATGGTCAGCGTGGTGGTGCGCGGCGTACTTATTCAAATCGAAACGCCGGATCAGATGCGCGGCCGTGTGAATGCCGTGGACATGATCTTCATCGGCGCGTCCAATGAACTTGGTGAATTTGAATCCGGGCTGGCGGCGCAGTGGCTCGGCGCCGTTCCCGCCGTCGTGCTCGGCGGCATTGGCACAATTATCGTCACGCTACTCTGGGTTGGACTGTTCCCGGAGCTGCGCCGCGCCGATCAACTCACGCGCAATCAGGCCTGACCTCGACGGAGTGAGAACTCGATGGCGAACTCTCGCTACTTCTTGGCAGCTCCCGCCGGTGGCGCCGTTGCAGTGCTCGGCGCTGGGGTCGCAGGCGCACCCGGCGTTACGGCTGCCGGAGCAGGCGTCTCTCCCGTCAGGAAATCCTTCACCGTTGGCGGAAGCCCGTCGGCGTGCTTCAAGAGCACGCTCACCTGCCACATCTGACGATCGCTCAGATGCTCCTTGAATCCCGGCATGCCCGTCATGCGTATGCCACCTTCGACCTTGACGTAGGTCTCCCACGGCTCGTCGTCGGTCACCCCCACGCCGCGAAACAACTGCGGCGGCTTGGGGAACATCCCGTCGGCAGCCATCGTCTTTGGCTCGCCCGGCAGACCGTGGCAAACGGCGCACTGCTCCTTGTACACTTTCGCGCCGGCCAGCAAATTCGGTTCATCAGCCGCCACTTGCGGGTTCGGGTGCGGTTGCTGTTCCAGGTACGCGTGCAGCGCCGCCGCCGCGAATTTCCTTTCCAGTGGCATCTCCGGCGAGTTCGTAGCGACCGGCACGTGCCCGGAGGTAAAATAAAAATAGCCCCCGGCCAGCACCAGCAAAACTCCTAGCACGATCCCCAACACGACTCCCTTCAACATTTCGTCTCCCCTTGAATTTGAGGTGGTTCCACTCGACCCGATAACCTGACTGCTTCGCCCGCTAGTGCCGTTCCAACTCGTAGCTACGAATGTTGAATCTTCCATCCTGCTCGCGCAACAAAACGTAGGAGTAGTTCATCCAACCTCCCCGCCATTTGGTCAAAATAGTTGGAACGGCACTAGTGTACGACGCCTCAGGGGTTTGCGCACCGCCGATTTACGATCAACCCGGCGCACGAGTGGCGAGTCCCAATCCGCGGCTTGCGTCCAACCGACGGCAGCGCAACGTTGCTCTGGGCGTTTGGCAGGGCCGCCGTTCTCTGGCTGAAGCACCCCGGCTTTTATATTTCCGCACCCGCGTTAGAAATCTGGGCTGGGGGGCCTACTGCAAGTTTTCCCCTGCCAAACTCAATTAGGGAACGAAGTGTGCCTTGCGTGGAGTTGCCGGACGTTCCTGCAACGTCCGCAGGTACTCGGTTAGGTTAGCGATCCGGATTTCCGTGGTTCCGGGCTTATCCGCGTTCATGGTCTGCAGAAGCGGCTCCCAAACCGGCATGTAACCTTGGCCCTGCGGTGTCTTGCCGGTGCCAGAGTGCAGGACCTGGGAGACGCGTTTCGCGGGGAACATCCCGTGGTTCTTCTTTCTGAGTAACGCCAGGTTAGCGGGTGGCACGGTGCAATAGTGAGCGGCGGGGCCAAGCCCGCGGCCGTCGCTGCCATGACACCCGGCGCAATATTGCGCGTACATTTCCAGTCCAGAATCGGGATTGGTATGGATAAACAAATAGAAGTGGGCGAATACACCCGCCGCCCCACCATGATAAGAAGCGGCATAGCAGCACAAGGCTGCTGAGAAAAACAACAAGGCAGGCAGGGCGGCTCTGGCGAAGCGGACTCCGTTTACCATGGTCCACCCCCGGCTGCCGTTACTACCATTGGCAGGTTGTTCGCAAGGGCCTGGGTCACGCCGTTTTGTGACGTGCGGGCCGGAATGCAGCGCGGGCGCGCAAGGCTTTACGGTTTGATCTCCACGGGGGTACCAACCGGGACCAGCGGCCAGATCTCGTCGATTTCTTCGTTGGTAACGGCAATGCAGCCGTCGGTCCAGTCCATTTGCCGATGTGCGGCGCCAACCCAGCCGTACTTGGCGCCAAGCCCGTGGATTTCGACGTCACCGCCAGGACTCACGCCGAGTCTACGGGCGCTTTCCCTGTCGCGCGCGTTGGGATAGGAAATATGCAACGCGCGATGGAACTGGCTGGCAGGCTTTTTTTGATCAACGACGTAGAGACCTTCCGGCGTTTTGTGGTCACCGATGTGCTGTTTGGCTCCAACGGTTTGCCCGCCGAGCGCGACCTTGTAGGTTTTCAGCACTGTGTTGCCATTCATCAGCGTCAGAGTGCGCTTGCTCTTTTCAATGACGATCCGGTCTGCGGGTTTTGGAGACTCGGGAGTGGCGCCGGAAACGCGCCAAGCTACAAGAAGGAGAGAAGCGGCTGCCAGAAGGCAGGCCGCGATTTTCTTCACGCACATCGCCATGTAGGAAACCATTCCTGTCTTTCAAAAGTGGCAAGAAAGATCGGAGTTAGGAACTCCCAATCAGCCAGCCGGTGAGAAACACCAGCACTCCGCCGACAATCACCTGAAACGCAGCCTGCAAAAACGGTGTGTCCATGTAGCGATGCCGGATGTAGCTGATAGCGCCCAGCTCGATGGCCACGATGACGACCGCTATGGCGATGGCCAGCCGGAAGTCGGGGATGAGGAAGGGAAGCGTGTGGCCAAGGCCACCGGCAGTTGTCATCAAGCCTGTGACCGTGCCGCGAATCCAGGGGGACCCTCGCCCGGTAAGCGAGCCATCGTCAGATAACGACTCGGCGAACCCCATGGAAATGCCGGCACCGATGCTGGCGGCCATTCCGACGAGGAAGGCGTCCCAGCTTTTGTGCGTGGCGAAGGCCGCGGCAAAAAGCGGCGCCAGCGTGGATACCGAACCATCCATCAGCCCGGCCAGCCCGGGCTGCACGAATTGCAGCACAAACAGCCGGTGATGCGATTCCTCTTCCTGGGATTTGGCGGTTTCCGTGAGGTACTTCTCTTCGTATTCCCCGGCGGCCCGCTGGTGCTTGCGCTCTTCATCGGCCAGCATGTTCAGCATTTCGCGCATGGGCACGTCAGAGGTGAGGCTGGCAGCGCGGGAATAGAAGCGGCTGGCTTCCATCTCCATGACTTCCGCTTGCCGGCGAGCGACCTTCACGCCGAGCGGGCGCATCATCCAAACCGGACGGCGCTGCAGGAAGCCCCGGACGTCTTCGCGGCGAATCGGCGGAATGTGCTCGCCGAAGCGCTGGCGGAACAAGGCCAGCAGGCGATCGCGATGGCCGGCTTCTTCCGTGCGCATCTCTTCGAACATCTCCGCGGTGGCGGGATACGATTCGCGCAAGGCGTCGGCAAATGCGCCGTAGATGCGGCCGTCTTCCTCTTCACTGGTGATGGCGAGGGCGAGAATCTCTTTCTCCGACAAATCTTTGAATCGCTTGAGCATGGGTTCCTTCGTCAGGACGGAAATTTCAGCTAGAGAATCGCACAAATGCGGGGCGGAAGTCACGCGAACGGAAGGCGGCGGGCGAAGACAGGGTGAAGGCAGATTTGCCGGAGGCGGTACTTTCGTACTACGATGACAGCAGGACGCACTACTTTATGCCAAGTACCGTCTCCCTATAGGTTTTGTGCTGAGGCGGCCTTAAACTCTTCTCAGACCAGAACTGTATGAGGAGAGGTGGGCAGTCATGGGGTCCCCGGCCGAGTTCATAATGACAACAGGATCCAATAATAGTGGTTTGCCAACACGGCCTTCGCAGGCGGAACGCCGCGGTAGCCGGCGTTGCAAGATCACCCAGTTGATGCATCTGCGGCCGTCGGATCCGGAGAAGGATCCGTTCGATGATATTCGCGGGTCGCTGAGCGTTTCCCGCAGCGGCGTGTTTTTCCAGTCCAGCGAAGAGAAATACGAAGTGGGCATGCGGCTGTTCGTGACCATGCCGTACTCCAAGGACCCCAGTTCGATGAGCCACGAATACCTGGCGGAAGTCGTCCGGCGCGACCCGCTGCCCAACGGCCTCATTGGGATCGGATTTAAGATTTTGATGGAGATGGGGCTGCAGGGCGGCTACAGTTTTGGCCGCGCCCATCAGCGCAAGTAGGCCGGCTCGTCAGGACCTTCCAGGAAGCGCCTCCCCCAAATTCGCGCGGGGAGGGGCGACACACTTACAAGCAATCAAGGGTGAGAAACAAGAAGGGCGGATGGCTTGTGGCCACCCGCCCTTCCTGCGTTTGGGGGTTAGGGAAGATCGCGGCGTCCCGCGGCCCTCAGGTTCTGCCAAAGGCCTGCAACGTCCGGTGGCGCAGCATTCCGAAATGGCGATTCAGGGGATGCTTGCGTCCCAGGAACGCGAAAATCAGCGAGCGCCGCGGCGTGAGCTTGGCCATGGCGATGTTCAAGCGGATATCCCGGCGCGCATATTTCATGCCGGCGATGAGGGCTTCCCGCGCGTCTTCCTTGCGCCCGGCGGCGATGTAGACTTCCGCGAGATTCAGATAGAGCTGCGCCTGATTGCGCTTCAAATGCACGGCGGTGTCGCACATGCGCTCCGCATCCGCCCATTTGCGTTCCGTGCGCGCAAGCGCCACACCGAGGTAAGACATGTAATAAGGATTGTTTTTTTCGAGTTCAGCGGCGCGCTGGATGTGCTGCAGGGCCTTCGCCGAGTAGTTATCTCGAAGGAGCGAGAGGCCCGTCTTGAATTCACGGAAGGCTTCAGTATCCATCATCGTACCACCTCGTCACGTTTGGAGGATTCCCCGGGAAGCACCCACTTCGGAAAGGCTGCGAGCCACCTGAGGCCCGGATCGACGGCACCGCCCGCGACCTTCGCAGCCTGCTTCAAGGGAGAGCGGGAGAGCCAGACGAGTCGACAGGCTGAATTGGAAGCACGACGTTTTCTCAGGAGTAGGCACTCTCCGCTCCTGAGCTACGCTACGGTGAAATGGATGGGGAATCTACTGACCCGTGGGACAGTCGTGGTGCAAGGACTGAAAGTTCTAGAGATTCCCACCCTAGTCATCTGGCCGCTGGCAGCCTTACCTCGCCAGGGGAGCGTCGTCCCACTTGTGACGCCACACATTCCAGTCGTTGAGCGTGGCCTTCAGCATGGCTTTGGCGGCTTTGTGCAGCCAGCGATCCTTGCGCGCGGCAAGATCGCGCCTGACGGCGGAAATGGCCTTCTGCGAGCCGAGGTGGATGTTGGCGGTCTCCCACCCCATGCAATAGAGGAGTTTTTCCTCATCGCGTTCGGCGGGCAGGGTACTGATTTCGATGTGGCAGCAATCGGGCGCCAGGCGGCGGACAATCCAGTGCTCCGCGAAGTGCACGTGCGGATCTCGGATGCGCACCGCGCACTTGACGAGTACTCGCGAGAGAATTTCCGTGGTGTCCAGGTGACGCGCCCAGATCCACGCGGAAGGCGTGAGCTGTTTGGCTTCACGCGCGATGTGCGCGCCATGCCAGGTGGCCAGGGCTAGGATGCGAGGATGGCCAAGGCTCCCCAGGCCGGCGATGCGGCTTTTTAACTCGTATTTTTCCTCGATGGACGGCAGCGTGGACCTGAGCAGTTTGGCGACACCAGTGGGCAGAGCGCCCTTGTAACGCGGGCAGGCGCGCATTTTTTCCCAGAATCGCACTGGATCGCGGAGCTTATTGAGTGCCAGCAAGCGCAACCACCGGTGATGCTCGGCAAGAACGAAAGGTCTGCCGCCCTTGGCCAGGGAATCGCGATAGCCCTGCTCAACGGCGCGCGAGGCTTCCCTGCGGCTCAGGGAGAGATGCTGTTCCTCAATCGCCAGATAGGCGCTGGCAAGCAGGCGAACCAGGTCCGCGGTATAGGCAGCGGGCCACGCTTCATCGAAATCATTCACACCCCAGATCAGTCGGCCTTCCAGGTCGCGCCAAGTGCCGAAATTCTCGATATGCAGATCACCAACGGCAAGGACTTGTGGTGCGCGCGCGAGTTCGGAGCAGACGACAGGCCACCACTGCGCCCAGCGATAAAAGGTGGCGCGCAGGAAAGGAAATGCAGCGCGGGCCATGGCGCGGTGTTTGAGGCCGACGTCGGAGCGGATGAGCTTGACGTGCCGCGAAGCCCATTTCTCGAACTCGGAGGTGGCGTAGACGACGTCGGGCAGTTCGTGTTTGTTTGGCTTCATGAGTGCGCGAACCAGCCTTGGCCGGGTTGGCCCGTCTTCGCAGGGGTCGAGCACCGCTCGATCCCATCCAGGCAAAGGCCAAACGCTTTGGTCATTGCCATCTCGCAAAGCGGGAGGGGACCCCGCTTCTTCCGGCGGCCATTTCTCTCCCCTACCCTGACGAGAGATCCTGCTTACGCCCGCGCGTGGGCCGGGGCGCCGACAACCCGCGATTCGTAAATCGGGAAGTGGCTCGCCAAATCGGCCACCTGTTTGCGGACTTTTTGTTCGACGGCGGCGTCCCCGATGTGGCTGAGAATCTCTGCCACCCAGCCGCCGATCAACTCCATCTCGGCTTCCTTCATGCCCCGCGTAGTGATGGAAGGACTGCCCAGGCGAATCCCGCCCGCCTTCATCGGCGGCAGCGGATCGAACGGAATGGAATTCTTGTTGACCGTGATGCCCGCGCGATCGAGAGCTTTTTCGGCGTCACTCCCGGTGATGCCGCGCGGATGCACTTCGATGAGGAAGAGGTGATTATCCGTGCCTCCGGTAACGATGCGGAAGCCCTCTTTGGCGATGGCATTCGCCATGGCTTTGGCGTTGGCGACCACTTGGCGCTGGTATTGCTGGAACCCGGGCTCCATCGCTTCTTTCAGGCACACGGCTTTGGCCGCGATGGTGTGCACCAGCGGGCCGCCTTGCGTGCCGGGGAAGGTGAGCTTGTCGAGTTCCTTGGCGAAACTCGCTTTGCACAACACCAGCCCTCCGCGCGGCCCGCGCAGCGTCTTGTGCGTCGTCGTGGATACGATGTCGGCGTGAGGCACGGGGCTCGGATGGATTCCTGCCGCGATGAGCCCGGCAATGTGCGCCATATCCACGAAGAACAGAGCGTCCACGGCCTTGGCGGCTTTGGCGATGCGCTCGAAATCGATGGTCCTGGAATACGCGCTGGCCCCCGCCACGATCATTTTGGGCTTGTGTTCGTATGCGAGTTTCTCGATTTCGTCGTAATCAATCTGCTCGGTGTCGCGGCGCACGTGGTACTCGATGAATTTGTACATGCGGCCGGAGAAATTCAAAGGGTGGCCGTGCGTCAGGTGCCCGCCATGCGCCAGGGCCATGCCCAGGACGGTGTCGCCCGGATGCAGCGTGGCCATGTACACGGCAACGTTTGCGGAAGTGCCGGAGTGCGCCTGCACGTTGGCGTGATCCGCGCCAAAGAGTTGCTTGGCGCGATCGATGGCCAGTTGCTCCGCCTTGTCGGCGAATTGGCAGCCGCCGTAATAGCGTCTGCCCGGATAGCCCTCGGCGTATTTGTTGGTGAAGATGGAGCCCATGGCTTCCAGGACGGCTTCCGACACCAGATTTTCGGAGGGGATGAGTTCGAGCCCGGTGGCCTGGCGAACAGCTTCTTCGCGCAGGATGTCGGCGATTTGGCTATCGACAGCATCGAGGGGGCGCTGCATCCGGGCGTTCGCTTCGGTGGTCATGAGGGGTCTCCTTAGAGCAGAGAAATACTGTATCAGGTTGCGCCGGGATTCGGCCAGCGGACCGCCAGGCACAGTACTATTTGCCAGATGTCCGGTAAGGCGACTTACCCCGAGTTATGGTTTGCGAGCGAGGAGTTTCTCCTTCAAGAGACATATTGCTGAAACTCAAACATTCCCAGACCCTTCTAATTCGTCGGCTCCTGTTGGACCACATCGAATTTGTGTTCTGCCGCAACCTCGTTGATCGCACTCACCACGGAAGCCTTCTCCTCCGGAGAGCACAAGACTCGCACCGCAAATCTTGTTCCGCTCGGGTACTGCGCCAGCTTATTCCTCATCGATGCGACGTCCGTAGCAAAGTACCGCCCCGTAAAGCTAATCATCATTTGTTGTCCAGTGCAGTTGGCAGTTATTTCTACGGGTGAGCCCCAGCGCCATTGCTTCACATTCTGTTTTTCGCCCCCAAGAGTGAGACTCTCTAGTTCCGTAACCTGCTCGTTAGTCAGAAGCCACGCCTGTGCCCCCCCGAGAGCCTCAACCAGTGCAAACTGAAAAGCTACTGCAAGGTTAGCATCTCTCTTCATTCCGGGCCGCATAACCAACTCGTTCGCGCGTTCTTCCCACTCTGCATGAAATCTTCGAAGTCGTTCCCACGTGGCTTCCTCGGCCTTTGGGCTGCCGTACTTGGCAAGAGTCTGAGCTGCGTCCCGCGCGTTCCACAGGTCTGGACCGTTGAGCCGCGCAATCAAAGCTGGTTCGAGCTCGTCCCAGCGCCCCGTCTTTGCAACCGCTGCAAGAGACTTGGTCTTGCAAAAGCCGCCGGCTTGAGCCAGTAGTTTCACGCCGTAGTCTGGATCCACTCGAAGGAGGTAAACGAAGAACCCATCTGCCGTAACGCAATCCCAGTAAGCACTCGCGAAGATGCTCTTTACTCTCGACAGCACGGCTTTCGTCGCATAACGTCCCAACAACTGTGCGTCCAGTCCCCTTGTATTGCTCCCCTTCTGTTCGAGCCGATCGGTTAACATTTGGTCGAATTCTGGCAATGTTTCGTTTGGAAGCATGCCAAGCGTATCGGCCGTTACCGTAAACCTGCCATCCTGCACATGAGGATGCCTGATCTCCTCCAGAAAGACAGGTGTTGCCTCTTTTGGGTCCAACTCGTACAGACACCGAAGTGCCAGATCCCTAAGCATCTGATTCTTGATCTCCGGCTGCTGTGCCAGCTTTTTGAGGGGAGCCACCATTTCGGGAACCCGCACGCGATTCCACGACGTTTGGAGAAGATTGAACTGCTGGTCCGGGGGCAAGTTGGCAAACGCCCAGGCAACTTCCTCGCCTGACAAACCGGCAGGCAGCCCGCTGACGCTTCCGTTGCGCGAGGGGCGCAACAAAACGGTTTGGACAGTTTCTGCTTTAGCCGTACCCTGCTTTTTCCCTACGAGTACCGCTGCTTTGTCGTAGAGTCCATCCTGCAATTCAGCAAACCTTTTTTGCCGCACTTGTCTTCGCTCCATCCAAGTCTTTTGCTCATCCTTGTCCGCCTTTGGATATGGAGGAAGCGGCCCGTTCTCCTCCTGAAATTTCGACTTTGACAGGATATAGAGATAAGTCCCGGTCAGCCCAATATCAGGAGCGTTCATCTGCTCTTCAAGCTCTCTCACCACAAGGTCTTGGTAGTACGAACCTGCCAGCCCCAGCATGGAATTAGGCGAAGCCCAAGGATCAGTTCCCAACAATCGCACCAGCTCTCTCACTGATTCGGGGCTGCCCAGAAATCGTAGTGTCCGAAGCGCTGCATTCTTTTCCTCTCGCGTGCTGGATTCCATTCTGAGTGTTGTGATTGCTGAAGTCAGGGCTTGGCGCTGCCATTCCCGGTCTGCAGCAACAATATCGAATTCCAGAGAATTTGATTCGACTTCCACAGGCTCATTCTTGCTCGTTGTTCTTCGGGAGACCCGGCTCGATTTGACATATAAGGTGTAGTGCCCTGGCCGATCCAGCGCGACCCATTCGTTCAAATCCTCATGCACGATTTGTGGGTCACTCGTAAGTTCTCGCGGGCCTCCGAGTCCGCCCCCTAACCAAGGGCCACCCTCTGAAAAATACTGCGCAAGTGGGTCGCGTCCGGGTGGCGTCACATGGAACTGCTCCATGTTGAGTCGACCGCTCCGGTCGTAATTGCGGCATTCGAAGTCATACTGATTCGGGACCGTCGCCCGGAACGACATTTCGACAGGAATGATTTCCCCGACATGGAACCGGTTTGTTCCACCTGCAAATTGAATGGTCAGAGAAACGTTGTTCTCCTCTTGGGCAAACAGGACCAAGGCCTGCACGAAGAACATGGCCGCCAGTAGCAAGGCTTTCATGGTAACCCTCCGCCTTCGCGTCGAACTGGGATTTCTAAAGTCGCGTCCTTTCCTGGTCGGATGTTGTAAGTTCCCCTTTGGGTTGTAAGTTAGTCTATTGACTGTCGGCGAAGCAAATTAAGGACGTCCTATCGCCCACACTACTCCCGAACGCCTGAAAACTCTCTGCCATTCACATGCTATAACCGGAAACTGACCCACCACCGGCAGGCGCGGCTTCCGTATGGAAGTCGACCGCCGCTCGGGTCTCATCCGTGCAAGGCAAGAAACATTTTTGGCGTTCCGATCGCGTGAGACGGGAGAGGAATTCGCTTTTCCCGCGCCCCTTCCTCCAGGAAAGTCCGGGCTACCGCGGGAACCGCATCACGTGGGCATCTTAAAGAAGAAGTATAGGCCGACAAAAAAGAACATCAGGTCAGGCGACCATGCGGACATAAGTGGCGGAAGTTGGCCGATGCCGCCCATGGCTTCCAGCAGCGCGGAGATGGCCCAATACACGATGCCGATGCCGACCCCCAGTGCGACGCCGCCAACGGCGCCGCGGCTACCCACCAGTAGCGCAAAGGGAATTGCCAGCATCATGCTGATCGGAGCAATCAGCGGGTAAGCCAGCTTCTTGTGCCACTGCACGGTGAGGGTAGACACGTCGAACCCGGCGCGCTGCAGCCCCTCGATGTACCGGCGAAGATCCCGCCAGCTCATCTGAAACGCCTGGACGACTTCGCGATTGAAGTAGGAGGGCGGCTCGACGAGTTCAGCGAGTGTGGTGACCTTGAAGGGCTCGTAGCGCACGACCGTCCCGTCGGCGAAATCGCGGACCCAGCCGGATTCCAGCACCCACGTTTTCTCCGTATCCAGCCAACGCGCGCGCGTCGCAAAAACCCGCCGGCGCATCTGGAAGGTGGCGGGGTCCAACTCGATGACGCTGAGGCCGCCAAAGAGCTTTTGCGTGGGGTCGAAGAAATCGTAATTGTAGACCTTGCCGTTTTCTCCAAAGATCCAGCGTTGCGGGCGCGTGTAGGTCTGCGCGGGGCGGCCCTTGATCTGGTTGCGCAGGGCATCCTGCCGCTGGTTCGCGTAAGGGAGATAGGTGTCGTCCAGGATGAGCAGCACGCCGGCGAGGAGCGCACCCGCCATCAGAAGCGGCAAAGCGATGCGGTAAAGGCTGATGCCGCTGGCTTTGAAGGCCACGATTTCGTTGTTCTTGCTGAGCACGCCGAGCGTGACCAGCACGGCCACCAGCGCGCCCAGCGGCGAAAGCTGGTAGAGGAGATAAGGGATCAGGTAGCGGAAGTAATTGACGACCACGAGAAAAGGAACGTGGTGGCGCGCGATGTCGTCAAGAACCTCGAAAAACGTGAAAGTCTCAAAGAGCAGGATGAACACGCCCATGATGACGGCGAAATAGTAGAGAAAGCGGCGGAGCACGTAGATATCCACGATGCCGGAAAGCTGGAAGAGGAGGGAAGAGTGGCTTCGGCGCGGGCCGCGCCATTTTCCGCGCGGACAACCGCGGCCTTGACCTTGGTCTTCCGCCGCCGCAGCAGGCGCCAGAAAGCCACGAGCCGCGCCCCGGCCAGGAGACGCGGAACTTCGCTGCGGTAGCTCTCCATCCGGGGAAGTAGCGCCACACCAATAAGCGCGAGGACGACGTTGGCGATCCACATGCCCACGGAAGGCGGCAAAACACCCTGGCGCGCGAGGCCCGCGCCCACAATGAACAGCAGATAATACGACGCGATCACCACGACCGCGAGCAGCGAGCCCGCGGCGCGCCCGCCGCGGCGCGGCTGCGCGCCCAGCGGCACCGCGATCAACGCAAAAACCAGGCAGGCGACGGGAAACGCAAAGCGCTGGTGCAATTCCACACGCGCGTCTCGCCAGCCCTTCCCGCGATCACTCCAAAGGTCGCCCAACGAACGCTCCGGGTTGCTGGCCTCGCGCCCCTTGGCCGGAGCCATGCCGTTGACCTCCACGGGCCAGTCGCTCCGGCCGAATGCGGTAACCGAATAGTGTTCGGCATCGGCAACGGAAGATTCGTGCGTGGAACCGCCATTGAGGTGCAACTCCAGCTTGCCCAGCCGGGGCTCGGCAATTACAATCGCACTTTCCGCCAGGGTGATGCGCGAGCCACTTTCTCCTCCGGCTTCCGCAAGAAATACGCCGTTCCAGCGAGTCCCGCTAGCGGAGACATCATTGATGTAGAGGACCATGTGCGGGAAGCGCTCATCGAAGACGCGCGGCTGAACCTGAAACGAGATCTGTGAAGCGAGCAAATTGTTTTCGATTCCGCGAAAGGTGCGAATCGCCAGGGGCGCCAGCCACAGCGTCATGACCAGGGTGAGTGCGGCGGCCATCACCGCGAGCACGCCAACGGGCCAGAGAATGCGCCTGCGGCTGATGCCCAGGGCCGTCAAAGCGATGATTTCGCTGTCCATGGACATCCGGCCGAGGCCCAGGAGCACGCCGATCAGCACGGCCATGGGAATGGTGAAGACCAGGATGTTGGGAACGATGCTGAAGAAGAGCACCCAGATCTGCGATCCCGAGCCGGAATGGCGGACAAACAGCTCCATCAAGCGGACCAGCTTGGGAACGAACAGAACGAAGGTGAAGATGATCAGCCCCAGGAGCGCATGACGTATGACTTCGAGAACAATGTAGCGGTCCAGGATGCGCATGGCGGGAAGCCTGAGTGTAACATGGTGGCGAGGCTGAGAAGAGGCTCGTTCGAAAGGAAGCGCGGCGCGAAGCGCACGAGACCTGAATGGCGCCCGGAGCAGGCACCGAGGCTGACGGAAAGAGACCACGGATGAATCGAGTGAACCTGGCGGTGCTGTGGCACATGCACCAGCCGCAGTACCGTGACCCGGAGACGGGGCTGTACGTGTTGCCCTGGACGCGGCTGCACGCCACGAAGGATTACTACGGCATGGTCAAGCTGTACGAGGAATTTCCGTCTCTCCACGTCACGTTCAACATGGTGCCTTCGCTGTGCATGCAACTGGAGGAGTACGCGAGCGGAACCTTCAATGAACCGTGGTTCGCCCTGGCGTTTAAAAAGACCGAAAACCTTACCCGGGACGACAAGAGCGAGCTGCTGGGACGCGCCTTTCAGGTCAATCACGAGCGGCTGATGTCACGCTGGCCGCGATTTGTGGAACTGTATCGAATGGTCGCGCCCCGCCGGAGGCGCCCAGGCGCTGATTACCTTCACGGCGAGGGACTGGCGCGATTTGCAGGTGCTGTCGCAACTCGCCTGGATGGAAGAAGAATGGTTCAAGAAGGACCCGGTCGTGAGCCGGCTTGGCCGAACCGCGGCAAGGACTTCACGGAAAAGGACAAGGAGACGCTGAAAGCCAAGCAGTTGGAATTGATCGCGCTGGTCCTGCCGGCGTATCGCGAAGCGGCGGCGCGAGGGCAGATCGAGATCAGCACCACGCCGTTTTATCACCCCATCCTGCCACTCCTCTGCGATTCGGACATCGCCAGAGTCGCCAATCCCAGCACGCCCATCCCGCGTCGCGCCTTTCGCAGGCCGGAAGATGCGCGGGAGCAGTTGCGCCGGGCGAAGGAGTATCACGAGCGGGTATTCGGGAAAAAACCGGTGGGACTATGGCCTTCGGAAGGATCGGTCTCCGACCAGGCCCTGGCCATCGCCGCGGATGAGGGCTTCCAGTGGTTCGGCACGGATGAAGGCGTGCTCGGCCGCACGTTGAATGTGGGTTTCTTCCGGGATTCCTCGGGGATACCGGCGAATGCGGAAAAACTGTACCAGCCGTGGCGCCTGCAGATGGCCAGCACGGGAATTACGGGACTCTTCCGCGATCACCATTTGTCCGACCTGGTGGGTTTTGTCTATAGCCGCATGGACAGCAAAGCGGCGGCGGCCGATCTGCACGGAAGGCTGCGGCACATCGGCGAAACTGGTAAGGGCCCGAATCCGCTGACCGTCTGTTTGTTCCTGGATGGCGAAAATGCCTGGGAATACTACCCGGGAAATGGCAGGGAGTTTCTGCGCGAGTTTTACCGCCGCATCAGCGATGACCAGGATATCCGTGCCCTCACCGCCAGCGAGACCATCGCCGCTGCCGGCGACATCCCCACCACCGCAGGCATCTTCCCCGCCTCCTGGATTAATGCCAATTTTGACGTGTGGATCGGCCACCAGGAAGACGTCACCGCCTGGGATTTGCTCTGGGACGCGCGCGAAGCTTATGCCCACGCCCTCGAAGCCCGCGCCAAGGGCTGGTCGGACCCCGTGACTGACACGGGACTGGCGGAGGCGCAGGAGTCTTTGCTCGCCGCGGAGGGCAGCGACTGGTGCTGGTGGTACGGGCCGGAACACAGCACCGCGAATGACGCCGAGTTTGACGCCCTCTTTCGCAAGCACCTTACGGGAATCTATCTCGCGCTCGGGCAAGTGGCGCCGGAAGAACTCGCCAAGCCCATCAAGCGCCAGCCGGAACGCGCCTACCAACTGGCGCCATCCACGTTCCTCAACGTCAAAGTGGACGGGCGGGATACCAGCTACTTCGAGTGGTTGGGCGCGGGCGTCTTTTCGCCGGAGCACCGCGGCGGCGCCATGCACGGACGCACCTATTACTTAAGGGAATTGCGCTACGGTTTTGAAGAGGAGCGCTTTGTGGTGCGCGTGGACTGCTTCCCGGACAGGCTCACGGAATTGGAGGACCCCGAATTCCGCATCACCATCGGAGCCGCGCAGGAAATAGTCATCGTGGTGAACCTGGAGCGCGGGCGAATGAAAGAGTTCGCCGTGGAAAAGGGGCGGGTGTGCTTGCTGAATCCCGCCAGCATTGCCGCGGTGGCGTTTGATCGCACGCTGGAACTCGCGGTGCAGAAGGAACACTTGGAATTGAAGGGCAAGAGCAAATTCCCCATCGGCGTGGCTTTGTGGCACGGGGGCTTGCCGATTGATGTTCTGCCGGCGGATGGCTTTTTGGAAGTAAATCTCGGAGAAGAGAATTCGGCCTGGGCCGTCGAGACCGCCGAATGAGAGCTACATCGGACTTGTGGAAAATTGACTCGGCGCGCATTTCTCACCACTAAATACTCGCCAAGGGCCATCTTGTGCGGCGGTTGCCTTCGGTTTGGGGGACGCTACTCATTGGGCAACTTTCCCGCCGAAGTACCGCGGGTACTATGGCGCGCAGGAATGCTTCCCTTGAAAAAATGAGAAGGCGTGGGCTAACCGTGGACGGGTGTCGGTGCGTCCCGCGATTGCGCGGCCGTGCACCCGGCGGAAGCCCTGGCACAAGGGAAAATTCGCGTGGAATCCGCAGTCAACACTATCCCTCCGTCTGAAGAGACTGTAGCGAAGCTGCAGCCGCTGGCCAGCGGGGCCACCCCGTTGGCGCTGGAAATCGCCGTGAATGTGGCGGGGGCGCGGCCAGCCTCGGCTTCCTCGGGGCAGCGCGATCTTTTTTCCGAGGACACAGCGACGGTGTTGATTTCGGAAAATGGCGCGGTCATCCGGCTGGCCGCGGCGGTCGTCACCGGCCAATTGCTCTTCCTCACGGATAAAAGAACGCAACAGCGAAGTGGTTTGCCAGGTCGTCCGAAAGCGCATTTTCCGGCCAACGGAATGCTACGTCGAACTCGAGTTCACGGAGCCGGTGCCGAACTTTTGGGGCTTGGAGATTCCTGCGAAGACTGCATCACCCTCCCAGCTCGAGACCGCTCAGAGGGTGGAGTCCGCGGAGACGACCGTGGAGGATGCGCCTCCGGAAGCCCCTGCCGCGCAGGGGACAGGGCGTCGCGGAGTTGAAGCAGGAAGTCGAAGCGCTGCGAGAACAGATCCAGGCATTGCTGCAAACGAAAGCGCAGGCGGCGAAAGCGGAGGCGGAAGCGGCATTGCAACAGTCCGCGAAAAGGGCTGAGGCAGCGGCTGCGGAACAGATCTTGGATCAAACCAGCGGCTGCGCCACCTGCGCCCCCGGCCGCGCCCCGGTTCCGCCGCCAAATCCTCCTGCGGTTGGCGTCAGCTCCAACGGATGGGAAAGCGCCAGAAGCAGGGGCCGGGGCGGCGCCGGACGTGGCGGCAAAGCCGCTGGTTCGCATGGCGCTGCCCAAGATGACCCTCGGCCAAAGAGGGCGGCGCGAAGGACTCGGAGGCGATCGATCCGCTCGACTGCCTGCTGCCCAAGCCGGATCTGGATTTCTCCGCAGTGCCTGCACCCGGGGCGGCCAACGAAAGACGGTCCCTCTACGATATTTACAAGCCCCTGCGCGCGGGGATCGGGAAGTTTCGGCTGGCCCTTTTCATCGGGGTGCTGCTCGGCGTTGTGCTTTAGCGGGGCTTGGTACATGAACTGGCTGCGTGTTCCATCGCTTGGCAGGAGCGCCCAAATGATCCATCTTACGAACTCCAAGAAAGTGGAGAGTGGGAGTGCCCGTGCCGTGACGACGAAGCCCGCGGGTGAGACTTCACCGCTGCCGGTGGGTAGCGCCGTTAAGGCCGCGGATGTGCCAGACACGGAAGCGCCCCCGACCGAAGCCAGTGCGCCAGCGAGCCCTGCTGCGCTGAAGACGAAAAAACCAGAGGCATCCGCGATATCTCCCGGGCGCGCAAGCGCAGAGGAGAAAGGCGGGGCGGCCGGATCGCTCCACAAAACAATGGCGGGTGCCACACCCTCTCCAACTGCACAGGTCGCACCTCTCGCGCCGGTAGCAAGCGACGCAGCGCTGGTGCCGCCGAAGTTGCTGAAGGCGGCGAGTCCGGTCTATCCCCCGGATGCGATGCGCGGTTACATTACCGGAGATGTGCGGGTGGACGCGCTGGTAGAACCCGACGGGCGCATTGGCGCCATGAAAATTCTGGGAGGACCTGTGCCGCTGCGTCAGGCGGCCTTGGACGCACTGAAGCAATATGAATATGCTCCCGCGACGCAAGGCGGACGAGCCGTGGCGGCCCATATCACCGTAACCGTGAAGTTCTGGTTCAATCCGTAAACAAGCCGAACGGCCGAAGCGCGCCACTCTTTATCTTTCCTCTTCCTCATGGGGTTCGCTCCGGCACCTTATCTAAAATGGTTTCTCTCCTCAGTCATTCCGAACGTAGTCTGCGGAGCGAGGAATCTCTCTTCTCTCTCGGGTGCTCTTGGGCGAGAAGCCTGCTTCACCCCAGCCCCTGCAATCAGAATAATTTCACCGCCAACCCCTGCGGGTGGGAACCCACGGGAATCATCGTGAGCAGCGAATCCGTCCGCGTGCGGATTACGGCGAGATCGCCGGAGCCTTCGTTCACCACCAGAAGCATCGCGGGCTGCGCGCCCGGTTCTGCGAGATCGAACCGCATGGCGCCTGGAAGCGACCCCACATTGATGGGCCGGCTCACCCGGCGGTTGACGACGTCGAGGGGCATCACGCGCCCGGCGGCGCGATCCGCGACGTACATTTCGCTGGCGTCGGATACGATCAGGCCATCCGCGGGCGCCGAGCCGAGCATCATGTAGTCGCCCATCTCATGCGTCCAGGTGTTCACGGCTTGCAGGCCGTGCGTTTCCGGTGAAATCACATACAGTTCGCCGCCGTCGGGCTTCAGCACCATTCGCGTGGGCTTGCCGGCGAGCACCAGGTTGGTCAACAGCACGCCGCGGCGCACGTCCACCACCGACAGGCGATTCTGAGAGCGGCTCATCACGAAGGCGATGCTCCCGTCGGGGACGGCGAGGACTTCCTCGGGATTGGGAATGACGGGAATTTCGGCGCGTTGTTGCAGCGTGGCGGCATCGTGAATGCCGAGCGTCGCGGCGCGGGAATTGACGACCAGCAGAAATTTGTCGTCGGGAGTGATGCGCACCTGAACCGGTTGCGCGCCGGTTTTGGCCCGGCCGACAATGGCGCGGGTGGCGCAATCGATGGCGATCAGCTGGTCCGCGGTGGAAGAGGTGGTGTAGGCCCGATCGCCCTTGGCGGAAAACTCGATGGAGTAGGGAAGCCCGCCGACGGCAATACGCGCTGTGATCTGATTGCTGCGCGTGTCCAGGACCCAAACGTAGCCCGCGGCGCTGCTGACACCCCAAACTTCGCCGCGCTTGGGATGTTCGAGGATTTCGCCGAGCACGGGGCCCGCATAGATTTTGCCGATGGTTCGCAAGCCGATAAGGTCCACAACCGTGATGCTCCCGTCCTCCGTGCTCACGTAGGCATTCAGGTGCAGCCCGGGCCGCAGAAAGGAGGGACGGTGCTCGCGCAGCAGCAGGATGACACCGAAGATAAGCAGGAAGGTCAGCAGGAAGTACACGCGAAAATTTTTGGCGCGCGGCATGTTGGCAGGTTTTGATTCTACATGAAGAAGCGTTCGTGGAAATGGTTCGTCATCATGAAGGCTGAGGCACGTCAGTTGACTTGGCGGTGGACGACGCCGGCGATCTGCCGCACTTCGGCGAGCAACTCCGCAAATTCCTCGGGCAGAATGGACTGCATCCCGTCGGACAGCGCCTTTTCCGGCTGATGATGCACTTCGACCAGCAGGCCATCCGCCCCCACAGCAATCGCCGCGCGCGAGAGCGGCAAAACCTTGTGGCGCTTTCCGGTGCCGTGGCTGGGGTCCACAAGGATTGGCAGGTGGCTGCGTTTTTTCACCGCGGGAACGACCGCGAGGTCCAGCGTGTTGCGCGAAAAATCGGAAAATGTGCGCACGCCGCGCTCGCACAGAATGACGTTGTAGTTGCCCTCGCTCATGACGTATTCCGCGGCCATCAGGAATTCGTCCAGCGTCGCGCTCATGCCGCGTTTCAGCAGCACCGGCTTCTTGGCGCGGCCCGCGCGCTTCAACAGCGAAAAATTCTGCATGTTGCGCGCGCCGATTTGAATAACGTCCGCCCACTCTTCCACGAGATCGAGCGATTCGTTGTCAATCGCTTCCGTGACGATCCCCAAGCCATAGTTCTTACGAACTTTCGCCAGAATCTTCAGTCCCGGCAGTCCCAGCCCTTGAAAGCTGTACGGAGAGGTGCGCGGCTTGTACGCGCCTCCGCGGAACAGCCGCACGCCGGTGGGTTTCAGGCGCTCCGCGATCGCCAGGCACTGCTCTTCCGTTTCCACCGCGCACGGGCCGGCCACAACGGCCAGATGCACACCGCCCACCAGCACATCCCCGGAAGGAGTGGGAATGCGGACGATGGTGGGCTCTTCTTTCACGTCCCGGGAAACGAGCTTGTAGGGCTTGGTGACGGGAATGCACTCGATCACGCCGGGCATGGACTCGAGCACGCCGAGATCGACCGCACCATTGTTGCCGGTGATCCCGATGGCGGTGCGCCCGGAGCCTGGGATGGGATGCGCTTTCAGGCCGAGCGATTCGATGCGCTCGCACACGTCGCGAACCTGCTCTTCCGTGGCGTGCGACTGCATGACAACCAGCATGGATCTTCTTCCCCTTGAGACGCGTTTTGTCAGTGTACTTCAGCGGTGCAAACCGGGCAAACTCAAGCAAGAAAGAGGTGGTGTCCTAGTTCGGGTCGTGTTGTGCTTAAAGGTTTTACTTTATGGTGTTGTGCGAGTCGCAAAGGTGCCACACCTTTGGGTCCGTACCCACGAAGAAATAGCAAAACTCAGTCTCATAATCTCCCTTAAATCCATCGGTGTAGTTCACCACTCCAACCGAGAGAAGAATGAAGCTCCCATCGCCCTTTGTGAGATCGGTCATCTCTGTGGCAAGCAACGGTCTAGATTCCTCCGTATTGAAAGCGGTGAGAGTGGGAGAAATATCCCGCCTCATTTCCCCGGCATGCTGTCTGATCGTGTCGTCGCGCCTTTTGTGAAGATTTGCGAAGGAAGTCTCGACAAAGGAAAGGAATTCGGCTCTAGTCCTAGCACGGTATGGCAACAAATCTGTGAACCACACGGCACTTGTAGCAGGCGTTTTGCCAATATCCTTAAGAATTACATTGGCTTGTGTCTTGGTTCGCACGTTTGGAACCGTGACGAACTGCGGCATCCCATCAGTAACGATGTATGGTCTTTGATCGGCTTGAAATGCTGTTTGCTGATTCGTCAAAGCGCGTTCTGCTGCGTTAGCGGCGCTCCGCGATACACCCAAGTTCCGCCACACCAAGTACAAGCCTACCAAGCCAACAATAGCCGCGCCAGCCGTGACCCAATTGAGCCATTTCGCAACCCGAAGCTGCCTTTTCCAAAAGTCTTGCTCATCGGCATTATGCTGTTTGTCATCTTCATGTCGTTGAGCGATCGTAGCATGGAACGCGGACCATTCTGGCTCTACATGACAGGATGGCTTCTCGCTGTTGCCAGCGGCGTTTGGGATGTGATTACGCTGCTTCCGTTTCTTGCTCAATTTGTCGTCCCTCACTTCAAATTAGGACTGTACCAAGAAAGACCGGCGAGCGTTTCTGGCTTCGTGGCTATTTAGCAGTCTACCGAGAAAGCCTCTCTCTTTGGGGAGCCGAGGCGTTCAGCCGCGCTGGGCCGCTTCGATCTGCGTGATTTTTCCCACGCGCCGGGCATGGCGGCCACCTGCGAACGTCGCGCTCAGGAAAGCCTGCACCATTTCGATGGCCTGGGCGCTGTTGACCACCCGGCCGCCCATCGCCAGCACATTGGCGTCGTTGTGCTCCCGTGCCAGCCGCGCCGTGTCCACGTTGTGCGCCACCGCAGCGCGAATGCCAGGCACCTTGTTCGCGGCGATCGCAACGCCCATGCCAGTGCCGCACATGGCAATGCCATAAACATCCTGATGCGCAGCAACGCGGTCGGCTACCGCCTTGCCGTAGTCGGGGTAGTCCACGGACTCTTCCGACCACGTTCCCAAGTCATCCACGGGATAGCCTGCATTTTCAAGGAATTGGCGGATGGCTTCCTTAACGTAATAGCCGGCATGATCGGCGCCAAGGGCAATGCGCGGCTTTTCGGAGAGAAGGGGCATGGGCGCCTCCCGAGCCGGATTCTATCGGACTAAGAGGAGCACCGCAATGTGCGCCGCGGCATCAAAGGCAGGTGGGCGCCGGAGCATCAGAGAAATGAATTGCAACGATTCAAGTTTTTGATTGATGCGATTCTCCCCATTTCTCTCGTTGCCGACCTATACTAAAAGGGCCGTCCCGATACGGCTAATTCACTTCACAGGAGTGCGATATGTCTAACGTTTACGCGGATAATTCCTTAAGCATTGGCAGAACCCCTCTGATCAAACTCAATCGAGTGACCGAAGGCGCGAAGGCCACGGTGCTCGCCAAGATCGAGGGGAGAAATCCAGCGTACTCGGTGAAGTGTCGTATCGGGGCTGCAATGATTTGGGATGCCGAGAAGCGCGGTGTGCTGAAGCCGGGGATCGAGATCGTCGAACCGACCAGCGGAAATACGGGTATTGCGCTGGCTTACGTCGCGGCCGCGCGGGGCTATGCGATTACCTTGACGATGCCGGAAACGATGTCGCTGGAACGCCGCCGCGTCCTTGCGGCCTTTGGCGCGAAACTCATCCTCACGCCCGGACCGGAAGGCATGAAGGGCGCGATCAACAAGGCCACCGAAATTTACAACTCGGACAAGCAGCATTATTTTCTTCCGCAGCAGTTCGATAATCCGGCCAACCCGGATATCCACGAGAAAACCACGGGGCCGGAAATCTGGAACGACACCGGACGGCGCCATCGACGTCTTCGTCAGTGGCGTCGGCACCGGCGGAACGCTTACCGGCGTCAGCCGCTACATCAAGAACACAAAAGGCAAGAAAATCATCACCGTGGCGGTGGAACCAACCGCGAGTCCGGTGATTTCACAGACGCTTGCGGGCAAGCCGCTTACGCCTGGTCCGCATAAAATTCAGGGGCTTGGGGGCGGTTTCGTTCCCAAGAACCTGGATTTGAAAATGGTGGATCGCGTGGAGTTGGTCACCAACGAAGAGTCCGTGGAGATGGCCCGACGTCTGGCGCGCGAGGAAGGTATCCTCTCCGGCATTTCTTGTGGCGCCGCAACCGCCGCGGCTGTGCGACTCGCCAAGTTGCCGGAGTTTGCCGGAAAGACCATCGTCACCGTTCTCCCCGACGGCGGCGAACGCTATCTCTCGACAATTCTCTTTGAGGGAATTGGCTAGGGGACGCATCAACCGTCAGAACGGACCACGCTTTAAGAGAGCCGCTCAACAACTTCCGCGTAGGGGCGCAGCATGCTGCGCCCCTATACCCGCGGCGCGCATCCGACGAATGGTTGGTTTGTCAGAAACGAAGGCGAAGATGGACGAATTGAAATGCCTGGCTCGCGAATTCCGCTCCGCGCTGGAGGCGCGCCTTTCGGGTGATCCCGCCGGGGAATACCGGCTGCCGTCGAAGGAAGATGTGGCGACGTTCTGCCGGCGCTATCTGGATTCGCTTTTCCCGCTGCATCACGCGCCGGAAGAGACGGAGAGTCCGCAAGCGTCGCACTTCGTGGAGGAACTCGAGTTGCTTCTGGCGGAGCAGATTGTCTGCGCCATCCGGTTTGATTGCAGTTGCCGCCGGAAGAGCACTCCGGCGAATCTCGCGCGCACGGCGGAAGAGCTTGTCGGCAAGATTCGCGGGCAGTTGCCGAAGTTGGCGCACTTGCAGGCCACCGATCTGCAGGCCGCATTAAAGAATGATCCCGCTGCCACCGGCCTGGAGGAAATCCTCCTCAGTTATCCCGGAGTGGAAGCCATCACGGTGCAACGGCTGGCGCATGAGCTGTACAAATTAAAGGTCCCTTATCTGCCGCGGCTAATGACGGAGATCGCCCACAGCCGTACAGGGATTGACATTCATCCCGGCGCTGCCATCGACGAATCCTTTTTCATCGATCACGGCACCGGAGTTGTGATTGGAGAGACGGCCACCATCGGCAAGAACGTGACGCTCTATCACGGCGTGACCCTCGGGGCCTTCAATCCCACCAGCCAGCGCGATGCCGATGGCGACTTGGTGCGCGGTTTGGCCAACAAGCGACACCCCGACATTGAAGACGGCGTGACCATTTATCCCGGCGCGACGATTTTGGGCGGCGACACGCGCATCGGCCACCACAGCATCATCGGCGGCAATGTGTGGCTCACGCATTCGATCGCTCCCTACAGCCGCGTCACCGTTAAGGATCCGGAGCTGCTCATCCGCAGCCACACCCGCGGCACCGACGAAGACTGGTTCCTCGGCAGCTCGATCTAGGGGTGCTCCCAAATGAAGAAAAAAGTGAAGAAAAAGAAACCCATCAGCGCCGAACAGATTGCCCGCATGGCAAGTCGAGGGGAGGACATCAGCCATTTCTTCACAAGACGCCTGGGGATGGTGCATCCCCTACAGAGAGTTACCGTGGAATTCTCCGGCGCAACGCTTGCGGAACTCGGCGCTGTGGCGAAAGAACTGAATATCAGCCGTGAGGTCCTTATCAGAACACTCGTCCGGGAGGGTTTGGACCGGCGTTATCCACGAGCCAGAGTGAACGCGAAGTCACGGCGAAAAGACCGCGTCGGGCGATCTCGCCGGACTGTTACCGCATAGGGCAGCAGGGAATTCGGGAGTCTGATCTAGTGAGGGGGACCTTGGTCACGCTGTTCGGTGATCAAGGCAACATTCTCGATTCCAGCGAGACGAATTTGATCCAGAACCGCCTTTACATCCCCGTATCTGGCCCGAGCGTCAGCCCGGAGATACACCTTCCTTTCTGAACCTCTTCTCACTCCCAGTTGAAGGAGCGGAGCCAAGCCACCCATGCTGACGCTACTCTCATTCAGGACAATTGTGCCGTCCCGCGTGACCGAAACCCTCAGTGCGTCTTCCTTTATCGCGCCGGGCATCGCTTTGGGGTGATCGGTTGGGGCCAGATCGGCACTGTGTCTGGGCAGATCGGGATATCCAAAGATTGGAGCCATAAAGAGTGCGAGGAAGAAAATCATCAGGCTGGCGAGGCCAGAAAGCTCAATCATGGTGAAAAAGCCAGTCCGCCTTTTTCTGAGGACGGCGCTGGGGCGCCATTGTTCGGGTTTCATTCGATGAACCTTGATGAGTGGATCCTGAGCGAGCGTAGATTAAGGATAACCTGCCTAGGCCGAACCGGGGTTTTAAGAGTTAGCGTATATGATCGGGAAGTAACCGCGAAAGATTGTCGGTTGACGCAAAGTTTCTGAGGTTGCGTTGACAGTGGCCGAGCGTGTCCGCTACGCTCGAATGCTTAGCTGATTGCGCACAGACCGACAGGGAGAAGCATGGCCGAAGACAAGCTACCAACACGCGCGCAGGATTTTTCCGAGTGGTACAACCAACTGGTTCTGAAGGCGCAGCTCGCTGACTACGCCCCGGTGCGCGGCTGCATGATTGTGCGCCCCTACGGCTGGGCGCTCTGGGAAAACATTCAAAGCGCGCTGGATCGCCGCTTCAAAGCCACCGGCCACCAGAACGTGGCCTTCCCGCTGCTCATTCCCAAGAGCTTCATCGAAAAAGAGAAGCACCACGTGGAAGGCTTCTCTCCCGAACTGGCGGTCGTCACCATCGGCGGCGGCGAGGAATTGGCGGAGCCACTCGTCGTCCGGCCCACCTCGGAGACCATCATCGGCCACATGTGGTCGAAGTGGATTCAGTCCTACCGTGACCTCCCCGTGCTGATGAACCAATGGAACAGCGTGGTGCGCTGGGAACTTCGCACCAAGCTCTTTCTTCGCACGCTCGAATTCTACTGGCAGGAAGGCCACACGGCCCACGCCACCCGCGAAGAAGCCGTGGAAGAAACCAGGCAGATGCTCGACGTGTACACCGATTTCGCCGTCAACGATGCCGCGATACCCGTGATTCCCGGCGCCAAATCCGACGCCGAAAAATTTGCCGGGGCAGAAGTGACCTACGCCATCGAAGCACTCATGGGAGATGGCAAGGCCCTCCAGTCAGGTACTTCTCACTTCCTCGGGCAGAATTTTGCCCAAGCCTTTGATGTGAAATACCTCGACCAGAACGGCCAGCTCCAACATTGCTGGACCACCTCCTGGGGTCTGTCCACGCGCTTCATCGGCGCCATCATCATGGTCCACGGCGACGATCAGGGCCTGGTAATGCCGCCGAAGCTTGCCCCCACGCAGGTGGTGATCGTTCCCATCTACAAGACCGACGAAGAGAAGGCCTCGGTGCTGCAAACAGCCAAGGAATTGAAGGCGCAGCTTCTGAAAGCGAATCTCCGCGTCACGCTCGACGAGCGCGAAGGGTTCAGCCCCGGGTGGAAGTTCAATGATTGGGAAATGCGCGGCGTGCCCGTGCGCGTCGAGCTGGGACCCAAGGATGTCGCCAAGCAAGCCGCCATCCTCGCGCGCCGCGACAAACCGGGGAGAGAAGGGAAGTTCAGCGCCGCCCTCGCCAGCTTGCCCGCCACCATCGAAAAGCTCCTTGCGGAGATTCACCAATCCCTTTTCGACAAGGCCTTGGCCTTCCGCCGCGCCAACACCCACGAAACCTTGCATTACGACGACTTCAAGAAAGCGGTGGAAATGGGGTTCGCCTTCGCTTTTTGGTGTGGCAGGGGCGAGTGCGAGGCCAGCATCAAAGATGAGACCCGGGCCACCATGCGTTGCATCCCTCTCGACCCCGACGCTGTGCTGGGTCACGGCTCAGCAAGCGCCACCGGTGCCTGTGTCTACTGTGGCAAGCCTGCGGCCCACCGGGCCATTTTTGCCCGCGCGTACTAACCCGCGGACGTTGCGCCTAAAGCACACCGCAAACGCGGGATTCTCGACACCGCTCCAGCCTGGTGGTAGCGTGATCAAAGAGAGGGAAAATTCTGCGCCGCCGGATGTGACGGTGGCGCTTCATTGGAGTGTTTCTTCGTGAGCTTGCGAGTGCAATCCTCCCGGCCTTCCCAGCGCGGGGAAGGCAGATTAAAAGCGATTATCTACACGGTTATACTGGTGACGCTGGTATTCCTGGCGGTAAAGCTGGTGCCGCTGTATGTAGCGGAATACCAACTCCAGGATAAGATGAACGAGCAAGCCAAATTTGCTGTTGTCAACCGCTACTCGGAAGACCAGATTCGCGACATCCTCATGAAAGTCGTACAGGATTTGGATATTCCGGCGAAGCGCGAGGACATCAAAATGGCCAGCACCAACCACGGCCTCTCCATCAGCATCAGCTATACTGTCCCCGTCGATTTTCTTGTCTACCACACCGACCTCACCTTTTCTCCCACCAGCGAAGGACTCGACATCCTGAAGTGAGCCCGCGATTCGCAGGTCTGGAAGCTGCCTCGGCTTCCCTCCGGCCTGCAGATGCGTCACAATGAAAGTGCCCACCCTGGGGGAATAAGCAATTGCGATTCCGCGTGCAAAAGGGCTTCTGGACTTCCGCATTTGGTCTGGCGCTTCTGGCCGCCGTGGCCTTGTGTTTTCTCCTCTCCGCCGGCGTCTTCACGTACTTCTACATCAAATATTCCCGGATGATCGATGCGCGCCTGTCCGGGCACGTGCTGCAGAACACCACGCAGATTTTCTCGGCGCCAGAGCGTATCTCCGATGGCCAGTCATGGAGCGTAGCCGACCTGATCATGTACCTGCAGCGTGCCGGCTATCGCCCCGATGTGGACGAGAACTCGCTTGGAGAATACACCGTTGACGGCACTACGGTGGATATACGCCCGTCAAAGTCCTCCTTTTTCACTGGAACCAACGCCATTGCCGTGCAGTTCGGCGGCAAGGTCGTTCGCTCCATCCGTCCGCTTGCCGGTGGCGCGGATTTGGGCAGTGCGGAAATCGAGCCGGAGCTCATCACCAATCTCTTCGACAGCGCCAGAGAAAAGCGCCGCCCGGTGCGCTATGAGGATCTCCCTCCCCTTCTCGTGCAAGCCATCCTTTCCGCGGAAGACAAACGCTTCTTTGAACATCCGGGTTTCGACTTCATTCGCATTTTCGGCGCGGCCTGGGCGGACATCCGGCACAGCCAGCACTTGCAGGGCGCCAGCACCATCACCATGCAGGTGGCGCGCACCTTTTTCCTCTCCACCGACCGCACCTGGCGCCGCAAGCTGGCGGAGGCCATGCTCTCCTTTGAACTCGAACAGCGCTTCAACAAGCAGCAGATTTTCGAGCTCTACGCCAACGAAGTCTACCTTGGCAACCGCGGCAGCTTCGGCATTCGCGGCTTCGCCGAAGCCAGCGAGGCCTATTTCGGAAAAGATCTGCGGCAGTTGACCCTGCCAGAGTGCACCTTCCTGGCGGGACTCATTCGCGCCCCCAATTACTACTCCGCTTCCGACCGCCATCCGGAACGCGCGGCCCAGGCGCGTGACCGCGTGCTCGCGCAGATGCTCGAAAACAAATACATCAAGGAAGACGACGTGCAGGACGCCAAACGCGTCGCCGCTCAAAATCGTGCGCACCGCCGTGGCGGGGAACGAAGCGCCGTACTTCGTGGATATGGTCAAGGACCATCTCCTGGATAATTATTCCGAGCAGGATCTCCTCAGCCAGAACTATCGCGTCTACACCACGCTCGATCCGCAATTGCAGCGTGCCGCCGCCGCCGCGGTCGACATCGGCATGAAGAACGTGGACGCGCTGATCGCCAAGAAGTTCGAGAGGGTGAAGAAGCCCAAGGGCAAAAATGCCCCCAGCGAGCCCGTGCCGCAAGCACAGGTGGCGCTCGTGGCGCTCGATCCCCGCACGGGGGAAATCAAGGCGCTGATCGGCGGGCGCGATTATGGCCAGAGCCAGTTGAACCACGCGTTGGCGCACCGCCAGCCCGGCTCAGTCTTCAAGCCCTTCGTCTACGCGGCCGCTTTCAACAACGCCGTGGATGGCGCGCAGCCCGTGGTCACGCCCGCGACCACCGTGGATGACGAGCCCACGGTCTTCGAATTCGACGGCCAGGAATACACTCCCAACAACTACGGCGAACGCTTCATGGGCAAAGTGACCGTGCGTCAGGCGCTTACCAATTCTCTCAACGTCGCCACCGTGAAAGTTGCGGAACTTGTCGGGTACGGCCGCGTCGTGCAAATCGCCAGGCAGATGGGGCTACCTACCAACATCCGGCCCACGCCGGCAGTAGCCCTGGGCGCTTACGAGTTGACTCCCGTGGAAGTGGCTGGGGCCTACACGGCATTCGCGACCATGGGCACGCGCGCCGATCCGTTCTTCCTGAAAAGCGTGGTCAGTGCGGGCGGCACTGCTCTCGAAAAGTACGCGCCCACAAACAAGCTGGTGTTGGATCCCAGAGTGACCTATCTCGTAGACAGCATTTTGCAGGACGTTCTGAACAAGGGCACCGGCGCGGCGGTGCGCGCCAGGGGCTTCACACTCCCGGCTGCTGGGAAAACCGGCACGTCACGCGACGGCTGGTTCGCGGGTTTCACGAACAATCTGGTCTGCGTCATTTGGATCGGCTTTGACGATAATCACGATCTCGGACTGGCGGGCGGCGCATCCGCCGCGCCGATTTGGGCGGACTTCATGATTCGCGCCACGTCCATGCCTGGCTATCGCGACGTCAAAGATTTTGACAAGCCCGAAGGCGTGGATACCGTAGTCATCGATGCGGACACTTTGCAATTGGCCACCCCAACCTGTCCGGTGACGCGCGAAGAAGTTTACGTGACGGGCTCCGCGCCCACCCAGTTGTGTGAACTTCATGGCGGACACGGGCCCGCGTCGGCTGTGGGGTCGTTTCTCTCGCATCTTTTTGGCGGCGGGCCTAAGACTCCGCCAACCCCGGGCGATGCAAACTCCACCGCGGAGCAGCCGGATAAGAAAGTCGCGGCGCAAGACGCAACGCCGCCCACCAGCGATACAAAGGTCACCGAGAAGAAAAAAAGCCCTTTGCAGAAAATTTTTGGTATCTTTGGAGACAAGAAGAAGAAAGAGCCCGACAAACCTGTTCGGGACAAAGGAGATTCGCCATGACCAGGTATCTCTTGGCGATTCCGGGCGTCGCGTTCCTGTTCTGCTTGCTTCTTTCCCCCGGTCTTGCTCAAACCACTCCAGACACTCCACCTGCCTCTTCCAACGCCTCCGCTAGGCCCGCTCAGGCCGTTCCCCTTTCCGACGAAGATCAGGCCAAACTTTACATGATCCGCAAAGACTATCGCTGCCGCTGAATTGTTGTTTCGCAAGCTGACCCGGCAGCAGCCCAAGAACGCGCTTTACTGGAATGAACTGGGGATTACGTTGCACAACCAGTCACAGTTGGACCCTGCGATGAAGTGCTACGAAAAATCGGCCAAGCTGGACTCTCACTACGCCGATCCCGTAAACAACATCGGCACGGTGTGGTACGACCGGAAGAAGTATCCCAAGGCCATCCGGGCCTTCAAACGGGCGATCAACATAAAAAACGACAATGCAAGTTTCTACATGAGCCTGGGTTACGCCTACTTTGCCGACAAGAAGTACGAGGATTCCATCGCTAATTTCCACAAGGCCCTGGTACTTGATCCATACGTGTTTGACCATTCCAGTTCCCGGACGGGGACAACCGTTCAGGACAGGACCGTCAGCGAGGACCGCGGGCGCTTTTACTTCTTGCTCGCAAAATCCTTCGCCCAAACCGGTAATTTGGAACGTTGCGTCATCTATCTCCGCAAAGCCCGCGACGAAGGTTATAAGGATATGGATGCCGCGAAATCCGATCCGGCCTTTGCCGGTGTTTTGAAAGACCCTGCCATCCAGGAAATACTCTTCCCCGCGCCGCCACAAACCGCGCAGCCCTGAGCACGCCCTCCTTTTTGCGCCGTGCGTGGCAGGGATTGTGCGCTTAAGTCTGCCCGTGGAGTGCAGCGGCTCGTTTACCCTACTTGCCCCGATCTTCGAGGGGAACTTCGAAGGGCCGCCGCTTTTACGGCTGCACGCCAGCCAGCAAACCACAATTCCTCCACCCGCCCGCCGCTTTCCGCTTGGGGGCACGTCTGTCTTCTCTTTTGCCGCGCCTTGCCGCGAAATCCGGGCTAGAATACAGGCCAGATGAACACGCGGCGGTCAGCAGCCTGCAATCTCTTCCGGCTTGTTCTCGCCGTGCTCTTTTTTTTCTCGGCGAAGGGCCTCGCTGCCCAGCAGAGCGCTACCCTTTCGCAACGCCCGGCGCATTCCTTGCCGCTGGAAGGCATCTACCTCGTATTCCCCTTTGAGAATGTGGCCGCTTCGGCGCGGCTGGACTGGATTGGCGAGGGTCTGGAGGAATTGACCATCCAGCGCCTTTCTTCCGCGGGCCAGCAAGTCTTTTCCCACAGAGGCCGTCTGGATGTCATGGACCGTTACGGTTTGCCGGCCTCGGCAAAACTGAGCCGGGCGGCCATGCTGCATATCGCGCAGGAGTTGGATGCGGATTTCGTGGTGTACGGCAATTTCACCTCCGACGGCAAAGACCTGACGGTGAACGCCCGGGTGCTGCGCGTGGGCCCGACGGCGCTCCTCCCGGTGGTCCAGGAAAGCGGCGCCCTCGCATCGCTGATGGAATTGCACACGCGGCTGGTCTGGCGCTTGCTCGGAACATGCGATGCCAAGTTTCCCGTGACCCTTCCGGAGTTCGCCAAATTGCAGCGGCCGCTGCAATTGGCGGCCTTTGAGCAGTATGTTCGCGGGCTGCTGGCGAACGATGATGAGGTGCATCTCCGCGACCTGAGGGAGGCGGCGCGCCAGGAACCGGACTGGCCCGATCCCGCATTTGCTTTGGGGCGGTTTTATTTTCACAGGAACGACTGTTATTCCGCGCTGCTGTGGCTCGCGAAAGTTCCCCCTTCCCACGAGCGCAGCGTGGAGGCGAATTTCTCCATCGGGGTATGCCGCCTGCGGTTGGGCCAGCCGGATAAAGCCGAACAAGCGTTTTCTGCGTTGCAGGAAGACTTGCGCCACAACTTGGCAAGCGGCGCTGACCTGCCGGAGCTGCTCAACAATCTGGCGCTGGCACGCGCCCGGCTGGGTGACGCTGCGGCGGCGCGAACGGCGCTCAGCCATGCCAGCGACATCGATCCGGATGAGGGCGATTATCCCTTCAACCTAGGGTTGCTGGCGCTTCGCGCGAACGATCTGGCCTCCGCCGCAATCCACTTCCGTGAAGCCATCCATCGCGAACCGGACAATCCGGAAGATCGCGCCTTTCTGATTTACACTCTGGAGAAAGCCAAAAAGAAGTCAGAGGCAGCCGAAGCGCGCGAAGGGGCCCTGGAAGCGTTGGGATCGCATGACTTGCCGGTCATAAAACTGGAAGCGAAGAAGGAACCCGCCTCCAAGTACGAGCGGGTCAAAGCGGAATTGGATACGACCATGTTGCGGCTTGAATTGCGCGGCCCCGTCCCTTCGCCTGCGGCCAGTGCGGACGCTGTGCCGCCAGCCGATACGCCTGCCGCCCACTTCCGGCTCGGCCGGTTCGAGTTGGCCGCGGGACACCTGGATGCTGCGGAAAAGGAATTCCGCGCCGCGCTGCTGGCGGACCCGCACAACGCCTCGGCACACCAGGAAATCGCCGAAATCTACCGGCGTAGGGGTAAACTGGAAGAAGCCATCCAGGAGTTACAGGCTTTTCTGGCGGTGCGCGATTCGGCGGCGGTGCGCACCACGCTGGCGCGCATCTACTTGGAGCAGAAAAAGCCGGATCTGGCGCGCGCGGAAGTGGAAAAGGCCGTGAAGCTCGCGCCCAATTACGCGGAAGCAAAAGCATTACTCGAACACTTGCAACAGGGCAAACCCACGGGAGGCAAAAAATGATCGCTCGTGGCGTGACGATATTTCTACGATTCGTGAACTCGATTCACGCAAGCAGCAAGCAGAGCGATGTGGCAAGAATTCTGTGCTCCGCTGCGGCCGCCACTCTGCTCTTACTGTGCCTTGGCGTTCGGGCGACTTCCGCCGCGGACGACCATGGCGCGCCATTGGTGCTGCAACTGAAGCTCGACGATATGGTCGAGCCGATTCTGGCCACCTACATTGACGAAGGACTGACGGACGCGGCGCAGCGCCACGCTTCCCTCGTCCTGATCACCATGGACACGCCCGGCGGGCTCAGCGATTCCATGACCGATATCATCCACCACATTCTGGAATCATCCGTGCCCGTGGTGGTGTACGTGGCGCCGGTGGGCGCGCGCGGAGCCTCGGCGGGGTTTTTCATTTTGCTTTCGGCCGATGTGGCCGCCATGGCCCCCGGCACGCATACAGGCGCATCGACACCAATCTTGATGCCTGGTGGCTTCTCCGTTCCGATCGACGATGTCTTGCGCAAAAAAATCAACAACGATGCCATGGCCTTTTTGCGCAGTTTCACGGATAAGCGCGGACGCAATCCGAAACTCGCGGAAACCGCCGTGACGGATGCGCGCGCCTTCACGGAAAAAGAAGCCCTCGACGGGCATATGATTGACCTCATCGCCAACGACCGCGACGATCTCCTGAAACAATTGAACGGCCGTGAAATTACGCGTTTTGACGGCAAGACCCAGAAATTGTCCCTCCAGGGCTACACGTTGACGGACTTTGAGTTGTCCGCCCGTCAAAAATTCCTATCGCGTATCGTCCAACCGGACGTCTTCTTCGTTCTTCTCCTGGTCGGCGTCCTCGGGCTGTACACGGAATTCAATCATCCCGGCATGGTCGCACCCGGCGTCATCGGCGGAATTTGCGCGGTCCTGGCCCTCTACGCCATGCATCTGCTCCCCGTGAATTTTGCGGGTGTGCTGCTGATTTTGTTGGCACTGGCGTTGTTTATCCTCGAAGCGAAGCTCGCCAGCCACGGTGTCCTGCTGGCAGGAGGAATTGCGTCCATGCTTCTCGGTGCGATGTTCCTGATCCGCTCGCCCCTTACGCCCGGCGGCGTGAGCGTGGGCGTGGCACTGGCGGTGACCATCCCCTTCGCATTTTTTGCGGTATTCCTGATGCGTCTGGTGCTCCGCTCGCGGCGCTGGAAGGTCTCCACCGGCAAAGAGGAAATGATCGGCGAGGAGGGCCTCGTCACCACCGCGCTCTCCGCGGGCGGCGATGGCATGGTCCGCATCCATGGCGAGTTGTGGCGAGCGCGTTCCTCCGCAGCGATTGCCGATGGCAAGGCGGTCCGCGTGGTGCGGATCGACGGATTGAAATTGATTGTGGAACCGGTGGAAACGCCGGCCACCACAAGCAGATAAAGTTCGTTCAAGTTCAGGAGGCAGGATATGTTTCAGTTCTTTGGACTGGGCACGATGGTAGTGGTGTTCCTGTTTTTAATCTGGGTGTGGAATTCCCTGTACATCATTAAGGAGTGGGAACGCGGCGTGGTTCTCCGGCTGGGGCGGCTCTTGCCTCAGGCGAAGACCGCGGGTGTGAACCTCGTGTTCTGGCCCATTGAAACTCTCTATCGCATCAACCTGCGCCTGGAGACGCTTGACGTTCCTCCTCAGGACATCATCACCCGTGACAACGTCTCCGTAAAAGTAAATGCCGTCTGCTATTTCCGCGTGGTTGACGCCAACCTGGCCATGTCGCAAGTCCAGAATTATCAGTACGCAACTTCTCAATTGGCTCAGACCACCCTGCGCAGCATCGTCGGCCAGTTCGAGCTCGACGAAATCCTTTCGCAACGCGACAAGGTCAACGCCAAACTGCAAATCATCCTGGACCAGGACACCGAGCCCTGGGGCATCAAGGTCAGCAAGGTCGAAGTGAAACAGGTGGACATTCCCGAATCGATGCAACGCGCCATTGCCAAACAAGCGGAAGCCGAACGCGAACGCCGCGCCAAGGTCATTCACGCCCAGGGCGAGTTTGAAGCTTCGCAAAAGCTGGCCGATGCCGCCAAGGTTCTTGAGACGGAGCCCTCGGCCATTCAGTTGCGCTACCTGCAGACTCTTACCGAGATAGGTGTCGAAAAGAACACAACGATTGTTTTCCCCCTTCCGATAGATATTATTAATAAGTGGACTCAGTCCATCGGGGGCGGTTCGAAATAAATGGCGTCTGGGGGAAAGCGCGGAGCGGGCGAGCGTGTGCTCGAAGGCAAGCACGTCATTGGGCTGTTTCTTTTGATGCTGCTTTTTTCGGGCGTGTTTTTCACGCTCGGCTACGTCATGGGACGTAACCAGTACGACGGCCAGGTGAGCGCGGCGATCACAAACTCGCACACACCTGAGCGTGAGCCCGTGGTGCCCACGAAGCCCGAGCCTGCGCCGAAGCGCACCGCTGAAGCCCCGCCGGCAGCGACTGAATCCGACCCCGCTACCTCCGGCAGCAATAATTCCGAGTGGGAATTTTACGGCAGCAATAAGCCGGCTAAGGGCGAGCCGCATCTCGAGCCCGTGCCGAAAGCGCCAGCGAATTCAGCGGCGTCTAAAACGGTAAACGCAAAAGCGAGAGTCGAACCGGCGCCGCCTGCTGTGAAAACCAGCAAGCCCGTCACGAACTCGCCGCTCATTCCGAATGGCTCAATGATCCTGCAGGTGGCGGCGCTGACCAAGCAGGACGACGCGCTCTCCATCGCCAGCGGCTTGCAGAAAAAACATTTCGCGGCTTACGTTCAGCCGCCGCAAAAAGATAAGTTCTACCGCGTGCAGGTTGGCCCCTTCAAAGAGAAGAAGGCCGCCGACGCCGCGAAAAAGGGCTTGGAGAGCGAAGGCTTCAAGGCATTCTACGTAACCCGCTGATGTGTTCCCAGGCGTGGCATACCTACCTGCGTCCTCACCGCTCGCCGGAAACACCCGCCGCCATGCGGCTGATTCTGGCGATTCTGAGCGGCGCCATCCTGTCGCTGTCCTATCGTGGCAGCCATTTCAGTTTGTATACCTGGGTGTGCCTGGCGCTTTTGCTGGCCTGCATTCTCGGCTCGCGGGGTTGGGTCGCGTTTGCCTGCGGATTTCTGCATGGACTGGTTTTTACTCTCACGTGCGTGCCATGGATTGCCGAAGTGCTTTCGGTTCACGGCGGCGTGCCCATGGCCGCGGGTTGGGGCGTGCTTCTTCTGATCGCCTCGGTGTGGGGCCTAATCATTGGACTGTTTGCGTTGGTGGTTCAGCGATTGTCCAGTCGCAGCGTGCCCCTGGCGCTCGCTGGCGCTCCCTTCCTTTGGATTTCCACTGAGGTCGCCCGCACGTATCTGCCGGAAATCAGTTTTCCCTGGGCCTTGCTAGGCTATCCCGCGGCAGGCAATCCGGCGCTGGTGCAGTTGACCACCCTCACCGGGATTTACGGCGTATCGTTCGCGGTAGCAGCCTTCAACGCGCTTCTGGTGTGGAGCGATTCGGCCCGCGCGCCCGAAATCACAGAAGGCCATCTCTTGCATCCGTCCCGGGAGGGCACGGTTTCAGCCGCGCCGAAAAGCGCGGAAAATTTGGTGGTTTTAACCCCTGAGGTTCGCAAGTTGGCCGCTCGTAGCATTTATGAGAGGAGCGCTAGACGCCGATGGGGAATAGTCGCCGCCGTGGCTGCCGCACTCCTTCTGGTCGCCTGGATCGGGCCGCGGTTTGTTCCGAAGGCCGAAGCGCATCATCTGGCGCGCGTGGTCCAGCCGAATTTCCCGGAAAACCTCGAATATGCGGGCGACTGGTACGCCGACCACAAGCCCGACATGGCGGAACTCGAGCGGCTCAGCCTGCGCCCTGCGCCTGCGGCACAAGCGCCCGATCTGCTGATCTGGCCGGAAGCCCCCGCTCCCTTTTCCTTCAGCGATCCGCACTTCGGGCCGTTTATCTCGCATCTGGCCCAGGAATTCCAGCATCCCGTGGTGGTGGGAGTGATCGAGTGGAAGCTGGGAACGGAGCTTGTGAAGGGCGTGCCGCGCAACACTCTCGATCCCTACAACAGCGCCGCGATGCTGAACGAATGGGGCCAACGCGCATTTTCTTACGACAAGATGCACCTGGTGCCGTTCGGCGAATATGAGCCGTTTCCCCTGATCCACCAGGTGGTCACCAGCGTCTCCGAGGAAGTCGGCGGCTTCCGGAAAGGGAAGGAGCGCGCGGTTGGGAAATTCTCGAATGGCAATACCTTTTCCGTCTTCATCTGTTATGAAGCGATCTATCCCGGCGAAGTGCGGGAATTTGCGGCGCGCGGCGCGCAGTTGTTCATCAATATCTCGAATGACGGCTGGTTCGGCACATCGCAGGCCGCGGAGCAGCATCTGCGCATGGCCCGCGTGCGCGCGGTGGAAAACCGCCGCTGGCTCGTGCGCGACACCAACAGCGGCATCTCCGCTTCGATCGATCCCTACGGCAACATGCTCCGCGCGATGAAGCGCGACACGCGGGATGCCGCCGATCTTCCCTACGATTTCCGCACCGACGAAACACTCTATTCGCAATGGGGCGACTGGTTTGCCTGGATGTGCGTCGGCGTTTCCGTTATTCTGGTACTCCTCATCATATTCGGAAAGGCAAAGTGAGCCCGGTTGGCCCAGGGCTTCGCGAATACAGCATGATACTTGAAGATCTGCAGCATCAATACGAAGGATTGAAGCAGCGCATCTCTCTTGTGCGGAGTTATCTTTGACGCGCCCCAGCACCGCGCGCGCCTGAAAACCCTCGAAGAGCGCATCGCCGCACCCGATTTCTGGAACAATCAGGAAGAAGCACAGCATACCCTGCGCCAGCGCAAGCTCGCGGACGATCAAATCAACGCCGACGATAAGCTCGGCAAGCTCGACGGCGACATCGAAACCTACATCGAACTCGCACAAGCGGAAACCAACGCCGCGCAGCGCGAAGAACTTCTGAATGACCTAGGCCGCGAGTTGAACGCGGCGGATTCGTACATCGGCGAACTGGAAACGCAGACGCTCCTCTCCGGCGAGAACGATCACCTCAACGCCATCATGACCATCAAGCCCGGCGCGGGCGGCACGGAGTCGCAGGACTGGGCCTCCATCCTGCTCCGCATGTATTTGCGCTGGGCGGAAAGAAGGGGCATCAGCGCCAACCTCCTGGACGAAACGCCCGGCGAAGAAGCCGGCATCAAGAACGCCACGATTCAATTCAGCGGAGAGAATGCCTACGGCTTGCTGGCGGGCGAAACCGGCGTGCACCGCCTGGTGCGGATTTCCCCCTTCGATCAAGCGGCGCGGCGCCACACTTCGTTTGCCTCGGTCTTCGTGATCCCGGAAGTGGACGACCACATCGAGGTGAACATCAATCCCGAAGACATCAAGCTGGATACGTTTCGTTCCGGCGGCAAGGGCGGGCAAAACGTGAACAAGGTGGAGACCGCCGTGCGCCTGACACATCTTCCCACCGGCGTCATCGTCGCGTGCCAGATGGGCCGCAGCCAGCACAAGAACCGCGAGATGGCCATGAAGATGTTGCGCTCCAAACTCTACGATCTGGAGATCCAGAAGCGCCGCGACGAAACCGACCGCCTGGACGAATCCAAGTTGGACATCTCCTTTGGTAGCCAGATCCGCTCGTATGTCATGCAGCCCTACCGCATGATCAAGGATCACCGCACCAAATTCAGCGTCGGCGACGTGGATCGCGTCCTCGATGGCGACATCGACCCCTTCATCCGCTCCTACCTCATGGCCAAGCGCACCAAGGGCAAGCTCACCGTCGAAGCCGACGACGACCTCGACGCCGCGTAACCTTCTGCCTGCGGCACGGATTCTCTTGGGAGAACGAACTTAGCGGCGGGTCTTCCAGTAGCCTGGGCGACGATGGCCATGGGCAACCGCGAGAACTTGAATGACGGTTGCCAGTTCGCGGTAAACGATCAAAAAGGGGAAACGACGAAGCACGAATTTGTGCGTGCCGTGAGAGTAGCTTGGCCAGCGCTGTGGCGCTTGAGCGATCAGCTGGACGGCGTGGGTGATCTGTTGAGCGAAACGTGAGGCGGCGAGTTCGCTGCGCGCAAGGTACCACTCGACGGCGGCGAGGAATTCGAGAGCGGCTTCTTCGTGGAACTCAACGTTTTTTGTGGCCATGCTGGAGTGCAGCAGAAACTTGGGATTGGACGTCCTGCCAGGGGATGGTATTTGCTTTGCCGGAATCCAGATCGGAAGCGCGGCGGGAGACCTCTTCTTGCCACAAGGATTCGGCGTCCGGGTCAGGGGGTGCGTCCAGAGTGTTCAGCAGCGAGGCAGCAAGGTCGGCGCGTTCTTCTTCCGTGAGGGAGAGCGCTTGCTGAAGAAGTTCGAGGGAGCGTTGCGTCATGGGGAAAGTATACGCCGGGAGCTTTGGGCGTGTGTAGCAAAAGCAGGGTGGCGGAGGAGGGCAAGAACGGAAGCCAGGGGCAAGCCCGCAAGCACTTGTTTGCTGCGAGTGGAACGCGTAAAAGGGAATTGAGAGTTGCGATGAGCGAAGAAGCGCAGTATGTCGTGCTGAAGAGCGAGAAAGGCGTGCCCGTCAAGGCGTGGGTGAAGGGTGTGCCTCTCGAGGAGCAGGCCAAACAGCAGCTTCTGAACGTGGCGCAACTCCCGTTTGTGTTCAAGTGGGTGGCGGCGATGCCCGATGTGCACTGGGGCATTGGAGCAACGGTAGGCAGCGTGATCCCGACCAAGGGCGCGATCATTCCGGCGGCGGTGGGCGTGGACATCGGCTGCGGCATGATGGCCGTGCAAACGGATTTGAACGCGCGCGACTTGCCGGACAATCTTCACGCCATGCGCACAGCGATCGAAGCCGCCGTGCCACACGGGCGCACGAATCATGGCGGCAAGGGCGACGCGGGCGCGTGGGAAGCTATCCCGGAGCGCAACATGGAGGCGTGGGGCGCCAACCTGAAGGATCGCTACGAGGAGATTTTGCAGAAGCATCCAAAACTCGATCGCGGCAACCATTGCAATCATCTGGGAACGCTCGGCACAGGGAATCACTTCATCGAGGTGTGCCTGGACGAAGCGGAAAGCGTGTGGTTCATGCTGCACAGCGGCTCGCGTGGCGTGGGCAACCGCATGGGCAGCTACTTCATTGAACTGGCGAAGAAGGACATGCAGAAGTTTTATTTGAATTTGCCGGACAAGGATCTGGCGTACTTTCCCGAGCATACCGAACATTTTGGCGATTACGTGGAAGCCGTGGAATGGGCGCAGGATTTTGCGCGCACCAACCGCGACCTGATGATGCAGCAGATCATTGATGCCGTGCGCGATTCCGGCGAAGTGCGGCCGTTCACCGCGCACGTCCAGGCCATCAATTGCCACCACAACTATGTGGCGCGGGAGCGGCACTACGGCCAGAACGTGCTGGTCACTCGTAAAGGCGCGGTGCGCGCACAGATTGGAGACATGGGGATCATTCCGGGCAGCATGGGAGCGAAGTCGTACATCGTGCGCGGGAAGGGCAATCCGGAGAGTTTCATGAGCTGCAGCCACGGCGCGGGGCGCGCGATGTCTCGCGGCGAGGCCAAGCGGCGCTTCACCGTCGAAGACCACCGGCGCATGACCGAAGGCGTCGAGTGCCGCAAGGACGCGGACGTGATTGACGAAACGCCCGCCGCGT
>CAWADS010000030.1:0-89474 GCA_963780785.1 Candidatus Acidiferrales bacterium
GCCGTTCTCCTCTACTACCGCCAGCATTCTCGCAGTTCCAACAGATGGTCCTTCGGCCGGATGCATTGTGGACCTGGTCATTCCGAAGCTATAGCGCTGCCTGGCGTTTCCTGGGAAAATTCCCCACTTGTGCTGCAGTTTTCTTCACCATTCGGCCTGAGAGGCATGGTTTCGTACTATCGCGACAAATAGAACCTCTTTAGACAGGAGATGCGTGGCTACCCGACCGCGGTTTTGGTTTCAGACCCCTGTCCTTCAAGGAGTACACGGTTGCACAAATCATTGATCTTATGCGGGTGTTCGCTTTTTATTCGCCAGTATATTCCAATGTGGTACCAAGTCAAGAACTAAAAACTACCGCGCCTCCTCCAAACTTGATTCGCCCCATTTGGTGCTTCCCTCCCGACACCCTCGATTCAGTATCGATGTCAAACGGACCTATTCCTCGCCCGTGAGCAACCATTCCAATGACTTATCAAATTCTCGACCGATAGCAAGTAAGACTTCCGCCCCAACTTCGTCGCGCCCGTGCTCGATTGCGGACAGATAACTCTGGCTAACACCGATCCGATTCGCCAAATCTGCCTGTGTAATATCGAATCCCCGCAGGCCCCTAATCCTCCGCCCAACCGCAGTCCAGTCGATCGCAGAAGCTTTGCCCTTGAATATTTCCTTGACATATTAGTTGTATACAACTAAAATAGACCTATGCAACTAAATAGTGTCACCGTCTAAGAAAGCGCAAATTACTCACCTTGTCTCTTTTACCCCTGCAGGGCGGCAGAAGGCAAACAAAGAAACGGACTCGACGCTTTCCTTTGTAAATGGCGAGCATCTTAGGTGCGCTACAAGGGAGGATTCATGAAGAGAAATGTCGTTAGTTTTCGCTCCAATGCAAAGCTCGCGCGTCAATTGTGGGGCGAGCCTTCCCGTTTGGCGCTCCGCGGGCTTCGAGAACTTACTGCTAAGTATTCTCTATCGATAGCCGCGGGCGATCTGCAGTTCCTGGATGGTCGATGGTACGTCACCCACTCCGGGCTCCTGCAACTTGCTTCCCGGAAAGGCTGCCGTGGGATCAAGACGATCCTTCAAGAACGCCTTTCTGATGTTGGAACCGGTCGCTGGGTCTTCAAGGCAACTGTCTTCAAGAGCCCCTCTTCGAAGGGATTCGTCGGTTACGGAGATGCCGATCCTTCCAATGTTTCCTCTCTGGTTCGTGGAGCGGAGATGCGCGTCGCCGAAACACGCGCCGTCAATCGCGCCCTGCGCAAGGCCTACGGGATCGGCCTCTGTTCGGTCGAAGAGTTGGGTGCGTTCTCGAGTCCGCCGAGATCTGCCTCCATTCCGTCGCCCTCAAACGGATCCCATCCCTCCAACGGTTCCGGCAACGGCCAACCCCGGCTCCGGGATCAGCTCTGCCTTTTGATCCGCCAATACAACCTCGATCCGAATCTCGTTAAGGCCTATGCGGCAGACTTCTGCGGTACCCAGACCCTCAGCGGCGCCAGCCGTGACCTGGTCGAGTCCTTCATCTCACAACTTGCAAAGTCGGCAAAAGAAAACCGCGCCGCTCTCCTCTGCAAACTCAATTCGTATGCACACCCTCAGGAGGTGACCTCGTGATTCGTCACGTCCCCGGGCTGCATTCCTGGCAACCCGATGACTGCAATCTACTCGAGGGGCTGTTCCTCGTCCGTGTCGATCGGGCGCTCTTTCGCTGGCAGCCGAAAAAACCATTTCTGGAACTCCGATTTGTCGTTTTGGAACCAAAGAACCTGGAGAAGAAGTCCTTTTATGGGCGGCTGTACTGCACCGAAAAGGCACTCTGGAAATTCAGCTGGTTTCTGCGGGATTTCGGCTACGATGCCGAACTCTTGAGTCATGACCAGGTCGACGTGAAAGCTCTCCTTAATCTGCAGGGAGTCGTGCGCGTCTCTCACTCCGTCATTAACGGTCGCACCTACCAAAACCTGGATGCCTTCGCACCGGCAGGCGAGTGGGAGGCGCTCTCGTGCACGGCCGTCAGTGTGACCGCGGGGAAGGGAGGCACGACGTGACCTTTAGCCACACCCAGATCAGCCGCTACCTCCGCTGCCCGCGCAGCTACCGGTACCGGTATCTGGATGGATGGCAGGAAAAGGAGACACGGGCGGCGATGGTCTTTGGCCGCTGCTTTGAAAGAGCTCTGGCCGCCCTGTTTCGCAAAGAGGATTGCGGTGTGGCACTATTCCAGGAATGGGGCGCTTTTCGGGATGCCTCCTTTGCGTACAAAAAGGGAGAATCTTGGGATCGCCTGCTCCACCAAGGAATCCACCTGCTCGAGCGGTTCGCCCAGCAAGATCGCGTGCGCATTCGAGCCCCACAGCAAAACCTGCAAATCAAAATGATCCAGGGCCTTGCGGGAGGACATGAGTTTATTGCCTACCTGGACGCGATCGGCGAACTCGATGGCGAGCGCTGCGTCATCGACTGGAAGACGACCACGAGCCGATATCCCGAGGATCCTGAGGGCTTGCTGTCGCTAGATCCGCAACTCGTCTGCTATTCCTGGATCACCGGAATTTCAGAGGTGGCCTTGGTGGTGTTCGTGCGCAAGCATGATCCGGAAATTCAATACCTAAAAGCGACGATCTCCGAAGAGCAACGCCAGGAATTCGGCCACTTGGTGGATACAACGGTCGGTCAGATCACATCGGGCGAGTTTCCTGCGCACAGCGGCATTCGTTTCCCCCAGAACGGTTGCGTGAGCTGCGCGCATCTTGGGCTTTGCCTCGATGACCAAAAGCTGATCGATGCCAGTCTCACCCTCACACCAGGAGCGAGCGACCTTGCTTGGCTTGACGAGCTTGTGGATTGACAGGAGACCGATGGTGACTCCGGAGATCAATCGCCGGCGGGCCGTGTTCGTGCTCGGCAGAATCGATGAAATTCTGTCCTGGGAGAAAACCAAGGAACAGGAGAAGGACGTGCGGTTCGTCGAGTTGGGGGAGTACCTGTGCGAGGTACGGGCAAAACAGTATTGGCGGCTGGAGAAATTGAAGTCCTTTGACGAATTTCTGGAGAAACGCTTTGCCGACTCCCGCCGGAAGGCCTATTACCTCATGACCATCCACGAACATCTCACGCGAGTGCCGAAGCCGCAGCTTCGCGAGATGGGTTGGACAAAGGCGAGGGAGCTCGTCAAGGTGGCGCGGAAGGATGGAGCGGAGTTCGTTTGTGCACCCTGGGTGCACAAGGCAAAGGAACTCCCGAGAGAACAATTCAGGAGGGAGGTCGAGCGACACCTGACGGGGAAAGAAACGGAGCCGTGGGAGATCATCTACTTCAAGCTGTACAAGAGTCAGCTGCGCGTCGTCGAGCAAGCTCTTGAAACTGTGGCCCTGATGCTGGGAACGGACAAATCGCGTGGTTATTGCCTGGAGATGATCTGTGCCGATTTCCTGGCCGGAGCGCGGTTGGAGGAGAACGATCAGGAGAAGGCTTTCCCAAGCAAAGAGCCCGCAGATTGATTGTTGCGAAATTAGCCTCCAATCGGGCGATGGGAAAGTCAGAGAAACCGGAATGAGCGTGCTGCGCCAGCGTAAGCCTCGCCGGAGGCTCGACCCGGAAAACTATCGAACTCTCCGCAAACGAGGTTTTGGAGAGAGACGGATGGCGTTGTCAATGGTGCGGGTCTCTTAGAAACCTGCAGGTCCATCACAGGAAATTCCGCAGCAGGTTGGGAGACGACACGGCAGAAAACCTCATCACGCTGTGTGCCGACTGCCATCGAGCGGAGCACGAGGTTTAGACATGAGCGCCTCCGAACGGCTACCTGGGCATCATGCAATGCCACTGCGGCTCGCTCGGAAGCGCCAGACCTTCGATCAGGCGAAGGCGGACATCGACGCGGGCCAAGCTAAGAGACTGCTCAGATTTCTAGTTCCGGTGTTAGGCCTTGTAACTGTTCCTCGTCACTCTACAGCGCTGGCGATGCCTTTCTCTATCCGCGCGAGCTCTTCGTCCGTAATTTCGGAAAACATATCCCCCTTATTTTTCGCGAGTCTTCCCTTATTTTGCATGATCAGACGCACCAACAATGACGCCCGCGTGTCGGGCATGTCGACAATTTCCTTCGCTTCATCCAACGCACGATCGATAACGTACGCTATTTTTCGCACATTTGAGGAGGAGTGGGTCTGGTTGGTAAAACAGAGGGTCTGAGGAAGGCCCGAGAGGAGCGGCGATGGAGCCCACCAACCAGGGAGAAGGACCGCAGGAAGTGGCGAAGCTCAGCCAGGTGATCCAGATTGATGAGGGGAAGATACAGGAGCATCTGGGAGAAGTGGTGCGCAGCAAGGTGGAAGAGACGTTGAACACCCTGCTGGACGCCGAAGCGGACCGTCTTTGCTGTGCCGAGCGGTACGAACGGACCGAGGCGCGGAAGGATACGCGGGCGGGTTCTTACGAGCGGCAGCTGCAGACGAAAGCGGGCGAAGTCACGCTGAAAGTGCCGAAGCTGCGCACGCTGCCGTTTGAGACGGCCATCATCGAACGCTACCGGAGGCGGGAAAGCTCGGTGGAAGAAGCGCTGGTGGAGATGTATCTTGCCGGTGTGAGCGTACGGCGAGTCGAAGACATCACCGAAGCGTTGTGGGGCACGCGGGTCAGCCCGAGCACGGTGAGCGAGCTGAACCAGAAGATCTACGCGAAGATCGAGACCTGGTGCAACCGGCCGATCGAGGGCAACCATCCGTATGTGTTTCTGGATGGCCTGTGGTTGAAGCGCAACTGGGGCGGCGAAGTGCGCAACGTGTCGCTGCTGGTGGCGATTGGCGTAAATGAAGAGGGTTTTCGGGAAGTGCTGGCGGTGGCGGAAGGGTCGAAGGAAGACAAGGCCAGTTGGACGGCGTTTCTGCGGCATTTGAAGGAGCGCGGACTGAAGGGCGTGCGGCTGTTCGTCTCGGACAAGTGCCTGGGGCTGGTGGAAAGCCTCGGTGAATTTTATCCGGAGGCGCTGTGGCAGCGGTGCGCGGTGCATTTTTACCGCAACGTGTGGACCGCGGTGCCCACGAGCAAAGTGAAGGAAGTAGCAGCGATGCTGAAGGCCATTCACGCGCAGGAAGACCGAACTGCGGCGCGGCAGAAGGCGGAACAGGTGGCCGCGAAACTGAAAGAGATGAAACTGGCCGATGCCGCTGCACTGGTAGTGGCGGGGATTGAAGAGACGCTGTACTACTACACGTTTCCACGCGAGCACTGGCGGAGCCTGCGGACGAACAACCCACTGGAACGGTTGCTGCGCGAAGTGCGACGAAGAACTCGTGCCGTGGGAGCGTTCCCGGATGGCAAGTCGGCGCTGATGCTGGCCGCAGCCAGACTTCGCCACGTGGCTGGCACCAAGTGGGGCACGCGGCGGTATCTGGACATGAACCGTCTCGCCGAAGCGAGCGAAGCGGCATGAACGCCCGCGCAAAAAATTTCGGCTCCCCCTCGGGGGAGCCGAGCACTACCAGGCCTACGCCCAAACAAATGTGCGAAAAACTCTGGACACTACCTCGGTGAACATGGTGAATGTCGTGAACACGAAAGCGATGGAGAGGAAAGATTGGGAAGCTCGAAGTTCGGGACTAGCGAATATCCACGTATAGACGCCTGGATCGCAAAAGGTCCACGCAGTTGCTAAAAGAAGGACAAAGCAGAACAAGTGATCGATCTAGGCAGTGATTCTGTTCCGAATGCGTGCCAGGGGCAAGATAGCCATTAACCCAACCATTAGGAGAAGTATGCTTGAGGGTTCCGGTGACCTGCTCCCCGGAATTTGGTCCATCGAAAATGTAGCTTCTCTGGGGTAAAACAACCAGGGAGGAGCAGCACCATGAGGAAAAGTCGGTTCAGTGAAGAGCAAATTGTACGCATTTTGAAAGAGGCCGAGGCGGGAGTGCCGGTGGGGGAGCTGTGCCGGAGGGAAGGCGTCAGCGACGTGACCTACTACCGCTGGAAGGCCAAGTACGGCGGGCTGGAAGTCAATGAGGCGCGGCGGCTGCGCGAGTTGGAAGAGGAGAACGGACGGCTGAAAAAGATCGTGGCGCAGCAGGCGCTGGACATCGACGCGTTGAAGGTGGTGCTGTCAAAAAAGTGGTAGGCCCACCGGCGAAGCGAGAGGCCGTGCGGGTCGCTTGCGCGGAAGGACAGTTGAGCGAGCGGCGCGCCTGTGGGCTGCTGCGGATGCACCGATGGAGCTGCCGCTACCGGCGCAGAGAGCGGGACGATGGGGCGTTGCGTGCGCGATTGCGGGAGATCGCGGCGGAGCGGCCGCGCTTCGGGTACCGGCGGCTGCATCAGATGCTGCGGCGAGAGAAGGAGAACGGGCGAGCGCGATGGACGGTGAATCACAAGCGGGTGTACCGGCTCTACCGGGAGGCAGGGCTGGCCATGCGACGGCGGAAACGCAAGCGATTTCGCGCCGAAGCGCGTGTGCCGCTGATGCTGCCCACGCGGGCGAACCAGGTGTGGACGATGGACTTCACGCGCGACAGCCTTGGCGAGTGGAAGGAAATTCCGCACCTTGAACCTGATGGACGGCTACACGCGGGAAGCGCCGCGGATCGCAGTGGACACTTCGCTGCCGGGGTTGCGCGTGGTGCGCATGCTGGAAGAGGTCGCGCGGGAGCGCGGCTATCCGGAAGCGATTCAAGTGGACAACGGGCCGGAGTTCATCAGCCGGGCGGTGGACCAGTGGGCCTACGCACACGGCGTGGCGCTGCACTTCATCGAACCGGGCAAACCGGTGCAAAACGCATTCATCGAAAGCTTCAACGGGAAGTTCCGCGACGAATGCCTGAACCAGAACTGGTTCACGAGCCTGGAGGACGCGCGAAGAATCATCGAAGCATGGCGCGTGGATTACAACACGGTGCGCCCGCACAGTTCGCTGGGTTACCGGACGCCGGAAGAGTTCGCGACGAGCGCCGCCGCGCGCCCGGCGTCTCCCCCCACGCCGGGCGTACCAACCACCCCAGCATGGGCAAAAACAAGTTTGCAGGAGACCCCCAGTGCTACATTATGACTGGACTAAAATCGGGGGGCAGGTCAGGCCCGCTTGCCCTATTCCTTGATCCAAGTCACCGCGATCACTGTTTTCTTTGAAACAAACCATGACTTCGCTCTTCGTGGTGTCCTTAGGTTGGGGTAGTATCACTTACGCTTAGAATTGCTAGGATAATAGACTGAGTTGAGTGCTCTGCTGAATGATGACGCTCATCATATTCTCATCATCCTGCTTCTCTTCGTAGGGTGATATATCTTGCGCGTCAGAACGCTGTTCGTCCGGCCTCCGCTGGTTTGGCTAGGGCGGTTCTTGTTTGACTTCCGGATTCACTATAGCTCTCGGGATTAAGCGGCACACCAGGAGAACACAGGTGATGAAAGGCGTCGTTTTAGCAGGAGGCAAAGGTTCCCGGCTCTATCCTCTCACTCGTGTCACCAATAAGCATTTGCTGCCGGTCTATGATCGGCCCATGATTTATTATCCGATCCAGACCATGGTGGACGCTCGTATCCGCGACATCATCGTCGTAACCGGGGGCCAGAACTCCGGTGATTTTCTGAGACTACTCTCAAACGGCAAGGATTTCGATCTCCACCGCATCCACTACACCTATCAGGAAGGAGAAGGCGGCATCGCCGATGCACTCCGCTTGGCGGAGCCCTTTGTTGAAGGAGAAAAAATCTGCGTCGTCCTGGGTGATAACATTATTGAAAACAACATTATCGCTTCAAAGGAAGCTTTCGAAAAACAAGAGCGTGGCGCCCACATCCTTTTAAAGCAGGTCCCCGATCCGGAGCGGTTCGGGTGTCCGGAAATCTCAAGCGGTAAAATCCTCGCAATCGAAGAAAAGCCCAAGGTTCCTAAATCAACTTTTGCCGTGACTGGAATTTATTTTTATGATGCGACTGTATTTGAAAAGATTGGAAAAACAAAAGCCAGCTGGCGCAACGAGCTCGAAATCACTGACGTGAACAATATGTATCTCGCGGAAGGTACGCTGACACACAGTATCCTTGATGGCTGGTGGACGGATGCAGGAACCTTCGAATCTCTGCTGCATGCCACAAACCTTGTTGCCAAAACCGGTGCCAACAAGATTCCCCGCCGCGGCGCTCCACCCCGCCACGCAAAGTCTTCGGCTTGAGTCATCCCAGACTTCTTCGATCTCATCGGAAGGATTGCCATTCAGAAAGGGAGAGCAGCATGAAAGTGCTGGTGACAGGTGGAGCGGGATTCATCGGTTCAAATTTTGTCCGGCATCTGTTAACGTCGTTCCGCGATGTTGAAATAATTAACTTTGATGCTCTCACCTATGCCGGAAATCCGGAGAGCCTTGCGGATATCGCTGCCGACCCGGGTTATCACTTTCTCCGCGGCGACATCGCCGACCCGCGAGCCGTAAATGAAGTCTTCGCCAAGGGTGTAGATGCCTTGGTGAATTTCGCTGCGGAAACTCATGTGGATCGTAGTATCGAAGATGCTTCGCCATTTCTGAAAACCAATATTTTAGGCACTCATTGTCTCCTCGAATCAGCACGGCGTTTCAAACTGCCCCGTTTTATCCACATCAGCACTGACGAGGTCTACGGTAGTGCGCCTGCTAGCGTGAGTTTTACGGAGGAAGCGACCCTTGATCCGCGCAGTCTCTACGCGGCTAGCAAAGCTTCCGCGGATCATCTCGTGGCGGCCTACGCTAACACCCATGGGGTGTCGGCGGTCATCCTCCGCTGCACGAACAATTACGGCCCCTATCAATTTCCCGAAAAACTCATTCCCCTCATGATCGCCAATGCCCGTGAGAATAAATCGCTTCCAATTTACGGTGACGGCTTGCAGGAGCGCGACTGGCTTTTTGTGGAAGATTATTGCGGCGCGATCACTCTGGCCCTAGAAAACGCCAAGCCCGGCTCGGTGTATAACATCTCAGCAGGAATGCCTCGAACTAATTTGCATATTGCGCGTACCATTCTGCACCATCTCGGCAAACCGGAATCTTTGGTGCAGCATATAAAGGATCGCCCCGGTCATGACCGCAGGTATGCGCTGGATAGCTCGAAGATCCAACGCGAACTTGGATGGTTACCAATGATCAGTTTCGAAGAGGGTATCCGCAGAACGATTGAGTGGTATCAGTCGAATACGCCATGGCTTGATCGCGCCCGTTCCGGTGAATACCGAAACTACTACGATAGACATTACAACCGCCGCTCTGATACTTTTGCCAGCTAGTGGTGCGCAGGATATCCCGTGGGCAGATAAATGGAAGAGGTAATGATTCATTCGAGTCTGGTGAGTTGGAAACGGTACTCTCGGAGTGGCCAGATTGCATCCTAGTGAATCACAAATAGACCCGAAGCGCTGGCTGCTGCTTGGCCTGTGGTGTACTGCATCCCTTGCTCTTTTTTGGCGCCCCTCGTCAGGGCTCGTCCAGTATGCCTTGCATAATGACAGTGCCTCCCATGAAGTCCTCATCCCGGCCGTCAGCGTCTGTCTGATTTTCCTCGAACGAAAACAGATCTTTCGCCAGGTCCGCTTTGATTTCTCTTTGGCTGCCATCCTTCTATTCCTCTCCTCCCTGACCTGCGCCTGGACCCTGCGATCCAGAACAACTTGGACACCAACTGACACGCTCGCTGGTTTTGTACTCGCTCTGGTGCTTCTTTGGATCTCGGGGTTTGCTTTTGTTTTCGGGAGAGAAGCACTTAAGAATGGCCGCTTTTCTTTGCTCTTTCTCTTGCTCATGATCCCGTTGTCCGACCCTTTGCTGAATCATGCGATTTACTTCCTTCAGAAGGGCTCCGCGGTTGTCGCGGAAATAATTTTCGATCTCACGGGTGTTCCCGCCCTTCGGGAGGGCCTGGTCTTTCACCTTGCAAAGGTAAATATCGAAGTCGCAAGAGAATGCAGTGGCATCCGTTCCAGCCTGGCATTACTCATCCTGGCGCTTGTCGTTGGGCATCTTCTTTTGCGCACCCTCTGGAAACAGGTCGTTTTCGTGATTGCGGGTTTGCTGATTATGCTGGTGAAGAACGGAGTCCGGATCGCTACCTTGACGATCCTCGCAGAATATGTGGACCCGGGCTTTCTTTACGGCCGACTGCATCATGGAGGCGGCGTAGTGTTTTTCCTGCTCGGTCTGCTTCTGCTATTACCTATCCTCTGGTTCCTTCAGCGGGGCGAGAAACCTGTGGAGACGATCGAAGACTCTTCGGCTGCCTGAAATAGATTCAGGAAAGGACGGTTTATGTAGTGAGGCTATCGACATGGAGACAGTCGGAGCAGACGATTCGAGCAACAAAAGTTTGAGATCGAGTGGATCTAGGTTTTCTTGTTGTCCACAGTCGGATAGCCGTAGTAATAACCACCGTAGGATTCGTTCTGCTCGACGCGATTCAAGACTACCCCAAGCAGATTCTTATCCCGAAATTCGGAGCATGCTTTCCCCGCTACCTCAAAATCGGTTTCTCCTGCTCGCACCACAAAGAGAACGCCATCGCAAAGATCGGCAAGCAGACTTGCGTCGTGGACCGGCAGCGCCGGCGGTGAATCTAGAACGAGCCAATCGAAAACTGGAGTGACCAGTTCCAGTAGCTGCTTCATGCGCGCGCCGAGGAGAAGTTCACTGGGGTTTGCAACCGAGCTGCCACCAGGAATGAAGCACAGATTCGTTTCGAGCCCTCGCTGAATTATTGCAAATTCATCCGCTTGGCCGCGCAAATAGTCTGCTAGACCGGGCGTGGCGGGAGCGCCCAGCACCTGGTGCAGATGGGATAGCCGTAGATCTGCATCTATCAAAAGCACGCGGCTGTGGTCTTGCCGCGCAATGGACTGCGCTAAATTCGCGGCAACAAAAGTCTTCCCCTCTTGCGGGACACTGCTGGTCACGAGAACCCTTTTCAGCTGCCGAGTTCCCGCAATCTGATAAAGACGTGACCGCAACGTTCGAAAGCTCTCAGCACCAATCTGGCCACTTTTCGCACCGTGAAAAACGTTGATTCTCGGATCAGGCTGCCATTGAGGACGGGTACACTTCTTCACGAGTTCTTCGAAGCCAAGAAATGATGAATCCCGTTTGGCCGGCAAATCCGCAAGTAAAGGCGAAGCTCGATCTTCGGAGGGAACCGTTGTTCGACGCACATCGGTCGATACGTCAACGAAGTCCGGTGAAGTCCCGGATGAAAGCCGCAAGGATCGCTCTTGCGCCGCCTTTTTCAATGCTTCGTGGATCCGGCTCATCGTCTCCTCATGAAAACAGGCGCTCAGGCCTTTGTTGTGATCGCGTCGTAAGTCTTCTCTGCCCGCATTGCCGCATGACTGGCATGGCTCGAGGCTACATCCAACCTCGGGACTGAGACCAATACCGGAAGCTTTAGGGCAAGCTCAACATCGCGCTCGTTGTGCAGCGATTTGTCGCTAGCTGCAATCAGAAAGAGAATCCCCAGGCCGAGAGCAAGCCCGCCCCCCATTCCCCCACCCACAAAAATGGTCTTCTTCGGAAACGACGGTCTGTCGGGGAGACTCGGCGGATCGTATACGCGAAACTGTTCGCTCTGCTGCTGGTTCTCAAGATCCCCAGCGACCCCAGCGTTTTGCCGCTTCTTCAAGAGGTCATTGTAAAAGTCGAGTGCTGTCTGGTAGTTACGAGTCAATTCCTTGAGTTGCTGCTCCACTACGGGGCTTGCCTGCACACGTCCTTGCAACTCACGAATCTGTTCCTGGATTTGACTCTGCCGACGCGTCAAATCGGAGATACTTATTTCGTCCTGGCGCAGCTTCGCGCGGAGCTGCTGAATCTGAGGTGGCTCGCTCACGGATGCCGGCAAAGCGCCATTTGCCGGTGTATTGCTCTTGGGTGCTGTTGCCCGCTGCTTTCTTAGCTCTTCAATCTGATTCTTGAGCTTTATGACATCAGGATGCTCGGGAGTATAGCGCGCCTGCAAATTCGTGAGCTGGTCTTCGAGAGCGCTAAGCTGCTGCTCAGCAGTTTCCGGATTTTGTCCGGTTTGTGATGCCTTCCAATTCGCTCCCTGTTGGTTGAGAAGTGACTCCGTAAAGGCCTTATCCTGCTGCGCGCGGCTGAGCGCCTGGGTATTGGCTTCGAGTTGCGTATTCATCCCCGTGAGGATACTGAGATTGGTTTGCTCTTCTTCCGGCAATGATCCCAGATACTGTCGCTTGAACTGCGCGAGTTTTGCGTCCTGTGCATCCAAGCTCTGTTTAGCCTCTTCCAGTTGCTGGCTGAGAAAGTCTGTTGTCACTTTTACCTGTTTCTGGCGGTCCCCGGCGTTCTGTGCCAGGACCATAGATGTGATCTCGGTACAAATCTGCTGCGCAGTCCGTGGGTTATCAAACGTGACGTTTACATAGAAACCAGGCAATTGGTGGCTCTGCGTCCCTGGCGTTGACTCCATGGGCTTGATCGTCACGGTTGCCCGTAACCGCTCGACGAGATCATCAATGTGCACGCGGTCACGGTCACTCGGGTAGAGACCGAATTTCTCGATGATCGGTTGCAGGCCTGTGCGGCTGAGGATTTGTTCCTGCATGGACGCGAGACGATGATTCAGGTCCTCGGTCACAACCGGCTTCACGTAGTCGGCCCCAACCGTGGGCTGCTCCACGAGCACCATGGTCTGCGACGTATATTTCTTGGGTAGCACGAGGGCGGCACCCAAGCCAATGGCGCCGAGAAAAATCGTTGTGATCGGCAGAATCCACCAGTAGCGCCGGAGGACCCGCTTCACGTCGGCTAAACCAATTTCGCCATTGCGAACCATTTAGACCTCAATAGCACTCATTCTACTACTTCAAAAGCTCGCAAACCGCTCACAACAATCACCCTGGCAGCTCTAACCCCTATACTTGCACGGCGAATGCCAGTACCTGGCCCGCTTGACTGGCCCTTAATGTCCAGCTAAGCGCTTCTTTTTGTTGCATATATGCCAATACTCACGGCAGCAAGGTTGCGGACCATGTGGCGAATCCCGGCCACCCCATGTGAGAGTGGAATTTTCCTGTCCACTTTAGCCCTCCTCTTCCCTACGCCCGTCGCCCAACTCCCCAGAAATAAGCGCCGCAGAGCCTCTTGCTTGCCCTCCAACCCTCACAAAACGACCCTAGGTTACTGTTAAATGGGAAGTTAACTCCCCGAGCGGAACTCGTACTCAACCCGCAAGAGAGGGCGTAGAATTGCGGTGATTGAGTGTGTTCCCATATCTTTGTCAGGATGATAAGAGAGATGCGAAAAACTAAGGCTGGCCGAGCTTTCTACTTCAACCGACTCCTCAGCGCCATAGCCCTCGTTCTTCTTATGCTTAGTCTCACGGGCTGCTCCACTGACCCGGTCGCAAAAAGGCAGAAATTCATTCTGCAAGGCGACCAGGAGTTCGCAAAGGGCAGGTACCCGGAAGCGGTGATCTACTACTCGCGCGCGATCCAGATTGACAAGTTCTCCGCGGAAGCTCACTTCAAGCTCGCAAAGTGTTTCATCAAACAAAGGACCTGGGGCAACGCCTACCAGGAATTACAGAAGACCGTGGAGCTTCAGCCCGCAAACGAGGAAGCACAACTGGAACTCGGCAGGCTTCTGCTCGGAGGCGGAAAAGCAAGGGACGCAAGAGACCGCGCCGTCCAAATGATTGCAAGTAATCCTAAAAATGGTGACGCGCAGCTCCTGCTGGCGGAGGCTGACAGTTTCCTCGGAAATCTCAAGGACGCCGAAACCGAAGCGAAGGACGCCATCACTCTGGTTCCGGATCGTCCCTCTGCCTGCACGGTTTTGGCATTGATTCAGGAGCGTCTGGGAGAGTTCGATGAGGCGGAAAAGAATCTGAAACAAGCTCTCGCACTGGATAGAATCACCAACGCCCCTCTCATAACCCTCGGTGGCTTCTACGAACGGCAACGGCGCTGGCCGGACGCCGAAAAGCAGCTTCAAGCTGCAATACAGTTGGTTCCCAAAGATCCATTGCCTCGTGCTGCACTGGCCGGATTGTACGTGAATCAGGGCCGTGAGGATCTGGCGGAGAAGGTCCTCGAGGATGGCAAAAAGGACCTCGGCGACAATCCTGACGCGTATCGCATGCTCGGCGATTTTTATCTCACCAGAGGCAACAGTGCAAAGGCGCTGAATGAATTCGCGGCTGTCTCGGCTCAACACCCCAACGACACGCAGCTTCGCAAAACGTATATCCAGCTCCTCATCCTCAATGAGCGTATTGACGATGCTGCGCGGTTGAACGCCGATATTCTTAAGAAGTCTCCGCAAGATCCCGCCGCCCTGATTCTGCAGGGCCAGATTCTTCTTCGCCGAAAGAAAGTGGATGACGCCCTCACCTCTTTCCAGCAAGGTCTCAAGAGTGCCCCAGACAACGCGTTCGGCCACTACCAGCTGGGTCTTGCTTATCGTGAAAAAGGAAGGTTGGAACAGGCGGAAAGCGAATGGCGGGAGGCCGTACGCCTCCGCCCCGCTCTGCCCCAGGCATGGCGCGCTCTCGCGGATATAGCGCTACAACGTCAGGATTGGCGCGAGCTGGAGGACATCTCCAACCAGTTGAAAAAATATGCTCCGCGTTCTCCCGACGGTGATCTGGAACACGCTACGGCGCGGTTTAATCAGAGCGACGCTGCTGGCGCGGAGGCTGATCTCAACGCACTTCTCACGCTGGCGCCGCAGAGCCCCATCGCTTATGTAAAGCTTGGTCAGATGCGCACGGCGCAGCGCCGTTGGAAAGAGGGCGAAGCCTATTACCGTCAAGCCCTCGACCGCGATTCGCACTCCGTCGATGCCGTCTCAGGTCTCACCGATATCTATTTCCGGCAGAACCGGACTGCGGACGCTCTTAAGGTAGTGAGGGAACAGCTCGACCGCGATCCCAACAACGCCGCGCTCTACGCCCTGCAAGGTCAGAGTTTCCTCAGGGCCAATCAGACCGCGGGTGCGGAAAAAGCACTTCAGCGGGCTGCTGATTTGGACAGGAAAAACCCGTTCATACTTGGGCTGCTTGCTCAAGCCCAGATCAAGAATGGCGAAGCCGATCAAGCGATCCTGACGTATCAACGTGCGATTCAACTCTCCCCCGACGAACCGCGGCTCTATCTGGCCCTTGGAAGCCTATATGAACGGCAAGGCAAGTGGCAGGAAGCACAGACTGCTTACGAGAAAGTTCTCTCTCTCAAACGCGACGAACCACTCGCTTCAAACAACCTTGCCTACCTTCTACTGGAGCATGGCGGAAGCGTCAACGTGGCTCTAACCCTCGCCCAGGCTGCCCGCAAAGGCCTGCCAAATCTTCCCAATTCCGCTGACACTCTCGGCTGGGCCTATTACAACAACGGCGCCTTTTCTGTTGCCGCACCCTTGTTCGAGGATGCCATCAAGAAGGCACCGAACAATCAGACCTATCGCTATCACCTCGGCTTGACCTTCAGGAAGCTCAACGATTCCTCTCGCGCGAAGGTCGAACTCGAAAAGGCCATCGCCTTGAATCCCACTTCTCCGCTCGCTGACCAAGCGCGCCGCGCTCTTTCGGAATTGAACGGCGGTTGATGGTTCTTCCGCAGCAACACATCAAATTACGTTGCGACTCCCCCGGCAAACTCCTTCCCCCCACTTCGCGAAATAGGGAATGTTCTCTCTTACTCTCTTATGTAGAGGAAAGGACACCCGCCCGGCCACAGCAATCCGATGTGAACTGGATCCGTCAAGTCACCGAAATAGCAGCAAGCACGCTCGCTATTCTAGCTGGGCATCTTGAGATAAAGGATTATCTGGGCAACAGGAGCAGATTGCGGACGGACGTCGGATGCAGTCTGACTGACCCTCTTCCGGGCATCCTGCAGCTTGCGCTGTTTCCCTATTTTTCCTATAGACTTAGTTTATGACTGGATTTTGGGAAGTTCAGGGTTCGTGATTAACCCTCTGCATCTGACAACGGTAAAGATCTTAAATAAGCGAATTGCACCAAGGAGAAGAACGCTCATGAAAGGTGTCATCCTCGCGGGAGGTAAAGGTTCCCGGCTTTATCCGCTCACGCGTGTCACCAACAAGCATTTGCTACCCGTCTATGACCGACCGATGATTTTCTATCCGATCCAGACGCTGGTCAACGCAGGCATTCACGAAATCATTGTTGTCACGGGTGGGCAGAATGCGGGTGACTTCCTTCGCCTGCTCTCCAATGGCAAAGACTTCGGCTTACACCGCATTCATTACACCTACCAGGAGGGTGAGGGGGGCATCGCCGATGCGTTGCGATTGGCTGAACCGTTCGTGGAAGGGGAAAAGATTTGTGTGATCCTGGGCGACAACATTATCGAAAATAATATAATTGTCGCGACGGCGGCGTTTGAGAAGCAGAAGAAGGGCGCCCACATCATCCTGAAAGAGGTGAGTGATCCGGAACGGTTTGGCTGTCCGGAAATATCGGGCGGCAAGATTCTCGGCATTGAAGAAAAGCCTAAGAAACCTAAGTCAAATTATGCCGTGACCGGAATTTATTTCTACGATGTAGCGGTGTTCGAAAAGATCGGCAAAGCGAAGCCGAGCTGGCGCAACGAGCTTGAAATCACTGACGTCAATAACATGTACTTGAAGGAGAATACTCTGACGCATAGCATGCTTGATGGCTGGTGGACAGATGCGGGAACGTTCGAATCTCTCCTGCGCGCGACGAATCTTGCCGCTCAGACGGGGACCAACAAGGTGCCCGGCCGCGGGGCTCCTCCGCGCCAACGCAAGGATTTGGATTGATGCATTCCTAGCACCTCTGATGTAACCAGTCGAGTTGTACCCTCGAAAGGGAGAAGTAGGGTGAAAATCCTTGTTACCGGCGGAGCAGGCTTTATTGGTTCAAATTTTGTGCGCTATTTACTGAAGTTCCGCCGCGATGTTGAGCTCTTCAACATCGACAAGCTTACCTACGCAGGAAACCCGGAAAGTCTAGCGGATGTGGCGCAGGATCCCCGCTATCACTTCGTCCGTGGCAACATCACCGACCAGCGGGCGGTCAACAAAATATTTAAACACGGATTCAATGCGGTCATTCACTTTGCCGCGGAAACCCATGTGGATCGCAGCATCGAGGACGCTTCTCCCTTTCTCAAAACCAATATACTTGGCACCCACTGTCTCCTGGAGGCGGTGCGGCGTTCTCACGTCGTGCGCTTCATCCACATCAGCACCGATGAGGTTTACGGCAGCGCCCCTGCCGGGGTGAGTTTCACGGAAGAGGCTGCCCTTGATCCGCGCAGCCCGTATGCAGCTAGCAAGGCCTCCGCAGAACATTTCGTCACTGCCTACGCCAACACCTATGGAGTATCGGCGGTCATCCTGCGCTGCACAAACAATTACGGCCCATTTCAATTTCCAGAAAAGTTGATCCCTCTGATGATCGCCAACGCGCGCGAAGATAAGCCCCTTCCGATCTACGGCGACGGCCTGCAGGAACGTGATTGGCTTTTCGTGGAAGACCACTGCCGAGCGATCACTCTGGCGCTCGAAAACGCCAAACCGGGCTCGGTCTACAATGTTTCCGCGGGGCTGCCGCAACCCAATCTGAAAATTGTGCGCACGATCCTGCAACTCCTGGGCAAACCCGAATCCTTGATCCAATACGTCAAAGATCGCCCCGGTCACGATCGCCGCTATGCACTAGACAGTTCGAAAATTCAGCGCGAACTGGGGTGGGCGCCGATGATGAGTTTCGAGGAAGGCATACAAAGAACCATCGAATGGTATCAAGCCAACGGCGTGTGGCTCGATCACGCTCGCTCTGGCGAATACCGCAAGTACTATGATCGGCACTACACACGCCGCTCGGAGACCTTTCGCACCTAGGCTGATTCTCTGACAGTTGGTGGGCCCGTTTGATTGGCACGAAACTGCGGTTGTGGAGTAAGGCGCCGGGCCTTTAGAAGCATTTCCGGCCGCCGAAGCAGCTTCCCTATTGCCACGGATGAGGAATTGTTTTTCAATACGAACGGAGAGAGGCACGGGATTGGCAGCTAAAGTGTCATAAGGAAAACATGGACGAATCGCTTGTACCCCTCGGCACAAAAAACGGCATTGAGATGGCCATCCTCCGCCGCAGCGAAAGAACTCTCGGGAAGATTATCACCAAGCCCGATTCCGCTGATCTGATCGATGGCGTGAGAATCGAACCTCTACAAATCTATCCCGATGACCGCGGGTTCTTCATGGAACTCGCTCGGCTCGGCAAAGGTCTCGCAACGCAGATGGTTCCAGAAGGTGATCGCCGAATCCAGGTATCTTTCACTCTTACCTATCCGGGAACGATCAAAGCCATTCACTATCACTCCGAACAAACCGACCTCTGGGCTCCGGTTTCCGGAATGGTCCAGGTCTTTCTTTATGACCTGCGCCGAAATTCTAAAACATTTGGTTTGATCAACACGATTTATGCCGGCAAATTCCGCCCCTGGGAGATCCTGATTCCACCGGGAGTTGGCCACGGCTACAAAGCGTTGGGCGTGGAACCTATCCAGCTTCTCTATTTCACCGATCGCCACTACAACCCCGCCGATGAACTGCGGATCGCCTACAACGATCCCGCCATTGCCTACGACTGGGAAACGCAGCACAAATAAGCGATGCGGATCTTACTCATCGGTGCCAACGGCATGCTCGGCCGCGACATCCTGCGACAGTGGCCGGACGACGAGCTCATCGCGGCGGACGTGCAGGATGCGGACATCCGCAACCTGGAACAGGTCCGCCAACTGCTTGCCCGCTCAAAACCGGATTGGATCATCCTGACCGCTGCCTACACTGATGTGGACGGCGCCGAGAGGAACCCGGAGCTCGCCCACGCTATCAACGCCACGGGAACGGAAAACGTCGCCCGTGCCGCGCGCGAATTCGGCGCTCGTCTCTTCTATATCAGCACGGACTACGTTTTCGACGGCACTGCCTCCCGCCCCTATGAGATTTCCGATCCCGTTCATCCACTCAATGTGTATGGCGCGTCCAAAGCCGCCGGTGAAGCCGCCGTACAGGAATACGCGGAGCAGTGGTGTATCGGCCGGACCGCCTGGCTTTTCGGCGCTCTTGGCGCGAGCTTTCCGGAGAAGATTCTTCAGGCCTCCACGACACGAACCGAACTCAAGGTAGTTGCCGATCAGGTCGGTTCACCCACGTTCACGCGCGATCTGGCCTCCGCGATCTTCACTCTCGTTCGCGTTGATGCTCGCGGCATCTTCCATATCACCAATTCCGGCTCCTGCTCCTGGATGGAATTTGCCGCCGAAGTCCTTCGCCAGGCCGGCCGCGATTCGGTCCGCGTCCTGCCCAGCACTACCGCGGAAGCCGGCCGTCTCGCCCAGCGCCCCCTCTTCTCCATCCTGTCACCCGCAAGCCTTCATGCCCATGGCATTCATGTGCGAAACTGGAAGGACGCGCTGGCCGTGTATCTGGAGGATCTTCGTCAGGCGGGAAAACTTGCTTAAGAATGTCCTAGGTAGGATCACGATGGAGCTGCGATTCCAAACTTCACCATGCTATCTGGTCTAAAACACTGGATCCCGGCAATCTGCGTTGCCATTCTGATCTCGCTCTTTTCCACGCATTATTTCAGCGCTAAGGAAACCGCCCGGGTCATCATCCCTCTGCTCCATTGGCTTTTTCCGGCAGCAACACCCCGCGTGCTACACCTTATGCATGTGGGGATCCGCAAGCTGGCGCACGTCACTGAATTTGGCTTTTTCAGTATCACCGTCTTCCATGGAATCCGCGGAGGACGTTCGGGCTGGCGCTTTGGCTGGGCCTTGGTCACTCTGGTGATTGCAGTGACCTACGCTGGCTTAGATGAGTGGCACCAGTCCTTCGTGCCCCTCCGGGAAGCCCGCGCCCGGGACGTCGCGATTGACGCTTTGGGAGCATTGCTGGCGCAGGCCTTGGTCTGGGCTTATGCCCATTGGAGGCACCTTCACCGGGCCGCCATCTCTCTCGGCAAGGACCTCCACTAAGAATTGAAGTTGTTCTGCCCTAGAACTCAGGGAATGATGGCTTGGGCTTGGTTCGAATACAAGCTCTCCGTACCGCTAGAATCCACGGCCGTTGTGACGTAGTAGTAGGTCGTCCCGTCCTGCACGGTCGTGTCGGTATAGCTCAAGCCGGTGGCGGCCGAGGAGGGATTCAGCTTCGCGTATCCGGTGCCACTCGTCGTGCTCCGATACACGTAGTAGCCCACCACTGTCGAGGTGCTCGCATCCCACTGCAGGGCGACGGAATACGTCGTTGTCACTGCCGTCGCCGTGAACGCTGGCACGGTCACATTGGCGCCGTTGACCGTAGCGCTCTGGCTGGATGGGCTGAACGTATAGCCGCTGTGGCTGGGAGTAACCGTATAGCTGCCGTTCGCCAGTCCGGTGAAGCTGTACGCGCCGGAAGAGTTGGCGGTTGTGGTCGCACTCGACGCTCCGCTCAACGTTACCGTGGCCCCGTTGCCACCGGTCCCACTGATCGTCCCCGAAATGGAATACACCGCCGTCGCGGTGAACGCTGGGACGGTCACGTTGACGCCGTTAACCGTAGCGCTCTGGCTGGATGGGCTGAACGTATAACCGTTGTTGCTCGGGGTGACCGCGTAACTGCCGTTCGCCAGTCCGGTGAAGCTGTACGCGCCGGAAGAATTCGCGGTTGTGGTCGCACTCGATGCTCCGCTCAGCGTTACCGTGGCTCCGTTGCCACCGGTCCCACTGATCGTCCCCGAAATGGAATACGTCGTTGTCACTGCCGTCGCCGTGAAGGCTGGCACGGTCACATTGGCGCCGTTAACCGTAACGCTCTGGCTGGATGGGCTGAACGTATAGCCGCTGTGGCTGGGAGTAACCGTATAGCTGCCGTTCGCCAGTCCGGTGAAGCTGTACGCGCCGGAAGAATTTGCGGTTGTGGTCGCGCTCGATGCTCCGCTCAGCGTTACCGTGGCTCCGTTGCCACCGGTCCCACTGATCGTCCCCGAAATGGAATACGTCGTTGTCACTGCCGTCGCCGTGAAGGCTGGCACGGTCACATTGGCGCCGTTAACCGTAACGCTCTGGCTGGATGGGCTGAACGTATAGCCGCTGTTGCTGGGAGTAACCGTATAGCTGCCATTCGCCAGTCCGGTGAAGCTGTACGCGCCGGAAGAATTCGCGGTTGTGGTCGCGCTCGATGCTCCGCTCAGCGTTACCGTGGCTCCGTTGCCACCGGTCCCACTGATCGTCCCCGAAATGGAATACGTCGTTGTCTCTGCCGTCGCCGAAAGATTCACCACTGCCGGCGAACTTCCCCCGTCACCCTGTAAAGTTAAAGTCCCTGTGACACTCCCCGCTGCCGTTGGATCAACAGAAACAGAAAGAGTCCCGGCCTGTCCTGTTGCAAGTGCCATGGGCAGGGTCGTTCCGGACAGACTGAACTGAGAATTAGAGAAGGTCGCCTGCGTGATATTGACCGCGACAGTTCCATTATTGGTAACCGAGAGACTCTGCAAAGTCGCCTTCCCTACAGACACGTTTCCAAAACTGATACTAGTCGAGCTGACCTGAAAGGACGCCGTAGGTGTCGTCACTGTCTTGGAAGCATTCACTACACCCGCGCATCCGTTTAGTAGCACTAAAGGAAGGATAGCGGCGACAAGCAGGAGGGAGGTTTCTCGTTTCCAGTTCTTGCGTGCGACGCGCCGTCTTTCGACCCACGGCCCGGCCCCCTCTACCCATTTTCTCGCCATAGCCCACCCCTCCGTAGCTGTACCCAGCTACGAAGGTATAGGTAATGGTACTCGGTAGCCTACTGGTGAGAGGACCAATTTCGGGACAGTCGGTTGCACTGTACGGAGGACCATCCTTTTATCTGGCCCAGACCTTGCACCCCTGCGAATCCGTCTCACTGACGTTGCAAGTGTCCGTTTCAGAGGCGCACTAAATCACGAGCAACTTACTGATACTAAAGTGTTTACTGTAAGTCATGGCTGAAGCGGCGCTACGGCTCTGTCAATAGCTTCGCAGAGGTTCTCCTGACGCCTGTGCTGCTGCTCGGCGCGCTCCCAGGAACTCTAGCGTGGTTGTCAATTTGAGAATTGCGCTGTGGAAACCTTACTACCGCTTAGCCGTCGGCCTCAGATGGGCTTGCCAACTCAGCTAGGGCTATCTCCTCAAGCGGTGGACGTTCGATGTCGCCTGGCTAATCTGTCGCCCATTTCTGCATCGACTCGCTTGACAGATTCGCGAGGCGCTCGCCGCGCTGCGCAGCCTTTCTGGTCATCAATCCCGCATCGTGGATCTTGTAGATCAGCGCGCGGTAGCTGATCTTTAACGCCTGCGCCGTCTTTCGGCGGTTCCACTGATTCGCCCGGAGCGCCTCCAGAATGACGCTGCGCTCCATCTCTCGGATGGCGTCTTTGGCCAATCGCTTTAAGGTTACCGGTGTTCCATTGTCTTCGGCCGATCGCACCCCTGTGCTTCTTTTCGGAGCGCTCTCCTGATGAATCGCAGCCTCTGGTCCAATCAGAACATAGCGAGCAACGCCATTCGAGAGTTCTCTCAGGTTCCCAGGCCAATTCAGGTTTTGGAGGTACTGAAGCAGCTCCGGGGGGAACGCGTCCGTCTTTGCGCCAAACTGCTTTTCAAAATGGACCCTGAAGTATTCCGCCAGCGCCGGAATGTCTTCGCGTCTCTCGCGTAGCGTCGGCACTTTCAAGCGAAATCCATGGATGCGGTAAAACAGGTCTTGCCGGAATCTTCCGGCTTCCGTTTCTTGATCGAGATCCTTATGAGTCGCGCAGATGACGCGTGCATCAATCCGCCGTTCGGAGTGATCCCCAATCCGCGAGAATGTGCCGTCTTGCAGGAATTGCAAAAGTTTGCTCTGAAGATTCAGATCCACATCCGCAATCTCATCCAAAAACAAAGTGCCGCGATGCGCCATTTCCACTCGCCCGGGCTTGGCAACTTTTGCCCCGGTAAAGGCGCCCTGCTCGTATCCAAACAACTCGCTTTCCAGCAGCGTCCCGGGAATCGCTGCACAACTTACCTTGACGAACTCTCCGGAGGCGTACGCCGAATTCGCATGAATCCATCGCGCCAGCGCTTCCTTGCCCGTGCCGCCCTCACCACAAAGCAAAATCGGTACATTCGTTCGGCAGATCTTCTCCGCTCTCAGACGCATCTTCGGCCATCACTGCCGAGCGCCCGAACAAAACATGGTCTGGCGGCACTTGGTCGAGTCTCTCCCAACTGGTGCTCCGGGTTGGACACGCTCCGGCCATATGTTCTGGTGCCAAGACGTTGCACATGGCCAACCAAAGGCCGTGCGTATCTGGCTTGTTTCAGAACCCCTCTCCAGACAATAAGATCAAGTTTTTCAGTGCAATACAGACAGCGCTCCCTGCAAAGTCCTAGTACCACAATATTCCTCAACTTTTCCTTGATCTGTAACAATGGGAAAATTTCGAGACACTACGAGAAAGGAATGTTCTCACGAATGGCTAGGAAACCAAACAGAGCCCCCGGTGCAAATTGAGGAAAGGAGGCAGAAGTAGAGGTGGATTGCTGATCTGCGGCCTGCTCAATGGTGAGTATCTAGCCCGACTGCGAGGCGTTAGAATCCACCGTATTCGTCAGGCTCGCGCGTGTTCTCCACGAATAATGTCATAGCGCTCGATCACCGCCGCTACCCCCATCCGTGGCTCTCCATCCTCCACGCGGCGTTCCACGCGGACCACTTTTCCCTGCGCGCGAACAAAAACATCCGTACCGTGGGTGATTTCTGCGGGCAGCGTCAGCGTGATGTCCAGATCGGATCCCGCATCCAAATCCTGGCCGATCACGAAATACAATCCCCGCGTCGAAATATCTCTCGTCTTCCCCTCTTGCCGGCCGACGAGTCTTTCTGCTGCCAACCGGATGCTGATTGGCAACGTCAAGTCATAGCGTCGCGCCGTGCGGCGTTCTTCCATTACTGACATCCCCGACTCCGTCCGTGGCTCCAGAGCCTAAGCCACTTCCCCAATTGTTGTTTTTTGCCAAAAAAATAGTTCGCCGGATTTTGCTTGCCTTCACGCGTGAGAACGAAGATCTCAGCCAGCTCCGACTCGATTCCGCTGGGAATTCTTACTGCTCCCTCTCGGTCCTCCCAAATCAACTTGATTCGGATGCCGAAAAGAAGTGAGCATTCTCTATTCGCTCGGGCTTCGGAATTCCTGCAGATTCTCGCTCCCGCGGGAAATCCCGACGCGCAACCCCCTCCCCCCGTACCTTGAGTCTCGACCCAACTTTCACTCAGCGGGAGGTTTGCTGCGCTATTGTCCAGCAGTGTCTTGCTTTTCGCTGCGCAAGATACCCCGCACAAGCTTTCCCTGCAAGTTCTCTTTTTCCGCAGCGTGCTCAGGACGAACTAGGTCGTACTAGACCTGCTCTTTCACTCTTCCTTGGCCCCCACCGTCGCCGGTGCCGTCTCTTCTGTTTTCGCTGCCGCAGTCCGGCGTGTCCTCGGCGTGTCCAGATTGAATTGCCTCATCTTATAGAGCATCGCCTTGTAGCTGATCCCCAGCATCTTGGCGGCGTCCTTGCGGCACCACCGCGTCTTTTCCAGCGCGTCGGCGATCGCCTCCATCTCCGCTTCGTCTTTCAACCCGCGCACCAGCGCCTTCAAACCCTGCTCTTTCGGAACGTTCGTGACCTCCCGCGGAGCAATCCTCTGCCGTGACGCGGACATCTCCACTAACTCCCGCAGGCTGCCTTCGTCATCTTCGAGAATTACGTACCGCTTGACGAAGTTTTCCAGTTCGCGCAAATTCCCGGGCCATGGATAATTCATGGCTGCATCCATCAGGTATTTCGACGGTGCTTGTGGCGACTTGCCGAACTTCTCGCTGTACTTCTCCAGGAAATGCCGGAATAGCAAGGGGATTTCCGTCGTCCTTTCCCGGAGCGGTGGCACATTGATCGACAACACGTTCAACCGGTAATACAAATCTTCACGGAATTTCCCCGTCTTCATGGCTTCCTGCACATCCACGTTTGTCGCCGCAAGCACACGCACATCGGTTTCCACCAGGTGCCGGCCCCCGAGCCGCGAATACTGGTGATCCTGCAGGACGTGAAGTAATTTCGCCTGCAAATGCGTGCTCATTTCCGCGATTTCATCCAGGAAAATCGTGCCCTTGTTGGCCATCTCGAATTTTCCGGGCTTGGCCCGCACCGCACCCGTAAACGCTCCCTGTTCATACCCGAATAGTTCCGACTCGAGCAACTCCCCCGGGAGCGCCGCGCAATTCACCTTGACGAACGCTTGATTCCTTCGTTTCGAACGCAGATGGATCATCCGGGCCACCACTTCCTTGCCCACGCCGCTCTCCCCGCAGATGAACACCGGCACGTCTACCGGAGCGATTTGCAGAATCTGTTGCCGGATGCGCACCATCTGGGGGCTCGCTGCCAGGAAGCTCAGATCCTCGGTGATCTGCTCGCAATAGTCCCGTAACGCCTGGTTTTCCTGGGTTAGCTGTTTCTTTTGCCGCGACTTCAGCATTGCCGCGTCGAGTTCCGTCTTTTCAAATGGCTTGGTCAGGTAGTCGTGTGCTCCGAGCCGGATGGCCTCTACCACTGTGCCTACCTCATTCGAGCACGACAGCATGATCACATTCAGGCTGCGGTCCAGACGCATTAGTTCCTGCAACGTATCGAGTCCGTTCATTTCGGGCATCAGCACATCCAGAATAATGAAGTCCGGCCGTTCCCCGCCGCTCACACGCGTCAGCGCTTCCCTGCCGCTGCTCACTGCCTCCACATCAAACCCATCCACCTCCAGCAGGGTTTGCAGGTATTTTCGAATACTGGGCTCATCATCTACGACTAGGATTTTCTCTTTCACTTCTTTCACAGCCATTTTTCTTTCTCCTCGTCCCAATCCAATGCTCAGCTCTGGTCCATTGGCAGCAAAAACGCAAACGTGCTACCCCGGTTCTGTTCGCTTTCCACCCAAATTTTCCCCCGGTGCGCCTGAATCAGTCTTTTGGCAATGGCAAGTCCCAGGCCCATTCCGGAGGTGTTCCGGTCCACGCGCACAAAGTCCTCGAAAATCTCCTGATGATGTTCCGGTGCAATCCCTGCTCCGGAATCCGTCACGCTGACCTCCACGCTGTTCGGCCGGGGCAACCGGAATCTCCGGCGTTCTTCGACCGGGGCTATTTTCGCCACCCGGCGCTCCCAGAAATGGGGCCGCGCTCGCAAGGTCACGGTGCCCTCGGACGGTGTGTGCTTCAACGCGTTGTCCAGGAGATTTGCCGCGGCCTGTTGCACCTTCTGGTAATCAAAACGGAAAGTCGGGATCGACGGATCCAGTAACGTCTCCAGCTTCACCCCTTTTCGTTGAAACGCTTCCGACCACCGGTTGGCAGTCTCTTCCAGGCAATCTCGCAAGTCGTTCTCTCTCAGCTGCAGTACCAACTTTCCGCTCTCTAGGGCGGAGTAGTTGAGGAACATCGACACCAACCGCACCAGCCTTTCGCAGCTCTCTTTCGACTCCTCCAGAATGTCCTTTTGTTTCTCGCTCAGTCTTCCCAGTGATCCCGCCAGCAGCAAGTCGTAGTAGCCCTTGATCACCGCCAGCGGTGTCTTCAATTCGTGTGCGGCTGACGCCAGGAACACGGTCTTCTGCCGGTTTACTTCCTGCAACTTCAGGTAGGCTGCGAGCAAATTCCGATACGTAATTTCGCGTTCCTGCAGCAGTTCCTGTACTGTCAGTTGGGCAGCGCTCTCTGCACTGATTCTCTTCTTCCTCATCGTTCTCAAACTGGATTGCTAGCCAGTCCGACTCCGGAATCCATCGTACGCGCACCCGATAGGCTTTGATGCTCGTGCGGCCTTCCAGTTCCAGTTGGTTTTCGCCATTCTCAATTCTCTGAGAAATTATCTTGGGATCGATATTCAATACGTCAGCAAATATGTTCAGGGGTGTAGTCTCGCCCTTGCCGTGCGCTTCCAGGCATTTCCGTCCCCGCGCGTTCACCATCAGCACGCGTCCCTCGAGGTTCGCCACAACTACACCTTTGTCGACCGTGTCCAGGAGCGCTCGGACATGCTCAATTGTCAGATTCGGGCTCGACGTAGGCACGCTTCCCGCATCTGTTGTGGCCCAGCCATCCATCCTTCTGCTACCTCTTTACATAGTGGAAAAAATTTTCCTGTGGCGTGCTGCTCATCCTTACAGACCCCCACCAGCCTGTCAATGGTAAATGCGTTCCATTTGCACAATTTGGGAAATCCCTGGCCCATCCACGCCTAGTCTTCAGGCTCAGGCATCAACCTCCATTCTGATGGCTGCTAAGTAATTGATTTATTGGGGTTCTAGTTCGAGAGTTTACGCAGGAAACTGGCACTCAACCTGCTCGTTTGTACTAGTTCCTGAGTACTATATCTATGGATCTCCGCCTTGATCAGTCTAAAGAGGGGCCCCGCGTGGATTCCTCCGAGTCGCGCCGATCATCTCGTATCCGCATTCAAGTCCCCGTATTTCTCCGGGGTTCGGACGCCTCGGGTGCGGAGTTTATAGAGCTTACGAAAACACTCAATATCAGCGCTACAGGAGCCTGTATCACCTCCGCCCATCTCCTTCGCCCAGACCAGACGGTCCACCTCACTATCCCGGCCCCTTCCCCTGCTTCCTCCAGCCTCATCCCCAGCGAGACTCCCCCAATTGTGGCCAAAGTGCGCCGATTGGATTTTTGGGTGAAATTCGTCTATTTGGGTTGGAATTTCTGCACCCTCTTGAGTAATTCCCTGTCCCTCGGGGACTCTTCAGCCCCTTCGGGCTTATACCCCTTTCTTCGGTCTACTGCTGCGCTGATAAAGTTCCTTCCGGGACCTCGCTTATCTCTTCGTTTTGTAATAGGATACCGGCGTCCCCTGCGCATCTCCTTTCCGTGGATGCAGGTTGCACACACGGTCTTGATTGGCACTTGATTTGCTCCCTTTAGGGTCAGTCATCCAAATGTGCTTGCCCCAGCCCCCGCGGGGAGAGGCAGATTGTAGGAAAACCCGGACATGCCCAGTCCCGGAGCCCCGGCGGTCCCGCGTTTGCCCATGGAAGACGCTTACCTCGAGCTCCTCGCGGACACGCTCGATGTCATGGACATTCCCGCGCGCAGTCAGTTCCTGCAGCGTTATTTTCGCACCACCACGCATCTCGATCTGCGTGAGTCTCAGTGCCTTCACCTCTGGGAGGAAATCCTCACGCGCCGCCGCGAACTCTCGGATCAGCTCGGACGTCCCATTTCTCTCAAGACAGTTTCGATGGATGTCCTCTCTTCCGCCGGCCTGATTCGCGTTCCGATTGTGCTTGAATACGAAGAGTACAAAAAACTCCAGGTCAATGCTGTCACCGACCCGCTCACCGGCCTCTACAATCGCCGCTTGTTTGCCGAATCCTTCGAAAAAGAACTGAATCGCGCCCGCCGCTACGGTCTTCCGCTCGGCATCGTCATCCTGGACTTGCACCGCTTCAAGGAAGTGAACGATAAGTACGGTCACCCGCGTGGCGACGAGGTTCTCCGTGCCGCCGCCACCACTCTCCAAAAAGCGCTGCGCACCTCGGACTCCGCCTTCCGCATTGGCGGCGACGAATTCGCTCTACTTCTGCCGCAAACCGATGCAGCTCAAGCCCTGGCTCTCAGCCGCCGTATCGAAACGGTTTTTGCGGAGACCCTGCGCCCCCTGCAACTCGCCTTCTCCGTGACCATGGATCACGGCGTGGCCAATTTCCCTCAGGACGGCGATCAGTCCGATCAGTTGGTGCGCGTGGCCGACGAACGTCTCTATCGTCTGAAGCACGCCAATCACTCGCGCACCGCTGAGGGCTCTGCACGTCCCGCGGCTGCGCCCGCGGCCGCTCCACCTCCTGTGGCGGCTTCGCCCATTCCCATCTCCGCTGGCCGCCCATCCGAAAAACCTCCCTCCGACTTCGCAGATGCTTCTTCCGCTGCGGCTCGCTCCCTCACGGAGCAAATCCCACCGGTACCCGAAACACCACCCTCGTATGCGATTCAACGTAAAGCCGAGCGCGTTTCCATGATTGGCACGAATGCCTACGCCATCATCGGCGAGCAGGGCGCACGCCGCGCTCGCGTATTGGACTTGGGCTTCGGCGGTGTCGCGCTCGAATTTGAGCAGCCGGAAGCTCTGCCGGAGAACATTCTCGCGATCCTTCACGTCCCCATTCTTCCCCCCGTCCGCGTCTATCTGAAGCCGGTGTGGTCCCGTCGTACGGCGGAAGGCGCGGTCCGCTTTGGCTGCCACTTCATCTCCTGATCCTCGCCACTCGGCAAGGCTGCCTCCAGTCCCGATCCTCCGGGAGGGTTCCCTCCGCAGGGTCGTTCCTGTTCATTTGGGGCCGCATTTCATCTCTTGGTGAATCCGCGATGTCCGGCCGCTCCCCGAATTGCGTTGCTGTCCAATGGTACAGGTTCAGCCGGCTCCTACCCTGTCCTACAACTGTACCGGGGGACAGGTTGCTCGCACAGGTATCCAAAAGCTATTTTCTTCTGTGGTGAACCTGAGGGGGTTCTTCCTGGCAGTATTCTTCAGCCGTTCATCGGCTTCCGCAGCTCGCGGCTACGCCTCTGTTGCCTGCCTCGTTGGTGTGTCTTTCCTCTTTGCCGGTTGCGCCAGTTACAATTCGCAAACAAGTGCCCCTGCGTCTGGGCCGGCCCTGACGGTCTCGGCAAACAGTTTCAATTTCAATACTGTCGTGGTCGGGCAAACCGCCACACAAACCCTTCACCTGACTAACTCGGGGAATGCGCCTCTGCAGATCTCCTCCATTTCTCTCTCCAACAAGCAGTTCGCCCTCAGCGGCCCTTCTCTTCCTCGCACCGTACTTCCAGCTTTGGGTCTCGACTACACTCTGGCGTTCGCTCCCACAACTGCGGGGAACGCCTCGGCTTCCGTGACCATCGCCAGCAACGCTCCGCATTCCCCTGCCGCCATCTCACTGGCGGGCGTGGCGGAAAAAGTCGTTGTTGCCCTGCAAGCCACGCCCACTTCCATCAATTTCGGCAACGAGACTCTGCAAGCAACTTCGACCAAGAACGTCACGTTGCAAAACACCGGCGACGTCAATATCACCATTAACGGCGTCACCGCGACCGGGTCAGGCTTTGGTTACTCCAGCCTTTCTCCAGGATTCTCGCTTTCTCCCAATCAACAGGTCACCTTCCAGGTCTGGTTCCGCCCGCAGACGAGTGGCGCCGCATCCGGCACCGTGTCCATCCTGAGCGCAAACCTCAGTTCGCCTGAAACCATCTCCCTCACCGGGGATGGCGTCAGTTCCACCCCTGCGCCCCCGCCTGCAGCCACCCAGCACACCGTTCATCTCACGTGGAATGCCAGTTCCAGTGTCGTCGCCGGATACCGCGTTTACCGCAGCACCACCTCTGGCACGTCCTACAGCCCGCTGTTCTCTGCGCCGCTCGATGCCCTTGCCTTTGACGACTCCAGCGTCACCAACGGCGACACGTACTACTATGTCGTCACCGCCATAGACGGCAGTGGCGGCGAAAGTCTGTACTCGAACCAGGTCACCGCCAACGTTCCCGCCTCGTAGCTCCCCGCCCGCATCTCTGAGCTCCTGAAATGCGCCGGTTTTGCGTTCCCGGGGAATTACCGTATAATTGCAGATTGTCTCGTGACCTAGCGACGCGGCTGTAACCCCGCACTTCCCGGTTCCCGCGCAGACCGGCCACGATAGATTGGAGAATTCATGAAACCCGGGATCCACCCCGATTACCACGCTGTTACCGTCCATTGCGCTTGCGGGCATACCTTCCAGACGCGCTCAACCGTCAAAGGCAACATGCTGCGCGTCGAAATCTGCTCCAGTTGCCACCCCTTCTTCACCGGCAAGCAGAAGCTCGTGGACACCGCTGGCCGCGTCGAGCGCTTCCAGAAAAAGTACGCCAACGCCGCCGCCAACGCTGCTGCCAAAAAGCAACCTGCGCAAGCTTAAATCTCTTTGCCCCCCGTGGACCGGTCATTGGCCGGTCCGCTTCCTTTTCTGCCATAGCCAATAAATCGCCCTGTCCATTTTTCTCCAACTCGCCTTTCTCACTCCGTGTAAAATCAATCCTCAGCGTGGCCACGCAATCTCGCATGTTCGATGGTGTCCCTGCCTCCGACTCCGTGGAGACTGCACCCCCTCGCATCACACTCCGCAACTCCTTCTCTCATCCCTTCGATTCCGCCATTGCCGCTGCTCGGACCTGCTACTCTTCCCGCCTCATCACTCCCGAGGAGATCACCGATAAGCAGCGGATCAACATCGGCGCAGCCACTTTTTATAGCGGGCACCACACTGTCTATCAGCACGCTCACTTCGAGTTCGGCCTCGAAAACGTCAGCCGTCAATTCGTCTGGTCCTTCCTGCATGCCCATCCCTTTTACAATTCCGAACAGCAAAGCCAGCGCTACGTTCGTCTCGATCGCGCCCAGGCCTACATTCCCCCCGTTTCGCTCTTTTTCGATGAAGGCTCCCGCCTAATTTACGAAGCCGCCATCACGCGCGCCTGGGCCTACTATCGCGAGCTTTCCTTGCTCCTGGTTTCCGACGCCCGCACCATCTTGAACGACATTTGGCATATCGGCCCGATGTCTCATCCCAAACGCCTACAGAGGATCGAGCGCTCCGCCGAAAAACGCGCTATTGAAATCGCGCGTTATGTCCTTCCCGTCGCCGCCTTCACCACAATGGTTCACACCCTCTCCGGTATCGTCCTCCATCGTCTCTGGCGCATGTGTTCGGCTTCGGACACACCCAGCGAGGCCCGCGCCGTCATCGGCGAAATGGTGGCCCAGGTCCGCCAACTCGATCCGCAATTTTTCGATCGCTTCGGTACCACTCCTCTCGAAGAACTCCCGGAATGGAAAGACGCCACTCCCACGAAATCGCATGCAGATGACTTCGTCCGCGAATTCGACGCCCGGCTCAACGGCAAGACTTCCTGCCTGCTCGACTACTCTCATAACGCCACTCGCGTCATGGCCGAATCGTTTCGCGCCGTCGTCGGCCTCACCGAAGCTGCCTGCTCCGACGCGGAAGCCATCGACCGCCTTCTCAATCCCGCGCGCAATCTCTATCGCCTCGAAACCCTCAATATTGGAGTGCACGCGCCCATGATGCGCGCGCTCCAGCACGCCACTTACACCTTTGGCAAGAAAATCAGCCACACCGCGGACAGCCAGGATCAGCGTCATCGCATGGTTCCCGGCTCGCGCCCGCTTCTCACTCTCGCCGATACACGCGATCCGGACTACATCACGCCGAAGCTCCTCGCGGATAATCCACGCGCCGGTGAACTCTACGATCGCGCCATGCAGGACGCCTGGTCTGCCAAGAACCAGCTCCTGGACCGCGGCGTGCCTCCCGAAGTCGCTCTCTATCTCCTCCCTAACGCCAAGTCCATTCGACTGGTCGAGACCGGCTCGCTCCTCCACCTGCTCCACAAATGGACCATGCGCACCTGCTTCAACGCCCAGGAAGAGATTTACAACGCATCCATGGATGAAATCGCGGAGCTTCGCGCGGTGCAGCCCGAACTAGCCCGCTACATCGGCCCGCCCTGCCACCTTCGCGCCGGCATCACCACACCCATCTGCACCGAAGGCTCCCACTTCTGCGGCATAAAAGTCTGGCTCGATTTCCCCAATACGCCTCGCCGTATCTGAAACCCGAGGGGCAACAGGAAACGTCTAAACTACAAGAGGCTCATCATGGCGCCGACCCTGCTGCGCACCATTTCTTGCCTTCTGGCTGCCTCTTTGACTTGGGTTTTTCCATGCTCGGCGCTTGATACGCCACTCTCGGACACCGCCGTCCGGCAGGCCTACTTCCTCGGCCAGCGCCACGATGAATCCCTGGCCCGTTTCCTGGACCACTACACGAAACATCTCGCACCGCCTAAGACCGGGCCATACATCTCCTCCGTCTCGTTTTTGACTCCATACGCGCTGCTCACCCAGTTCTCGGACCGGCATGCCTACGGCTACAGCGCGCAACAAGCCGAGCTTGAGCACCAGAGCCTTGTGGAGACCGTGAAAATCGTCATCGAGATTCAGCTGACGGACACCTACTCGAATGTGATGCGCAATCCCGCCGCTCGCACCACCGGGACTCCGATGGATTATCTGCTGCGACCCTCCGATTTCTGGCGGGATTTCCAGGTCCAGATCTTCAACGGCGATAATTCTCGCACGCCATTTCTCTACTCTGGTCATCCCGTCCACTTCTGTGGGGATACCGGTTGCACGCTCGTCGGCGCAACCATTCATCTCGAGTTCCTTGCCGAGTCTTTCACTTCTGACTCCGCCCGAGTGTTGATTGATCCCCCCGAAGGCGATCCCGTCACCCTCGAGTTCGATCTCGCCTCACTACGCTGAGCGCCACGTGCAACCTTCCGCTGCATCGCTGGCCCGTTTTTGGTGCTTCGCCTCTTTCTTCTGTGGCCGCTGCCGTTCGCCACGCTTTATACTCCCTGTGAGGCTCTAGCCATGTTTCACTGTACGCGTCTGTTGCCGCCCCTAGTGCTTGCCTTCGCCCTCGCTCTCCCTCCGCTCCCTGCTTACGACACCGACCTTTCCGACACCGCCGTGCGCGAAGCCTACTTCCTCGGCCAGCGTAACGACGAAAAGACTCGCGCCTTCTTCGAGCCTTACACCCGGCATCTTCCGCTGCCCAAATCCGGCCCCTATGTCTCCGAGATCCACTTGCTCACCCCATTGGCGCAAGTCGTCAAAGTGTCCAGCCGTACGATCGGCGGCTACAGTGCCCAGCAAGCCCACCTCGACTATCGCGAGCGTGGTGACTCGCTCCTCCTCGAAGTCCACATCGAATTCACGCCCACCTACAATCAGATTGATGCCGTCCGCCCATCCGGCAAAAACGGGGCTGAAAAAGGGATTGTTATGCGAACCGAGGATTTTTGGCAGAATTTCCGTTACGGCATCAGGCAGAAAGAAGACTGGATCGACCCCCGCTCCATGCACGGCGAGCCCGAGTACAGCCGTGACGACCGTTATGGGAACAATGGCCTCATCGGTGCCTGGGTCTATCTTCACTACGACGCGCCCAACGTCCCTTCGGACGACACTGAAGTCCACGTCTTCACGCCCGACAACCAGGACGTGGAGGCGTCTTTTGCTTTGGCGAATCTTCGCTGAATGAGGCCCGAAGTCCTGGATGTTTTGCCCTCCTGCCCTCCAGCGCGGACCGGACAGCGTAAGCTAGGCTGCGTAAGCCGCAAAAGCGCTAGATGCGGATGAAAGTGCGGTTTCGGTAGAGGTAGTAGAGGCATAGCCAGAGGATGCCAAGAGCTCCGAAGGTCACCAGAACCTCACCAAACATCCCGAGCAGTTTGGCAAGGCCGGCAAAGAAGATGCCGCTGATTTGCGCGAAGGGCAAAACTCCTGCGGCCATATAAGCGACAATCGCATTCATGCCGATCACGATGAAGCAGAAGGCCCATCGCCGGTAACACTTCACGTCAATCAGCCAATAGAACGCAGCGAGGAGAAGCAAACACCAGCCGCCAGACCACAGCACCATGGAACTTGTCCAGATGTGCTTGATGATCGGGAAGACGAAACTCCAGAGCCAACCGGCGAGCAGGCATGCCAAACCAGAGGCGGCGAGCCATGAAGCTTTGCGCGGGCCTGGGAGGGATGAGCGCAGCAATTGGCCCGCGAGAACGCCCATGAGTACGGTCGCGCCGAAGCCGAGGCTGCTGAGAATCCACGTGTAGGTGGTGCCGTCCTGGAAGCGCCCAAGAACGGCCTTATCAATCCACATGGCGAAATTGCCGTCGGGCGTATAAGCACCCGCGCCGTGACCTGGGACGGGGAAGAACGCGAGGAGAAGCCAGAACACCACGAGCAGCAAGGCGGCCAGCGCGCCTTGTCCGCGCACCCGCAGTTCCACGAGTGCTACAGAGGAGATCAAGTATCCCGCGGCAATGGCCTGGAGTGTGTTGCTGTAAAGTTGCAGGTTGTTCGGGTCGAAGGCAAGGAGGTTGCCCTGGGCGACCATCCCAAGGATCCAGAGCACCACCACCCGATAGGCAACCTTGCGGTAGATCTGGCCGCGAGTTTCTCCGAGTTCGATGCGCTTGCCGATGGAGAACGGCATGGCCACTCCAACAATGAACAAGAACAGCGGCATGATGAGGTCCCAGCCCACAAAGCCTTCCCAGTCGACATGGTCGAACTGCCGGTCCAGCCAGTGCGGGAGAGGATTTACGAAGAGTTTGCAGACCGCCATGACAAAAGGTCCGCCCCCCATGATCCAGAACATGTCGAAGCCACGCAGAGCGTCAACGGATGTGAGGCGTTGGGGAGAGGTGACGACGTGCGATGCCGCTATTTCAGCATGACTTTGTTCCATGGCGGTTTTCCCAGTTAGCTTCATCCACCTGTCACTGCTAGTACCCTGAAGAATCGAATTAGCTCCTCCAATGCAATGTGACCGGCCCAGTCATTGGGTGAGGCACGGAAATGCCCGTGCGCCGCTCCTCGATCAGGTTCTGCTTCAGCGCGAAATACCACTTCGCCGGGCGGTCTGCATCATCGATTAGCATCAACCGCGGGTTGTATCTTAATCCCTCGGACTGCTGGATCATCGTTTCCTGATCCTGCCGCAGAAATATTCTGGCAAAAATGCCAAATACCGAGACGGGCAAGGGCAGGTTCCACGCCGCCACGAAATCAATCCGGCAAAGATCGCGCCGCACCGGCGTCACCGTCGCGCGGCTGGAGAACCACAGCTTCCCGCTGTGAATCTCCTCGAATCGCATGTTCGGCAACACGAAATCGATTGTCGTCGTCACCGCTTCGCCCGTCATCTTCTTCAGCACTTGATACGGCAGGCTGTTTGTCGAAGGCGAGTGCTTGCTCATCCGGAATCCGTTCGGGATGGGCTCAAACTGCTTGGACTTCTCGTGGATACTCGCCTTGCTCCGCCAAAACCACGACTGGTGGACAAACGGCCCATGCGCCGGGTCCATCAAGCCGATAATTCCGTGATCGATGTGCGACGGTAGCTCGCAGTCAAGCCGCGTGATCCTGAATTTCTCGCTGAATTTCGGCAGCTCTGGCGCCGCCGGCACTTGGTCCGGCAATCGCGTCCCCGCCGCGTTCATGTATACCCACACATATCCATCGCGCTCTTCGCACGGATAGCGCGCCGCCGCGATCCGCTCCACCTTCAATTTGTCGTGGCTCGTCAGCGAAGGTATCAACACGCATTGCCCGCTGCATGCTTCGAACTCCCACCCGTGATAGCTGCACTGCAAATTCTTTCCATCAAAGTGCCCGTAGGAGAGCGGAATCCCCCGGTGCGGACAAGCGTCGCGCATCGCGAACGCCTTTCCTTCGCTCGTCCGGCCGATGACCAGCGGCGCTTCCAGCAACATGGCCTTCGCCAAGTGATTCCCGTAAATCTCGTCGCTGCGCATCGCCGGATACCAAAAATTCCACAAAAACCCGGCATCGGCCTATGGCGCACCCGGCTGCATGCTCTCTGGCGTTGCGTCCATAGATGTCTGTGCTGCCTCACTCATGCGTTCCACTCTCAATCACCGAAACCATCTTCCTCCGCATCCTAGTACACCTCATTTCTCCCCAGCAACGCCCTTTGGCGCCCGGCAACCCCGATTGCGCCCGTCCTCTTTCCGCGTTATTCTTACTGAGCAGAGTTTCCAATGTACGCCTCTTTCTATTAGCTGTCACTCCTCCCGCGCCTTTTCTGGGCGCCTGCTCTTTGTGCTTCCGAGTCACATGTTACCCATCATCCGCCGCGCTTCGTCCGTGACTCTTAATCTTGTTGAAGAAAGGTTTTCACATGTCTGTACTCACTCTCAGCGAGAAACTCGATCAGCTTGACGCCCGCTACCAGGAAATGACTCACGAACTCTCCACCCCGGAGATCGTCAGCGATTCCGCGCGTTTCCAGAAGCTCGCCAAGCAGCACGCCGAACTCGAAGCAGTTGTCTCCAAGCACCGCGAGTTCAGGAAAATCGAGAAGGACCTTGCCGGCGCTCACCAGATGGTTGTCGAATCCGAAGACGCCGATATGCGCCACATGGCTCAGGAGGAGGAAAAGCTGCTCATCGCCCGTAAGGAGCAGGCCGAGCGTGAGCTTAAGCTGCTTCTCCTCCCCAGGGATCCCATTGACGACAAGAACATCATCCTCGAAATCCGCGCCGGTACCGGCGGTGACGAAGCCGCAATTTTCGCCGGCGATCTTTTCCGCATGTATTCACGCTACGCCGAGTCCCAAGGCTGGAAAGTGGAAGTCATGGAGAGCTCCCCCACTTCCATGGGCGGCGTCAAGGAGATCGTCGCTGCCATCTCCGGCAACAAGGTCTATTCCAAGCTGAAGTACGAAAGCGGCGTTCACCGCGTGCAGCGCGTGCCAGACACGGAGACCCAGGGCCGCATTCACACCTCCGCCGCCACGGTTGCCGTCCTTCCCGAAGCCGACGACATCGACGTCAAGATCGAAGCCAAGGATCTTCGCATCGATACCTTCTGCTCCTCCGGCCCCGGCGGCCAGTCTGTCAACACCACCTATTCCGCCGTGCGCATCACGCACATTCCCAGCGGATTGGTAGTCTCCCAACAGGACGAGAAATCGCAAATCAAGAATCGCTCTAAGGCCATGCGTGTTCTCCGCGCGCGTCTCTACGAAATGGAACTCGAAAAGCAGCAAGCCGCCATCCTCGCCGAGCGCCGCGGCCAGATCAAAACCGGCGACCGTTCCGAGAAAATCCGCACGTACAACTATCCCCAAAACCGCGTCACCGATCACCGCATCGGCCTAACTATCCATCAACTCACCGAAGTCATGGATGGCAAGGTCGGCCCGCTCGTCGACGGCCTGGTGGGCCACTACGAAGCGGAACGCCTCAAACAGGAGCTAGCCGAGGCATAATCTCTTCAGCGGAGGTTCCCATGCTTTCCCGTCCAGGTTCGAAGCCAGGTCCCCTTTGGATGCGCCGGATCAGCGACTCGTTTTCCGATCCGGATCGCTCGCTCAAAATCATGATGCCCTTCTGGGTCTTCTTCATCATTTACATGATTGTCTGCATCGGTCTCACTCACTTCGTCACCGCTGTCGTTCTCTCGAAAGACTACGTCTACGAATCATCCACTCGCATCGCCGGATTGCCGCTGGTCTCTTACAGTCCCTCCGCCCATGGCATCATCGCCATCGGTGGACGCGCCACAGGTGTTATCGCGCTCGGAGGCCTCGCCTTCGGTTTCATCGCCATCGGGGGATTGGCAGTCGGCGTCATTTCGGTGGGTGGCGTTTCTCTGGGACTCTTCGCACTTGCCGGTGTTTCCCTTGGCTGGCGTGCGTTCGGAGGCTTGGCCGTTGGCCACTCCGCTCTTGGTGGCTGCGCCATCGCCAAATATGCGTATGCGGGAAATGGTGTAGCCTACGGCACCATAGAAGCCAGCGGCCGCCAGAAAGAGCACCTGATCGGTTGAGCATCATCCATGACCAGCGTCGCCACAGATCGTTCCGTGCGCTCTCTGCTTAAGCAGGGCATCGGCCAGCTGCGCGAAGCAAACGTCCAGTCGTTCACCCTGGCTGCTGAACTTCTGCTCCTCCACGTCGCGAATCGTGATCGCGCCTGGCTCTATGCTCATCCGGAAGAAATTCTCTCCGCCGACACTGCGAGTCAGTATTCCGCTCTCATTCAGCGCCGGGCCAAGGGCGAGCCCACGCAACACCTCACCGGCAAGCAGGAGTTTTGGGGCCTCGAATTCGAAGTCAGTGCCGACGTCCTGATCCCCCGCCCGGAAACCGAGCATCTCATCGAGGTCGCCCTCGATCGCCTTGCCGTCCGCGAACTCCGCGCCGGCCGTCCGCCTCTTGTTACAGGCAATGGCCACACCATCGTAGATGTCGGCACAGGCTCCGGCTGCATCGCCATCGCCTTGGCCAAAGAGCTTCTCGGCGCCACCGTCTACGCCACGGATATCTCCGTCGCTGCCCTCGACGTAGCTCGCCGCAACGCTGCTCGCCACGGCTTTTCCGATCGTATCCACTTTCTCGAATCCAATTTGTTTGAGGGGTTCTCGTCAATCGTTTACCCAGAGCGATCATTGCGAAGGGCCACTTGCCATTCGCCACTTTCTTTCGACCTCATCGTTTGCAATCCGCCCTACGTCGGTCGGCGTGACGCGGAATCTCTGCCCCAGGAAGTCCGCGACCATGAGCCCTCTGCTGCTCTGTTCGCTGGCGAAGAAGGCTACGAACTCTACCGCGCTCTCATTCCCCAAGCGACTCGCCATCTGCAGCCCGGAGGCTTGCTCGTCCTCGAACTTGGCTACAACACTTTGCCTGCCGTTCAGCCCCTCCTCGATCCTTCGCATTGGACCAACGTGAGCGTCACCAACGACCTCGCAGGCATTCCCCGCGTCCTTGCCGCCGAGCGCAACTAACGCACACGAGCTTACTTTGGTTCGATGATGTTCAGGCCTTTTATCCGTGCGAAGTGCCGTTTGTTGAATGTCGCGACCTGGCTGCCACGCTCCAGGGCCGTTGCTCCGACAATCAAGTCGTAGGACCCGATCATTTTGCCGCTGATCTCCAATTCCGCCCAAATGCGCGCGTGCTCGTATGCCGTCTGTTCCGTATAGGGAATAATCGGGACAGATTCCAAAACAGCCTGCAGGTAGCGCTCCCGTGTGATCCTATGCGTTCCGGTTGCCCGCTCTACCCCGTGCCAGAGTTCGGCCACCGTGATAGCAGCAATCTCAAATTGATCACTCGGACGGGACCCCACCCACTTCCTGAGGTCGAAGGTACCCTTCTCACCCTGAATGATGACGTCCGCGTCCAGAATTATCGCCATTTGTCCGCAGGTGCTTTGAGGGTTTTACGGGCCGCTTGCAGATCACGATGCCACGCTCTTGCTTCATTCTCCGGCAAGTGAGTTTCCGCCAGAGTCTCGGCCAAATCGCGGCCCACACAAACCTTCTCGTTGCCCGGCACAAGGCGGGCAACCGGTTCGCCATTCCTTAGAAGCACGAAGGTAACATTTTGATAGTGGGCCCGGTTGACGCAATCGGCAAAATTGCGAGCGGCTTCCGTAACGCTGATCCTCGTTTTCTTCATAAATCTGATTATCAGAATATCTGATTTATCTGCCCATTGCAATGCCCGCACAGGCTGGCCGCAACACCACAGGCACCTTCGTGATGGCAAAGAGTTGCGGACGAAATCTCCGCGTCATTGCTCCCGCCACTGCGAAGTCGTACCCTACTCCCATGCCGGACCTCGCTCGCTTCCGCGCCAAACACGAGCCCGCCGAGGAGTGCGACCTTCCCCTGCACTCCTCCATTCTCCACGTGGACATGGACGCCTTCTTCGTCTCTGTGGAACTCCTCGAGCGCCCCGAACTGCGCGGTAAACCCGTGGTCGTAGGCGGCCGGCCCGATCAGCGCGGTGTCGTCTCCGCCGCCAGCTACGAAGCCCGCAAATTCGGCATCCAGTCCGCAATGCCTTTGCGCACCGCCTCGCGCTTGTGCCCCCATGCCGTTTTCCTGGATGGCCATCACGAAAAATATTCCGAATGGAGCGATCGCGTCGCCTCCATCCTCGCCAAGTTTTCTCCCATCGTGGAAATGGTTTCCATTGACGAGGCCTATCTCGATCTCTCCGGCACGGAGCGCCTTCATGGCCCGCCCCTCGCCGCTGCGGACAAACTCCTCCGCTCCATCACGCAAACCACCGCGCTGCCCTGTTCCGGCGGCCTCGCCACCACACGCCTCGTCGCCAAAGTGGCCTCCGAGCAAGCCAAGCCCCGCGGCCTCGTCTGGGTCGCGCCCGGGATGGAGGCTCGTTTTCTTGCGCCGCTCCCCATCCGCAAGATTCCCGGCATCGGTGAAGTCACCGAGCGCGCCCTCCGCGCCCTGGGTATTGAAACTGTCGAACAGCTCGCTTCTCACTCCCAGGAAAAATTGGAAAAGATCTTCGGCCAGTGGGGCACCGCGCTCTATCGCAAAGCGCGCGGCGGCGACGCCTACGAATTCCTGATCGACGCCGAACCGAAATCCATCTCGCACAATCACACCTTCGGAGAAGACACGGACAACGTGCAGGAGTTGGAATCCCTCCTTAGCCACCTTTCCCAGAGAGCCTGCAAACGCCTGCGCGAAGCCGGCCTCTCCTCCCGCACTCTCACGCTCACCATTCGCTACGCGGGCTTCGAGACATACACTCGCTCCAAAACTCTTCAGGATCCCGCGCGCCTTGATAACGACATCTTCGCCGTCTTCCTCGAGCTTTTCCGCGAGCATCGCGACGCCAAGCGCAAGGTCCGTCTCCTCGGCGTTGCCCTCTCCGGCCTCTCTCACGGCGCCGAACAGCTCGACCTGCTTGAAGCCGATCGCCGCGAAAAACTCGAAAAGCTCACCAAAGCCACCGACCGCCTCCGCGACAGATTCGGCTTTGGCTCCGTCCAATTCGGTGGCTCTCTGCGCCGCGACGACTCCTGATTCCCCGCGCCCGGCTGCGCGCTACTCCGCAATGTCCTATACTGGCATTCCATGAGCGCCCCCGTCTCCTCAACCCCCGGCTCTCCGCCTCCGCGGCCTGCCCTCATCGACCGCCTACACGACTTCTGGCAGCGCGTCAGCGAAGGCCGCGCCGTTGACGATCTGTGGTCCCAGTTCGCCGCCGACGCCCGCTCCAGCTACGGTTTCTACGGCAAAGATGTCGATTGGGACGAAATCCACAAACTGCCCCGCTGGAAGCGGCCTTGGCCTGTCATCAAACAGTTTTTCTGGGCGCTTCTGAACAAGCTCACGCCTGCGCGCCGCGTCCTCCTCCTCGTCGCGCTCGCCCTCCTGCTCGTTTCCGGCGTGAAAATCCACTACGGCAATCAATTCGTCATGGACGTCAATCTCGAGTTCATCGCTGCCCTGCTTTTCCTTCTTCTGCTTTCTCTCGAACTCGCCGACAAAGTCATCATGAAACGCGACCTCGAGATTGCCCGCGAAATCCAATCCTGGCTCGTGCCCTCGGAGCCCCCTGCCATTCCCGGCGCCGAAGTCGCCTTTTGGACCCGCCCGCAAAATTCCGTTGCCGGTGATTATTACGACGCGTTCTATCCTACGGATGATGCGGCCTCCGGCGGCAAATTACTCCTCGTCATGGCGGACGTCGCGGGCAAAAGCGTCCCTGCCGCGCTACTCATGGCCACCCTCCAGGCCAGCTTGCACACCCTCGCCTCCGAAGGCCTTCCCCTCACACAGCTTGCCGAGCGCCTGAATCACTACGCCTGCGCCCACAGCCTCGAAGGCCGCCGCTTCACCACCGGCGTGATTGGCGAATATGATCCTTCCACCCGTCGCCTGGTCTACGTAAATGCCGGCCACAATTCACCCGTCGTGCGCCGTACCAACGGTGGCACCGAACGCCTCGAATCCGGCGGCCTGCCGTTCGGCATTCTCCGCGAAGCCACCTTTGTCGCCGCTTCCGTCGATTTGCAGCCCGGCGACACTCTCGTTCTCTTCACTGATGGCGTTGTCGAAGCTTTCAATTCCTCCGGCGAGGAGTTCACCGACGCGCGCTGGCTCCGTCTCATTCGTGATCTCCCCAATCTTCCCGCCCACGCGACGATGCAATATCTTATGCAGCAGGTGGGACAATTCGTCGGCGCCACACGTCAGTCCGACGACATCACTTGCCTCGTCCTTCGCTGTAAATGACCCCTCCGCTCCTCCCTCCACTCATTTCTTGTGCGGCCTACGCTGCGCCTGGCGCATAATCAGACCGTGAATTCCCGCGAGCTGGCCAATTCGATCTGCGAGACCCTGCGTCGCCATGGACATGAAGCATTGCTCGTCGGCGGCTGTGTTCGCGACCTCTTGCTCAAGCGCGAACCCGCTGACTTCGATGTAACCACCGACGCCACTCCGGAGCGCGTCTTGCAGCTTTTTCCCGATGGCATCGGGGTGGGCGCCCAGTTCGGTGTTGTCCTTGTTCCCCGCGACGCCGCCAAGGTCGAAGTCGCCACCTTCCGCTCCGATGTGGGCTATTCCGACGGCAGGCATCCCGATCGCGTGCTGTACTCCAAAACACCTCAGGAAGACGTCGCCCGCCGCGATTTCACCATTAACGGCCTGCTGATGCGCCACGATACAGGAGAAGTCCTCGACTATGTCGGCGGCCAAGACGATCTTCACGCGAAGCTCGTCCGCGCCATCGGCGATCCCCAACGCCGTTTCACTGAGGACAAATTGCGTATGCTTCGTGCCATTCGTTTTGCCGCGCGTTTCGCATACGTCGTCGAGTCCGGCACGTTTGCTGCGATCCAAGAACACGCTTCGGAAATTCACGTCGTCTCTCCCGAGCGCATCCGCGAAGAATTGACCAAACTCCTCACCGAAGGCGCGGCACGCCGCGGCTTCGAATTGTTGGAGGATTCCGGCCTGCTCCAGGAACTTCTGCCTGAAATCTCCGCCATGAAAGGTGTCCCGCAGCCCCCCGAGTACCATCCCGAGGGCGACGTTTGGATTCACACCCGCCTGATGCTCGAAGGCTTGCCCGTCGGGGTCTCCCCCACACTGGCCTGGGGCGTTCTGCTCCACGACGTCGGCAAGCCACCCACGTTTCGACCTGCGTCCGCCACTGGAGACCGCATCCGCTTTGATGGCCATGCGGAAGTCGGAGTAAAGATGGCAACCGCGATCTGTCACCGTTTGCGCTTTTCCAATGACGATGCCCAGCAGATTCTCGCCCTCGTCGCAAACCACATGAAATTCAAGGATGTCGCCCAGATGCGCAAATCCACTCTGAAGCGCTTCGTCCGGCTACCCGCTTTTCCCGAGCACTTGGAGTTACACCGCCTCGATTGCTTGTCCAGCCATGGCCGCCTCGAAGCGTACCAGGCACTGAAGCACCTCCTCGCCGAGACCCCCGCCGAACAATTTAGTCCGCCCCGCCTATTGACCGGGGTCGATTTGCAGGATATGGGATATGTGCCCGGGCCCGACTTCCAGAGAATGTTGACCGCCCTGGAGGACGCCCAACTCGAAGGCCAGTTGCAGACCAAAGAGCAGGCTATCCTTTTCATCAGGAAGAACTATCCCCGGGGGGGAGATGGCCGATAGAGATAAGTAGGATCAACATGGCTTTGCTTCCTGTTAAGTAAAACATTTTTTTTCAGCGTTATAGACAGGAATTTGCAATTGGTTTTGGGATAGTCTAATATGTGAGCGTAAGTGACTAATGATATCTGCTTGGAAGAGTTGCACTGTTGGGCACCCTTTTGCCCTCTCCTGCATCTAACCCGGCATGGCGGCGTATCCTGCCGCTGGATTTGAGGGAATCTATGGCTGACAAAAAGTATATTGTGCCGGAGACGCTTGCCATCCTTCCGGTTCGAGACACGGTGCTCTTCCCGGGCGCTGTCCTGCCTCTTACTGTAGGTCGTGAAAGCTCGCTGGCTCTGGTCGGTTCTCTTGCTGGCGATGAAAAATTGCTCGGCGTTGTCGCCCAACTGGACCCGCGGGTCGAGGATCCCGCTGCGGCTGATCTACATAAAGTCGGCACTCTCGCCAAGGTCCACAAGACCGTTAAGATGCCCAACGGCAATGTGGTCATCTTTCTGGAAGGACTTCAGCGCATCCGTATCGTCGAGCTCCTTGGCCTGCGCCCCTTCCTCCGCGCCTCCATTGAATCGGAACCCGATTTCGTTGGCGAACAGGACGCCGAGCTCGAAGCACTGGTGCGTAACGCCCAGGAGCTTTTCCGCGACGTCGTTAGCCGTTCGCCGCAGCTCTCCGACGATCTGCAAAACGCGGCACTGAACATTGACGATCCCGGCCGCCTGGCCGACTTCATCGCCGGAACCCTGCCCAGTCTGTCCACGCTGCTGCGCCAGGAGCTGATCGAGACTGCCAATGTGCGCAAGCGCCTGGAAACGCTGATCCGCGAACTCTCCAAGGAAATGGAAGTGCTCGAACTCCGTAGCAAGATCAACGAGCAGGTTCAGGAACAGGTCAGCCAGAACCAGCGCGAATATCTTCTGCGCGAGCAGATGAAGGCCATTCAAAAGGAACTCGGCGACATCGACGACGCGCAAGCCGAAATCGAGGAGCTGCGCACAAAAGTGGAGGAAGCCGGCATGACCGCGGAAGCCAAGAAGGAGTGCGACCGAGAGGTCAAGCGCCTCTCGAAAATGACTCCCGCTTCCGCCGAGTACATGGTCTCACGCACCTATCTCGAATGGATGACTTCCCTGCCTTGGTCCAAGTCTTCCGGCAGCGCGGAAATCGACATCGTGAAGGCGCACGAAATTCTGGACGAGGATCACTACGACCTGCAAAAGGTGAAGGAGCGCATCCTCGACTACCTGGCCGTCAAGAAACTCCAGCCCGGCATGAAGGGGCCGATCCTTTGCTTCATCGGGCCTCCGGGCGTGGGCAAAACCTCGCTGGGCAAATCCATCGCGCGTTCCCTCGGCCGCAAGTTTGTCCGCATCGCCCTGGGCGGCATGCACGACGAAGCCGAAATTCGCGGCCATCGCCGCACCTACATTGGAGCGTTGCCCGGCCAGATCATTCAGGGCCTGAAGCGCGCCGAGACAAATGACCCCGTGTGCATGCTCGATGAGGTCGACAAGCTGGGCCGCGACTTCCGCGGCGATCCTTCGTCCGCGCTCATGGAGGTCCTCGACCCGGAGCAGAACAATACCTTCCGCGATCACTACCTTGATGTGCCCTTCGACCTTTCCAAGGTCATCTTTATCGCCACCGCCAACTGGATGGATCCCATCCCGGATCCTCTGCGCGATCGCATGGAGGTCATCGAACTCCCCGGTTACACCGGCGAAGAGAAGATTCACATCGCGCGCAAGTACCTGATCCCGAAGCAGACCAAGGAACACGGCATGAAGGAAGGCGAACAGCTCGAATTCACCGAGGAAGGGCTGCAGGAGATCATCCACAGCTACACGCGCGAAGCGGGTGTGCGCAATCTCGAACGCGAAATCGCCACCCTCGTTCGCAAGCAGGCTCGCCGCATCGCCGAAGGCAAGCCGGACAAGATGGTGGTCACGCCGCAGGTTGTGCGCGAATTTCTCGGTGTGCCGAAGTTCCGCACGGAGAAGGAAGTCGAGGAGCGCGTCAAGAAGCCCGGCGTCGCCGTTGGCCTCGTCTGGACTCCCGTGGGCGGCGACATCGTCTTCATCGAAGCCAGCCGCATGCGTGGCGGCAAGCAGTTCACCATGACCGGCCATCTCGGCGAAGTCATGCAGGAATCCATGACTGCCGCTTTGACCTGGACCCGTGCCAACGCCGAACGCTATGGCATCGACCCGGACTTTTTCCGCAAGTCAGACATTCACATCCACGTGCCTTCCGGCGCGGTCCCCAAGGACGGTCCATCGGCAGGCGCGGCGATGGTTACATCGCTCGTCAGCCTCCTGACCAATCGCCCGATCAAGAACCGCCTGGCGATGACTGGTGAAATGACCCTCTCCGGTGTGGTGCTGCCGATCGGCGGCGTGAAGGAAAAAGTCTTGGGTGCGAAGCGCGCCGGAATCAAGCATGTGCTTCTGCCTGCGGACAACGAGCCCAACGCCGTCGCCGACCTGCCGCCGGAAATCCTCGGCGACCTTACCATCAGCTACGTGCGCACGCTCGATGAAGTTCTCGAGCAAGCCCTCGAAAAGGATCCGATCGCCCCTGTCGTCCCCGAGCCTGAACCTCCGGTACCCGGCGTTGGCGACTCAACCCAAGCAGTACACTGAAACTTCCTATTATCGGCAAAGGCCCGGCACAATGTCCACCGGGCCTTTTTTGTTTGTCCCCGGCCTTCCTTCCGCGATCCCCTGGGAGTAGGCTGAGGACAATGAGCGTTCGGCCCAAACGCGATTTGGAACCCAAACCTGAACACGTGGTGCCCTTTGGACCTTACGGCGGCGGGCAGTGGACTGCGCATCCCATCGGATTGGTGATTGTCATCGGCATGCTGATCATGGGCTTGGTCACACGGACTCCGGTAAGCCTGCTCCTCCTCGCGTCCCTCCTGGGCGGTGCCATCGTCGGTTTTCTTCTCTGGCTGCACCACCGATAACGGCTTGGCTCTGCACCCCTCCGCCCAGTCAATCCGGCCGCCGACTCCTGCTAATATTAGTTCGTCTTGATGGCGCACGCTAAATCCGCCTCCGCCGATCTCGCCGCCCTAATGGCGCGGCGCTTGGGCGAAACTCTGCTCCGGGATCGCATCGTTCCGCGCTTTGTGGATTCCTATGTCGTCGAACACGGACGCTTCGGCTTGCAGGTGCACGCGGCGCTCTACCGCGACCTCCTCACCCTATTGCAGCGCGAAGCCTTGCTGGCCATGTCCGCGCGTGCTATGGAAATCGTCGAAGCGTCCGACGCTCCGGGCGGCGCAAAGGCTCCCCTCCGTGTTAGACGCAAATTCGCCGCGGCCTTCCAACAGCAATACCTGGCCGCACTCACACGCCAGCAACGCTGGAATGCAGGCGACGCTTTGGAATTCCAGGCGGACTTGCAGATGTATCAGGCCATTTTGGCGAAAGCGGGTGCCACCCGCCGCGCGCGAAAGCCGTTCGAGGTGGCCAATCACCCCTTCGTCGATCGTTGCGCCTTCCTTCTCGATTCTTCTTTCTTGGAAAAAGCGCGTGTTGCGGCCAGCCGCTCGCTCACAAGTTTGGAAACGCTGACCACTGAACTGACCGAAGGAATCCTTCGAGCCCGTTCGGACGCTAGACCTCCAGCAACGCGCTAGAGTTTTAGCGCGTTCTCGCCAAAAATCGGCCCGCGCGCGACACGTAGCGCGCGGAAAACCGCGCCGTCGCCGCCATTTGTAGTCCGCAGGAAGAGCAGAACATGAAACGCAGATTCTACCGTTCCTGAATTGCTCGAGCGTAGAGCAGGAAGAATCTAGCTGAGCTTTTCCACCTGCACCGCCGTGCCGTACGCCAGCACTTCCGTCACGCCCTGCATCACTTCGTTTGCGTCATAGCGCATCGCCAGGATCGCGTTCGCGCCATGTTGTGCTGCATGTTGCAGCAACAACTCGTAAGCCTCTTCACGCGCCTTCTCGCACAGCTCCGTCATCACCGTGATGTTTCCGCCCACAATCGTTTGAATCCCTGCCGCCAGGTTGCCCAGCACGCTCCTCGATCGCACCGTGATTCCCCTCACGATTCCGAAGTTCCTCACTACACGGTACCCTTGTAGCTCGGTTCCCGTGGTCACCATCGAACTTTCCACTCGTCCGTTCATGTGTGTTCGCCCCCTCCATTTGCGGGTGTTTACCCCTGCGATTCTACCTCTGGACATCCCGATTCCTACACTGCCACTCTCTGTTATGCTCGGCTTGCGTGGAAACTCTCTTTGAAATCCTGGCGATTGTTCAGATCGCTGCGGGCCTCTACCTTCTTTGGCAGGGTCTTCAGTGGCTCGCCTACGTGCGCCGCCGCTTGAAAACCGACCCGGGTTTTTTTGCCCCGCATACCGCTGTCATCTGCCCGTGCCGCGGCATGGAACCTGGCCTCGAACGCAATCTCGTCTCCTTGTGCGAATTCGCCCACCAGAACTATGAAGTCTTCTTTGTGCTCGCCTCCGAATCCGACCCGGCTTACAGCATCGTAAAACGTGTCGCGGCATCCTCCCGCGTCAAAGCCACCGTTATGATTGCCGGCAAACCGCAAAATTGCAGCGAAAAGGTGAACAATCTTCGCACCGTCGTCGAACAACTTCCTCCTGAATTTGAGGTGTTAGTCTTTACCGACTCCGATGGCCGCCCTGGCAAGGCCTGGCTGCACCATCTTGTCGCCCCGCTCGCGGATTCCCGCATCGGCGCCACCACCACCATGCGCTGGTTCATCCCTGATCACAGTGATCTGCCCACAGCTCTCCTCGCCGCTTGGAACGCCTCTGTTGTGACCATGCTGGGCGATCACCAGAAGAATTTCTGCTGGGGCGGCGGCACTGCCATCCGCCGCAAGCTTTTTGAAGAGATCGGTATGCTCGACGTCTGGCAACATTCCTTCAGCGACGACTATTCCCTCACCATGATGGTGGAACGCACGGGGCGCGGCATCGTTTTCCTCCCGGAATGCCTGACCGTCTCCTACGTCCAATCGGACTATTCTGGTCTGCTTGAGTTTACAAACCGTCAGGTCACCGTCACCCGGGTCTACCGTCACAATATGTGGGCTTCCGCCTTTGCCACCCATTTTCTCTATTGCCTGACTGCGTTACTGGGCCTGTACTTTGCTCTCACCCTTACCATCGCTTCCCGCCCGGCCTTCCACGTTATGTCATTGCTGGTCCTACCCTTGTTGCTCGCGTCCATTCGTGGTGCCGTGCGCGTTATCGGTGCCACAGAAGCCCTTCCGCCCTTCAGGTCTCAGATCATGGCCCAATCCTGGATGTACATTCTTTTGACCACGGTCGTTCCATTTCTGTACCTTTTGAATTTTCTGTCCTCGTTCGGTCGTCACCTTCGGTGGCGGGGGATTGACTATGAGTTGATTTCTCCCGAGCAGACCCGCGTCCTCACTCCGTAATTGCCGTTCCGCGCACGAAGAAGCGCAAAAAATGCCCCGCGCACGCAATTTCTACCCAGCTTTCACAGATTTGGCATTTCCCCCTCTGCCTAAGTCGTTGAAAAGTTGCATCATAAAATTGTTCCTCAGCGGCACCCCGGATGCTAATGATTACCTCGGTCAGGTGTGGTTCTTATAAGCGTTATGACGGGGACTCCTTCTCGCGTACCCCTTGGTGGTGAAGTTAGCTTGTCACGTCATCGGGGTAGCTAGCCTGACCCAGCTTGCGCCCTGTCCGCTTGCCCGGAGATTCCGGGTGACCTCCTCAGGAGGTGAACGCAAGTCCAAACTAAAAGGAGCGCGTCGTCCCCACCGCGAAACGCTCTCGGAGGAGTGCACGTGAAATTGATCCGCAGATCAGTCGCAACGCATCCTATCAGCCAATCCAGACCCGCTCCCTCACCCTTGTTGTATCTCTTTTACGAGAAATCCTCTGGCACCGCGCATTTCCATGTCGAAGCCGGGCCCGCTGGCGAACTCCCCGTGGAGCACGCCGCCGGACTCCTCGCCATGCATTGCCTGGTTCGAGGCCAATCCCCCAGCGACTACATGATTATGGTCCCCGCGCCGCAGGAATGCTTGGGCGCGTTGGAGGAGAAAGCTGAGGAACTTCTGCGAGCGGGGCACAAAGTCAAAAGCGCTGTGCGGCTCACCCGCCGCGAACAGGAAGTCCTCGACGGTATTCTGCGCAGCTTGGCGAACAAGGAAATCGCTTCCGAACTGAACCTCTCCGAACGCACGGTGAAGTTCCACGTTTCTTCCCTGCTCGCCAAATTCAAGGTGCGCGGCCGCATGGAACTTATGCGGGAAACCTCGCGCAATCCCATGCAGCCTTTGCCCGCGCCCGTCAGTGCACCCGCGCCGCGGTTGCCGCACTATGCCACTCGCCCGAGCCTTTACGGCAAGCCCCTGCAATCCCGCAAGGTTCTGGCGCTGGCCCGTCCGCGCCTCATGGCCTGATAGCGGATCTGAAAATTTCATCCAATTAAAGAGCGCGCCCTGACTCAGTCACGGCGCGCTTTTTTTCTTCCTCGCCCTTCTTCCCCGTCTTTATTCCACGTCGCTTTTCCGAATGAAATCCATGTTGCCATCCGTCATGTCGAAGGCGCCACTGCCCCGCCCTAGAAGGAGAATGTAGCGACCACTTTTTTACTCTGAGCATCGCGAAGAGCAGGTGGCCACCTCAAAGTGGCCCTCATAGAAGAAAGAGAAACTCGAAAGAGAGGAGAAACGTGCTAGGACGCGACGGCGGCAGGGGTTTGACGCGGCGGTTCGCTTTCCACGCCTCGCCAGCCCACGGCGCGGCCGCTAACCGCTTCCTTCACCGAGCGGAACAGCACGATGTACATAAGTTGCCGGTAGTAGAAGCGTTGCAGCAGCACGGGAACCAGCAGCGTCCAATCCTCGTGACGTTCCAAGGCGAAAGCGATCGCACACGTGAACACATCAATGATCAGGAATCCCAGGAAGAAGAGCACCGAACGCTGCACGTCCGCGGTCGTCCACAGGTGCGGGATCTGCGTGATATGCAGCTGTGCCAGGCCCCACAACAGCAAGCTCCCAAGGAAGAGCAAATCAATGACCGGCGATATCAGCGGCAGCGCGATCTGGAACACAAAGATGTTGGGCAGGGCCACCCAACCCAGCGCGCCATACTTCGCCCGGAACAAAGTGCTGCTGTGCTTCCAGAAGGATTGCAGCGTTCCAAACGTCCAGCGAAATCGCTGGCGAATCAGCGAACTGGGGGTTACCGGAGCTTCCGTCCAGGCAATCGCATACTCGTCGTACGTGACGCGCCACCCTAGCCGGCGAATCGCGATGGTGAGGTCGGCGTCTTCCGCCACGGTGTCCGCGGTGATGCCGCCCGCCGCCTCGATCGCTTGCCGGCGCCAGGCGCCCAGAGCCCCCGGCACCACGGTGATGCAATTCAGGAGATCGAAGGCGCGCTTTTCCATGTTCTGGCTGGTGATATATTCCAGGGCCTGCCAGCGCGTCAGCCAGCGCGAACGGTTGCCGACTTTGACGTTGCCCGCCACCGCTCCGACTTGCGGGTCGGAAAAGTGGCGCAGCAAATGGCGAATGGCTTCGGGCTCCACTTCCGTGTCGGCGTCGATGGTCACCACAATTTCAGTTCGCGCGTGCGCAAGCGCAACGCTCAATGCTGCTGCTTTGCCCCGGTTCACCTGGTGAATGATCTGCACCCGGATTTCGGACGAGAAATTGCCCTCCAAAAGCTCCAGCGTGCGATCCGCGGAGCCGTCATCCACAACGATCACGTGAATATCCGGAATGTCGGAAGCCAGAACCGAGCGCACCGTCTCAACAATGACGCTTTCTTCGTTGTGCGCTGGGATCAGCACGGTCACAGCCGGGATGGGATTCGCCAGCACGTCGTGATCGGGCCGCAGCTTTTCGATAATGGCCAGAATCCCGACGATCAAGGCGCGGCAGCTAACGAGAATAATGCCCAGGATGAAAACCGTGGCAATCCCGAAGCGCAGCCACTGGAAGAGCGCGAAGATGAAGCCATCCGCATGCGCTGCAAGTCTTTCCCGGAAGGAGAGTGGCACCATCACGTCGGCGCGTGTTTTCCCAATCAGGTCGGAGACGGAAACGAACTCGAAGCCCTGAGCGCGCATCTCATCGATGATCAGCGGCAGGGCCGCAACGGTTTGCGCGCGTTCTCCGCCGCCATCGTGAAGCAGCACAATATTTCCATTCTTGGCTTGGCGCATTACTTCCGCTGCGATTTCTTCCGCCGGGCGCTGACGGCTGCTCTTCCGTCATGCGCCAGTCGTCCGGGTCAACGCGTTGCCCCACGATGAGGTAACCCAGGTCTTGCGGGTACGGCAGCTGTTGCACTTCTTCCGCATACTCCGGCTGGTGATCGATGCCGTAGGGCGGCCGGAAAAGAATGGATTTCGCGCCAAGGGTGCTCTCGATCAGGCGCTGCGTCAGGTTCAGCTCCCATTTGATCTGCGTGCGCGAGATTTCGTCAAAATTAGGGTGTGTGAACGTGTGATTGCCGATCTCGTGGCCTTCGTTGTATTCGCGCTTCAACAAATCGGGCGCCTGGTTGGCTGCTTCACCCACGACGAAGAAGACGGCTGGAACTTTCTTCTCTTTCAGGATGTCCAGGATTTTCGGCGTCCAGCGCCGGTCGGGGCCGTCATCGAAAGAAAGCACAAGTTTCTTCTTGGCGCCGCCAAGTTCTTCGATGTCGAACGACAGCGGGATGGCCTCGTATTTTTCGCTGGTGAAGAGATCGGTGGCGGCATCGTAGTTGAAACTGCGCACGCCGGGTTTGGGCACATCCGCAATGTGCCAGATATCGCCATCGCCCTCGAGGACCAAATCAGGGCCGGGCGCAACGTCGCGGAGTTTAGCGCGAATGGCATCGTCGGGGTGCGTGGCATCCCAGATTGGCCAGATGGAGGAATCGCCGGAGCCGAAACGCCACAGCGCTGTGCCCTGTACCCCGAGTCTTTCGCTGGCTCGCAATTGGTTATAGGCCGTTATCGCGTCGAGCATCCACACCTGGTGCGTGTGATTTTGTTCGTCCACGTACGAATAGTGCGGATTCAGGGAAGCCGCATCGAATTCGACATCGGCCTCGGATTCGTGCGCGTGGAGGAGCGCCTCCTGAATGCTGAATTCTTCCGCGTGCAGCGGGCCCTTCCCCGTGCTTTCCGTCCAGTCATAGGCGTAGTTGGCAATGCCGGCCACAATTTTCTGCGCCGGCACAACCTGGCGAACCTGGCGGAGGTTTTCCATGAACCAATCCTGCGCCGCAATCGGACCAGGCCCCGAGGTCAGCCAGTGCTGGTCGTAATTCATCAAGATAATGGCGTCGCTTTCCCGGCCAAAGAACGCGTAGTCGTATTCGTCGTCGCGGGCCGGCAGGGCAATCATGACTTTCAGTCCCACGGCGTGAAGCGCCGGCGCCAGCTCGCCGATGAATTCGCGAAAATTCGGTTGGCTTTTCAGCGGCACTTCCTCGAAATCCACCACGATTCCCGCCTGGTGGGCCAGCACGGCGTATCCGGCCACATCGGAAACGAGACGGCGTCGTGCAGCGGAATTCGCCAGCATCTCGGCAAGTTCCTTTACGCGCCAGATTGCCCCGTCGTAATTGTTCAGCAGCCCCATCATCGGCAGCTCGATGGGCGGAGTCAGCGAGCGCATCCACTGGTGGAGCTTGTCTTGCCTTAGCCGTGTAAGGGCCTCCGCCGGCGAGGCCTTGACAGTTTGATTGCGCTCGTAATCCACAACCGTAATTGCGCCGTCGGCGGAAACGGCGTGAAGCTGCTCCGGCATGAGCAAATCGATGTCTTTGTAGTGCTTTTTGAGCGAAGCGAGGCTATTGGGGTCCCAGCTCACAAAAAACGCTGCGCGCAATGGATCGTATGCGGCGGGAACCTGCCCGATATGCGCCACGCGCGTGTGACGCCCTTCACGCAATACCACCGGCTTCAGGTTCTTCCGCTTGACGGAGTGATAAGCGGGGTGCGTGTCCGGCAACAAAGACGAGGGAAGCTCGACACTTCCGGCGATGGTTACAAAGAAATAGACCAGCAGAAGGGTGAGCAGCGCACCGCTGATTTCCAGGAATCGGCGAGTGCGCCGCCAGCGGACTTTCTCCGCGTCATAAAAGATCGGCCTTCGTTCTTTCATCTTATGTGGCGGCCAGGCGGCGCAGGGGGGCAGCGCCGTAAGCACAATACTCCGTCGAGTGCAATCCGTCCCGTCTATTGTAAGATGCGAAGCAAGCATGAAGCGAGTTTTCTCCAGTCCCATGTTTCCGCTCCTGGCCGGTGCCTGTTTGCGGATGCTTTTCGTGTTGAAGTTTCCGGCGGGCTCGGGCGACACCGTTATTTACGAACAGCTGGCGACGAACTGGCTGAAGCACGGAAAATACGCGATGGATATCGCCGGGCAGCCGGTACCGGTGGATCTTCGCATGCCCGGATATCCCGCGTTTCTGGCGCTCGTTTACGCGTTGACCGGTCGCACGGGTGAAAATGCGCGATTGTCCGTAATGTTGACGCAGGTGCTGGTGGATTTGGCGTGCTGCGTCGTAATCGCCGCACTGGCGGCGCTGTTGACTTCACTTTGCTCCAGGCAGGCGAACCGCCAACGGGCATTTTTGGTGGGCTTGTGGCTTGCCGCGTGCTGCCCGTTCACGGCAAATTATGTGGCGGTGCCGCTCACGGAGGTGTGGGCGACGTTTCTCACTGCTGTGGCGCTGCTGCTTTTGGTGCTGCTGGCTGCGCAAGTGCGCGCGGAAAGGCCGGAGTGGCCGCGCCGTGAATGGATCGGAGGGAACGGGAGTTGGAGGTTGCTTGCCCTGGGTGGACTCGTCGTGGGCGTGGGCGCCTTATTTCGTCCCGAAACTCCCTTGCTCCTGATGACAACCTTAATTCTGCTGGGTCTCTGGATGTGGTGGCGAGGGGAAACGAAACGCTTCGTTCTGTCGGCCGCGCTCATGGCTTGCGCTTGCGCCATGCCCCTCTTGCCTTGGATGGCGCGAAATGCCGTCAGCCTTCATGAATTCCAGCCGCTGGCTCCCAAGGACACCATGCTGCCCAGCGAAGTGAACCCCCGTGGATTTATGGCCTGGGAACGCACCTGGTTGTTCCGTGTTCGCGATTGTTATCTGGTGCCATGGAAGCTCAACGACGATGAGATCCACTTGGAAGATATTCCCCCGGAGGCGTTCGACACGCCGGAGGAGCGGAATCGTGTCGCCACGGCGCTGGAGCAATACAACGAAGACCTGACGCTCACCAGTGAGGAAGATGCCGTGTTCGCGCAGTTGGCGCGGGAGCGCACCGCGCGCCATCCGCTGCGGACTTTTCTCTGGATTCCCATGCGGCGAGCCGCGCGCATCTGGTTCACGCCGCGCATCGAGTTGCTGCCCGTCTCTGGGCACGTCTTTCCCCTCGCTTATATGAGGGAAGAGGACCCAGCCGACCAGCGCGTGACGATCCTGATTTTTTCGATCAACCTTTTGTACGTAGGGCTGGGAATCTGGGGCGGTTGGAAATTATGGAAATGGCGCAGGGCACGCGGCGCAGTAGTGCTACTGATGTTCTACATCGTGGTTCGTACGGGCTTTTTGACGACGCTGGAGACGCCGGAGCCGCGCTATGTGCTCGAGTGTTTTCCCGCCCTGATCGCCATGGCAGCAGCGGCTTTTGCGGGACCCACGCAGGGAATTCGATGAGCAGGGGAATAGGGCTGCGCAGCGATCAGCAAGGAAAAGGCAACGGCTAACGCTCTTCCGGCGGCTCGGGGTGGATGGTAACGCGAAAGATTTGCGGGAAGTGTTCCTTCACGCGATCTTCGAGCGCGGCAGTCACATCGTGGATGCGCGTGATGGGAAGATCGCTCTTCATGACGCAATGGCAAGAAACGAGCGTGTGGTGCTCCACCTGGCGCACGCGCACGTCGTGGCAATTGATCAGTTCGTCGTAGTCTTGGGGCAGGCTGTTCAGGAAAGACTCGACCGACAGTTCCAGCCGGTGCATTTCTCCCACGCGCGTATCGGGCGTGGCAATGTGGCGGCCCAGGGGCTCGATGTGGATGTTCACCTCGGCATTCCCATTGCGTAAGGATTGTATGCCTTCTTCGAGTTCGGTGGCGCGGCGATGGGCGTCGCGCAGGCTGAGATTTTCATCCACTTCCAGATGGAGTTCGACGAAAAGGCGGCCGTCCTGCTGAAACGCCGAGAGATCGTGAATGGCCAGGCCCATGCGTTGCGCCACAGCGCGGATCGACTCAAAAAGATGCTCGCCTTGCGGGGCCCGCGGCTCCGTATGCACGATCACATCCGCCGGCACGATGTCGCCAATACGTTTCTCGATCGCATCTGTAAGTAGATGAACCTGCTCCAGGCTGGTGGTGCGGGGGACGGAAACCGTGGCGTCCACGAAATGGCGATTGCCGGCGCGGCGGACGCGTACACGCTCGACCTCCAGAACTCCCTCCATCTGCCCAATCGCTCCGATAATTTCGCTCTGCAGACCCGCCGGGGCGGCGTCCAATAGCGCATCCACAGTGCGCCGTCCCAGTTGCGAACTGACCCAGAGAATCACGCCCGCGACGGCCAGGGCCGCAAGGGCATCGGCGTAAACCAGCCACGGCAGATTAAATGTATTGCCTGCCCACACCAGGCCAATCCCGGTGATGACCACGAGCGTGCTCCAAACATCCGTGGAAAAGTGTAAGGCATCGGCTTCCAGCGCCTCGCTGCGGTACTTACGCGCAACGGCGGTCAGAGCACGGGCGCGGGTCATGTCGATGGCCAGGGCAACGAACAAGATGACGAAGGCGGTGAGGCTGGGTTCGATGTGTACGGAGTGGAAGAATAACCGCGAAAAGGCTTCGTAGATGATGTAGCAAGCGGTGAGGATGAGGAGTCCGGTCTCGATAAATGCGGAGAAGTTCTCGAATTTGCCGTGACCGTAAGGGTGGCGCTCGTCCGCGGGCTGGTCCGAAACCCGCACGGAAAGAAACGTGATGACCGCGGCCACGAGGTCGAGCCCCGAATGGAGCGCCTCCGACAGAACACCCAAGCTTCCTGTACGCAGGACGAGGAATGTCTTCAAGCAGAGCAGCAGCAACGCGGAACCCACGCTGAGCAGCGCCGCGCCCTTCTTTTCCTGGATATCCTCGCGCAGCCTCTGAGAAAAGGGCATGCCTAAAGACTACCTCAACTCCGTGGGAGTTGCCGGAATTCACTCGGGGGTTGCGAACCTGCAACTCAATCGTGACATTGTGAGCTATGCACTTGCATCTTTGGTTCTGACTATCTAGGCTTCCCCGCAAACCATTAAGGAGCCCCCATGAGAAAAATCGTGATTTTGGCCCTGCTGGCAGTCGGCAGCGCCGCAGGAGTGTCGGCACAATCAGACACTGGTGGCGTCTGGAATACCCTGTGGGCGCCGGCCATGGATGCCAAAAAGGACGCGACGGTAGAAAACGTGCAGATTGTGCGCGATCGCGCAAGGATTACGCTCGTCAACGGGACCATACAGTTCACGCAGCCCGCGAATGGCGTGGTTTTTGGCGCGGTGTTTCACGGGGAGGGGCGCCTGCAGGTCGACCCGCCCAATCCCATTGAGGCTCAGCAACTCCACTTGTTCACCAAGCAAGACAAGCTGGACATGACCTTCTCGGAGGCGACCTTTAGCTTTACCGACGAGCTTCTGGATGAAGTCGGCAAACAAGTGCAATGGAAAGACGGCGGGGCGGCAGATGAACTCTATGCGAAGCGGCAACAAGAGCGGGAGGACGCCGGCACTGAATACCTGCCCAGGTTGTTCAAGGGTGTGATGTCGCCCGACCGGAAACGCACGGCCTATTTCCTTGCGGACCTGAAGACCAAGGATAAGTCCTGGGTAGAAGTGCGTTACGACTCCATGCAGCCCGAGGAAATGCGCGTGGGGCGTTGGGTAGATGTGGGAGGCTACAAAGAGTTGGACTACTGGATGAGTTTCCCTGTCGAGGGCCGCGATCCGCGGCATGCCTACGACGATCCCGCGGCCCGGCAGGATTTCCTGATCCCGGACTACCAGTTGAACTCGTCCGTATCGGAAGGCGCAGAGCTATCCGCGACAGCGCATGTGACGGTGCAACCGAGATATTCGGGCGAACGCGTGCTGCTGTTCTACCTGGACTCGAACTTGCGCGTCGCTGCGGTCAAGGACGCACAAGGGAAGAAACTGGTCTACCAGCAGGCGCGAGAACGCAAGCAGCGCAGCCAGTCCTACGGTGACTATGTGGCGGTGACGCTCCTTGAGCCAACCCAGACGGGCCAAAGGCAAGTTTTGGAATTTCAGTACGAAGGTAAGCACGTCGTCGAGAAAGTCGGCAACGGCAATTATTTTTGCCATAGCTTCGGCTGGTACCCCACGGCTTTTTCACCGGAACTCGCTGTGGGTGAGTTTGCCTTTCGGTCCAATTTTGACCTGACATTTCGCAGCCCAAAGCGCTACAAACTTGTGGCCACCGGCCAGAAAATTGGTGAGACGACCGACGGCAAGGAACTGATTACCACTTGGAAGAGCGATATTCCCCTTGCCGCGGCGGGTTTTGCCTTCGGCGATTACAAGTTGTTCACCGACAAAGTCGGAGACGTTGAGATTCAAGTCTATGCCAATAACCAGCCGGATGATCTGCTGCAGAGCATCCAGCGGGCCTTTAGCAACCCGGTGGAGGAGTTGGCACAGGGACCGAACGGCTCGCACCTGGGCTCGGGGGCTGCGATCGGAAACCTGACGCCCTCAGCTTTGGGCAAGACGATCAACATTGAAACCGCAAACACCCTTAAGGTTTTCCAAAACTACTACGGACCCTACCCTTACAAGACCTTGGCTGTTACAAACATCATCGGGAGCTACGGACAGGGGTGGCCGGGGCTTCTCTATCTCGGATGGTTCACGTTCCTGGACGCCACCCAGCGGAATGCATTGGGGATCAGGAATCAGACCCAGGCAACCGATTTCTTCCGCGCCCATGAAAGTTCCCACCAATGGTGGGGACACCGGGTCGGCTGGAAGAGCTACCACGACCAATGGCTTTCGGAAGGTTTCGCGGAGTTTTCCGGGCTCCTTTACGTTCAATACCGGCAGAACATGAAAGAATCGCTGACGCAATTCCGCCTCGACAAGGAGCTGTTGTCCCGGGAAGACCTGAACCGCCACAAAACTGAAGCCCTCGGGCCCATCTGGATGGGTCAGAGGATCGCCTCTTCGATTACCGACAGGAGCTCGTATCAAAACCTGGTCTATTCAAAAGGCGCGTATGTTCTGCAGATGATCCGGCAGATGATGATGGATCCGCGGAATCCGGATCCGGAGCATATCTTCAAGGAAACCATGCAGGATTACTGCAAGACCTTTGATAACCAACCGGCGTCCACCGAGGACTTCAAGGCCATCGTGGAAAAACACATGACCCACGGCATGGACCTCGACGGAAATCACAAGATGGACTGGTTCTTCAACCAGTATGTCTACGGCACCGGCATTCCCCAATACGCGCTGCATGTGAACTTGACCTCAACTCCGGACGGAAAGACCTCCGTGTCGGGCGAGCTCCTGCGCAGTGGCGTGCCCGACAATTGGAAGGATGCCATTCCCCTGTATGCGCACATGGGCGACAAAAACGCCCGGCTGGGTACGATTGCTTCAGTGCATCCTCGAGAGGCGCTCAACTTTGTCATACCGGCAGGGGTTGGCAAACTTTCCATTGACGACATGGAAGACGACCTCGCCGACGTGAAGCAATAAAGCGAACTGCTCATTCAAACAAGTCAGCGTCTCCGAGTGAGCTTAGGCAGGCCCATCCTCACGCAAGGGCAACCGCTCCCCCGAATTGGATGTCTTGGATCCGAGGAAGATTCTTGCGGCCTGGACTTTCTTCTTAGTTGTTTGCTCTCGGGGTCATCGGAGGCTCGGGCAACAGCGGCAAACGCTTGGGCTCCCCGCGCGCGCCGCGCACCTCGATCTCTTCAAAGAGCAGAGACGGAGCGACGACCGAGGCGGGCAGGCCACTCTGTGCCGTCCCGAACGCGCCGAGCGCCGTTCCAGAAACCCCCACCACCTGGCTCTGCATGTAGTTGTAGACGAAATTATCGTCGCCGATCGCGCTGATGTTCCGCAAGGTCCGCGGGCTAAATCCGGTAATGCGGGCCCCTCGCACCATTTCCTCGTGGCCATCCTCCGGAAAGGTCTTGTACACCACCAGCGGCAGACGCTCCGTGGCGGCATTGCCCGCAAAACTGGCCAGGAGTTCCGTGAAGTCCTCCTGGTGCATCAGGCTGATCGAAGGATTGTCCATCTGCCGCACCACCAGGCAGTAGCTCAGCTTCTCTGAACGGCAAGCATCCAGAAATTTCCTTTTCAGGTCGTCGCGAGCAACGGTTTCCGAGGAGGCGAAGAAGAGATTGCTCATGGTTGGTTTGGGGTCACTGAGGAACGCGGAGCGCCCGTGGCCATTGGACTTGCCAAAGTCGGGGCCGGGGCGGCGCGACATCAGCAGATTCTCCAGTTTTCCTTCCTCGACGAGGCTCACCTTCTGCGCGGGTACTCCTTCTTCATCGATCGAGTAACCACCGATGAGCGGCGTGCCTTTGTAATCTTTCGCGAAGGGATCATCCACAAGAGAAACCGTCAGCGGAAGAACGCGTGCGCCCACTTTGCCACTCCATTCGCTGCGCGCGCCCAGACTGTTCATCAACTGTTCCATAACCTGCTGGAACGCCAGGGGAGGCCGGGCTCCGCTTAACGACGGGCTAAGAACCTCCGCAAGCAGTGGCGCAGCCGCGCGCGCTTCGAACAAAACCGGGCCCGTGTAATCCGGCGCCGTGGAAGCCGCGCGCATGGCCATCAATTCGCTCCCGGCAACGTTGAGGCCTTTGCGGACTGTATCCACATTGGGAAGATCGGACGGACGCGGCGCGTAACTGGAATAATAGTGGCTCACCTGCATGCCGTCGGCAGCCAGAGTGTTCATTCCCGCTTCGACAGCGGCGAAGCAACGATTGGCGCGAATCTCGGTGCCTTCATTCGTCAAGAGGTACTCGGTCATGTACACCAGATAGTAGGTGACCCGTGATTCGTAGATTTGCGGGAAGGCCCGCAGGGCGGCGGAAGTGTCGCGGGCCTCCTGCTCCCAATTGCGACTGGACCAATCCGAGGGCGCCAGCGGATCGATGTGCTGGACGGGCTCGACCTTTGCGAAGTCGTCAATATCGGAAGGGCGCGCCAGGCTGCTGAGATACGCTTGTTTGCGGGAATAGGTTTCGACGGCTTCCTTGAAGGCCTGATCCGAGGCGATCCAGAGATCCTGGCGCAGCGAATCGTAGTCGCGGTCGATGCCCACGGTCCCTGTTGAGCCGATGAATCCGCGGAAGCCTTCCTCGCTGATGAAATTGGAGCTGTCCAGTTTGTAATCCCCGACCCGCGCGGAAACATTCATGAGGCGTTGGCGGCTGTGATTGGAGGAAATCAGCGCGCCGAACTCGGCCACAATTTCTCGGACGTCCATATCGAGCAGGCGGTATTCCAGATAGTAGGGGCGTACCGGCTGATCCGCCTGAGGAATTTGCAGTTGCAGGCGCGTCTTGGAGCGCGCCATTTCATCGCGCATGGCGCTCAGCGTGTGATCGTTGTCCACGGGAGCCTGGGCCAATGCCGCGGAAGCGGTGGAAAGTGCCAGGAAAATGGTGGCGAGCCGAAGGGTACGCATTACTGGAGGCCTCCCGATTTCGCATCGTCGTGCGCGGGCGGCGGCAGAATCGGCGGCCGGTCCGTGGATGTTTCCTTTTTCTGGACTTCCAATTCCCTGGTAAGGATGGCGGGAGAAGCGGCGGCGACCGGCACGGAACCGGACTCCGCACCGCAATAACCGTTGAAAACTTCCGGCGTATCTCCGGTGGCCTCAATCTTGGTCAGCGCGGCGAGCGGCGTGCCGACGATGTCCACGCCGCGGACCAGTTCGTCTGGGCGCCCGTCGGCAAACACTTTGTAGACCACCAGGGGTTGCACCTGAAAGGCCTGCGGCTGCCCGCGGCCCGTGAAGGTGAAACCTCCGGCGATGTCATCAATGAGCAGGCCATAAGGCTTGCCCTGTTGCTTGACGAGTTCGATGAGTTTTGCGCGAAGCTCCGCGTTGGTCACCATCTTGCTGCTTTCCACGATGAGGTTGCCTTGCCGCGAAACCGGGGTTGCGCCAATCTGCCGCCGGCCATGTCCATTGGAATGCGGGAAACCCTCGAGTGGCGAGCGCGACATCTCGAAGTTTTTCAGAACGCCGTGATCCACCAACACCACGCGCTGTGCCGCCACACCTTCGTCGTCAAACTGGTAGTAGCCCAGCAGGTCCTGGTTGCCCAGCTTTTTCATGGTCGTGTCATCAACGATGCTGAGGAATTCCGGGAGGATGGGCTCGCCCACTTTTTTGGCAAACGTCTGGCCTTCATTGACGTCCTTCTGGCGATGGCCCTCGGCGCGATGCCCGAAGACTTCGTGGAAAAACACGGCGGCGGCGCGGCCCGTCAGCAGCGCCGGCCCTACCGTTGGGTCGTTCAGGGGTGAGGCGACCAGGCCCTCCATTTCCTTGCGAAGCTGCGCCGCGGCCGCGTACACCGCTTTGTCACTGGGCGCTTCCGCAGGATTCACCCAATCGAAGTTGTAGTAGCGGTCGATGTCCATGCCATCGCCGGCCTTGCCTTGAATAAACAATTCCAGGCGGTAGCGGATCTGGCCAAACTGCAAGCGCGTGCCTTCGGTGTTCAATTGCAGGATGTTCTGTGCCTGCGCGGTAAACGTGACGATGGAATTGATGACCGCGGTGGACTGCCGGAAGTATCGCGTATAGTCGCGCACTTTCTGTTCCCACGGCGCGCGATCGAGCGTGAAGGAGACCCACGGCCCGGCGTAGGTCTGCGGCTTCTCGCGCGAAAAATCAGGCGCGCGGCCTTCTTCCGTTTGCACCTTCACTTCCTTGCCGGTCTTGATCTTGATGAGCGCTTCGGCGGCGGCACGGTATTGCTTGTCGGTTTCCAGCCAGATGGCGCGGCGCAGCACTTCAGGATCGTCGTCCAGCGGGGCGTTGGTGCCCGGGCCGCCGTTAGGCGGCGTTCGGCCATCCACCTTGTGAGTGTCGTCGAGTTCGTAGCTGCCGGTGCGCACCGTTACTTCCAGCCACCGATTCCGCGCCTCATCGCTGTTCAGAAGCGCCCCATTGGAACCCGATACCGTGGCGCGCTGCGAGTCTGTGACGATGTAACCGATGTAATAGGCTGCAGGATCCTGAGCGCCAAGGGTCTTCAGCGAACGGTCGAGCTCCGTTTTCATGGCGTCGAAAAGGGGCGACCCCTTGGGTGCCCCGTCCGGCGGATCAGCCGATCGCAGAGGCGGCGCGAGAAGAGCTGCCCCCAAAAGAGTGCTAGCCACAAAGATGCGCCGGTAAAGACGCCTTTGCCGGACTGCGCAAATTGAAAGGTTCAAAGGATGCCTCACTCTGGATTAGACGAAAATAGTGAGTCTTCAGTGTACGTCAGAGGGCACTCTGGACAAAGCGCAGCCGCCCGGAGGTGTGGCGGGTCAGTCTCTAATGATCAGGACTCGTCCGCGTGGCCGAGCAACATGTTGCGCGATTGCCTGCATTGGAGTGCTGGAGTAAACTCCAAAGCCAGTGGCGGAATCTCCCTCAATTATCGGTCGTAGCATCTCTCACTACACCGTCCTCGAAAAACTTGGCGGGGGCGGCATGGGCGTGGTCTACAAGGCCGAGGACACGCGCCTGCGTCGCTTCGTCGCGCTGAAGTTTTTGCCACCGGGAGTTGCCAGCGACGCACAGGCACTGGCCCGTTTTCAGCGCGAAGCGCAAGCCGCATCCGCACTGAATCACCCCAATATTTGCACGATTTACGACATTGGCGAGCAGGATGGGCAGGCGTTCATCGCCATGGAGTCTCTGGATGGGATGACGCTGAAGCACCTCATCGCCGGGAAGCCCCTCGAGACGGAAGTTCTGCTCACACTGGCGATTGAGATCGCCGACGCTTTGGACGCCGCTCACGCCGAAGGCATCATTCACCGTGACGTTAAGCCCGCCAATATTTTCGTGACTAAGCGGGGGCACGCCAAAATGCTCGACTTCGGGTTGGCGAAGCTATCGGTTACGGGAGAGCGCGCGGCCGACACGACCTCAGGTTCGGGTGAAGCGACCGGGGGCACGACCTCGGAGCATCTGACCGGAGCGGGTTCTACTCTGGGCACCATCGCCTACATGTCGCCGGAGCAGGTGAGGGCCGAGGAACTGGACACACGAACCGACCTGTTCTCGTTCGGAGTTGTCTTGTACGAAATGGCTACAGGCGTGACGCCTTTTCGTGCTGAGAGTACCGGACTCATCTTCGACGCCATCCTGAACCGCGCTCCGCTGCCCCCCGGACAACTGAATCCTGACTTGCCGGCCGATCTGGAGCGCATCGTTCACCGAGCGCTGCAGAAAGATCGCGATCTCCGTTACCAGACCGCCGCGGAACTTCGCGACGACCTGAAACGCTTGAAGCGCGAATTGGATTCCGGCCGCTCGGTGGCAACCTCTGCTTTTCCGGACGCGCTCGAAGAAGTACGCGGAACCCGCGCACATCGTGGATGGCACGCCTGGGCTGTGGTTGCCGGCAGCGCTTTCATCGTCATCGCGGCGATCCTTGGATATTTCCTGACGCGCTCGCTAGCGCCGCCCCGGGTGCTGCGAACTGTCCAGCTCACCAACACGAATCGGCCGAAATCAGGCATAGCCACGGACGGCACGCGGCTTTACTTCATCGAGGGCCAATCGCGCCTTTCCCAAACCTCCGTAAATGGCGGCGAGACATTTCCCATTCCGACCTCGCTTGAGGACACTGGCTTTTCCAACGTTTTCGATGTCTCGCCAGACGGTTCTTCGCTTTTGATGAATACTGCCCGAGGGACGTCTCTCGACGGGCCTCTTTGGAGCGTCCCTGTGCTTGGCGGTTCGCCCCGTAGATTGGGCAGCCTTGAAGGCCACGCCGGTGCGTGGTCGCCGGACGGAAAGAGGATTGCCTACTGTAGAGGGAACGAGATATTCCTGGCGAACAGCGATGGCGGCGAACTGCGCCGGCTCTTGCTGGCGGCTGGAACTTCTAGCGATCTCCGCTGGTCGCCCGACGGCTCGATTTTGCGCTTTACACTGAACGATCCCAAGACCAATAACCGTTCCATCTGGCAGGTTTCCGCGGACGGCGGCAATCTTCGACCCCTGCTTCCGGGGTGGAACAGCACACCCAACGAATGCTGTGGCAAGTGGACGCCAGACGGAAGGTATTTCGTCTTCCAGGCCGTACGCGACGGGACGGCAAACCTCTGGGCCTTGAACGAACATGGTGGCCTTTTCCGTTCAACCAACCGAGAGCCGGTTCAGTTGACGACTGGGCCAATGAATGTGGGTAATCCCGTCCCGAGCCGCGATGGCAAGAGGCTCTTCGTCCAAGGCTGGCAGCCCCGCGGGGAATTGGTGCGCTACGATGCCAAGTCAGGACAGTTCGCCCCTTACCTCTCGGGAATCTCGGCGATGGGACTCGACTTCTCTCGTGACGGGGAGTGGGTTGCCTACAATGATGGTTCCGATGGCACCATGTGGCGAAGCAAAGTTGACGGAACCCAAAAGCTACAACTTGTTTTCCCACCTATGCTGGCCTATCTGCCTCGTTGGTCTCCGGATGGCAAACAGATCGCCTTCTTTGGTCATCCGCCCGGCGAACCTTGGCAAATCTTTGTGATTCCCGCCGAGGGAGGCTCTCCCGAACTGATCTATCGAAGTGCAACCAACTCGGCGGACCCCAACTGGTCGCCGGACGGCAAGTCGCTGGTCTTTGGAGAGAATTCACTCAACAACCAGGGGTCAGCGGTTTACGTCCTCGATCTGAGTACGCGAAAAGCCTCTAAGCTGCCAGAGTCTGACGGCCTGTACTCTCCGCGCTGGTCTCCTGATGGACGCTACGTTGTGGCCATTACGCTGGATTCTCTTAAGATCATGCTTTTTGATTTCACGACTCAGAAGTGGTCCGAGCTCGCCGAACTTTTCGTGGCCTATCCAACTTGGTCCCGGGATGGGCGCTATGTTTATTTTGACGGAATCCTCGACAACCAGGAAAGCTACTTCCGCGTGCAAATCGCCGGGCGCAAACTGGAGCGCCTCTTCAGCCTGAAAGGGTTTCAGGCGGCCGGAGGAGCCTTCGGAAACTGGAGCGGCCTCGCCCCGGACGAAACTCCGCTGCTTGTCCGCGACGCCAGCATCCAGGAGATCTACGCTCTCGATGTGGAGATGCCCTAATCTTCCTTGCCGCTACAGGTCAGGCCTTCATCTTTTTCTGTAACAGCGTGAGTAGTGGCCGATCGAGCTGATGCCCCTGCCAATCCTCGAATTTTGTTCCCGGGCGTTCCGTATCGAGTACGCCAAAGGGCCCGCGGAAATTCCATAAGGCCCAGCCGGATTTCAACTCACCGATCATGTCGAGCGTGTCGTTAAACCACGCCAACACCACCTCGGGCGGCGTGTGCTTGTAACAACCCATCTCGCCGAAGTGGATCGAAACGCGCTGTTGTTCCAGTCCTCGCCAGGGTCGCACGAAGTCTGCAATCGTCTTCCGGTCGGCGGTCACTTTGCCGTGGCTGTCCTTCAGCGGCCACGTCGGAGGCTCGGTCCGCGTCGCCCATCCGCGGGCCCACTCACACTGGTGGTGCGTCAGATCCCCGGGATAGTAGTCATGCGGGCTTTGCAGCACCCCAGTGCTGAAAAGGTCGGCGACCGGAGTTACGCCACCCGAAGAGCCGTCACTGACGATCAACCGTTGCGGGTCGATAGCGCGGATCCCCTCGATCGCGGCGCGAGCCACCCGCGCATATTCCTTCGCGCCCCGGACCTTCATCTCCTCGTCAATGGCCTCCTGGGACTCGCTTTTCCGTCTCTCCGTCAATTGCGTCTTCTCCTCTGATGTCAGAGGCAGCAAAGGCTCGTTCACAAGGTTGAAGCTGACGCGCTCATTGGAAATGCTCTTGTAGCGTTGCGCAAAAAAGGTCCATTGATGAACGAAGGCTTCAAGCGTGGCACGATCCTTGTAGAAGCTCGCTTTCTCGGGAGTGACATGAATGCCGGTTACGGTGGGATCCAGGCCATCGAGCACGCAGAAACCAGGCGCCCGGTGCAGGCTGATGTTGACGTGAACTCCGTACTTCTCACCCAAGCGGATGGCCCGGTCGATGGGCTCAACCTTTTTCTCGTTTATCTTCATCAGATCATTGGGATCGGTCCAAAACCTGTAGTCCATCGGCAAGCGCACCCAGTTGAAGCCCCAATCGCGCATCCAGTCAAAATCGTCTTCCAGGAAGATGCCGTCGTTCTTGTAAGGGAAGTACTTCATCCAGTCGGGATCGGTGGAGAAGTATTCCAGCAGATTGAAACCGTACCAGGGCGGATTTTTCGCGGGTGTTTGAGATTGCTGCCAACTGGATTCAATTGAGGACGCCCCCACTTCGGGGAATGCGCCGCTCGCAAATGCAGGAGGCAAGATCGCCGCAGTTGCAACTGAGGCGGCGGAACGAAGCAGACTGCGTCGCGTGAAACGAGTCAGGCCTGGCTCTGACGCCGGTGATTCTGGTCGATCGTTGCTTTCTTTCCCCATCGCTGACGCTCCCTAACCGGAATTTGCAGTTTGGACCTTTAGCGCGCACATCGTATCTTTCTCCCGCCCCGGACACAATGACATTGCCCAGCAAAACAACGGCGGAGACTTGCGCCAAATTCTTATCTCGTATGGCCGAAAAAGCGAAAGCGGTTTTCGGGCTGGCCTCGTACTCCCGCTTGAATTGAGAAGAGGCTTCCGGCCAGGCGATCTCCGCGCGGGGCTTCGGCGGAAGCAGTGGTGACAAAAAGAGTCGTAAGATCGGCGCCGCCAAACACGCAGGTGGTAATATTTTTCACGGGCATTTCAACCACCCGATCGATTCTTCCATCCGGCGCGACTCGCACGATGCAATTCCCGTAGAAACGGCAGTTCCAGAGATAGCCTTCCGAGTCCACTGCCGAGCCGTCGGGACATCCGCGTGCGAAACCTTGGAGAAAAGGGCGTTCATTCGAGATCGCGCCCGTCGAAGAATCGTAGTCATAGACCCAAATCACGTTCGCCAGCGTGTCTCCGAAATAAAAGCGGCGGCGATCGGGGCTCCATGCAAGAGTGTTGGCGATGCCAACTCCTTTTCGCCAGGTCGTCGCCGTGCCATCCGGATCGACACGAACAAGTATGCCGTCTTGTCCCCCGGCTTCAGCCGGGGAACCATCCGCATTCACGTTGTTGCGCATCGACCCGATCCAAAGCGATCCGCGCGGATCGCACCGCGCGTCGTTCAAGCGCACCGCCGGCCATCCTTCGAGCAGGAACAGCGGATCGTGACGCGTATCCGTGGCGGGCTCCCAGAGAATCACACGCGAGCCCAATACGACGACAAGCACATCCTCGCGATCGCTCAACGCGAGAGACGTGACAGGTTCATCGAACAACCAGGTGCGGACCGACGAGTCCGCCACATCCAGGCGATGGATCAGGAAGCGATTGATGTCCGTCCAATAAACAGCGTTGTGTGCGGCGTGCCAGACTGCGCCTTCGCCGCAGACGTCGCCCGTGGGCGCAACAGAAACTGGTTCCCCGATCATTGCACTCCGATTCCTGCGAGTAATCCTCCGTCGACAAGATAGTCTCCGCCCGTACAGAATGTGGATCGGTCGGACAGGAGAAACGCCGCCAACTCGGCAACTTCTTCGACGGTGCCGACGCGCCCGAGCGGGTGCGCCGCCCCGAACCTCTCGACGACCGCATCGACGGGCAGGTCCGGCGAAAAATGCGCGGCCGCGCGTTCCAGCATGGGGGTGCGAATGGATCCCGGGCTGATGGAATTGACGCGAATGCGATCGGCCGCGTGGTCCAGCGCGAGAGCGCGCGTCAAGCTGAGAAGCGCCCCCTTTGAAGCTGCGTAGGCGGCAACCCCGTGCTGGCAAGCGTGCCCTTGCACGGAGGCGACAATCACGATCGCCCCGCCGCCGCGTTTCCTCATTTCCGGAATACCGAAGTGCGAGAGGAGATACACGCCGCCAAGATTTACGGCCATGCAGCGGTTCCAGGTTTCCGGCTCCGTTTCCACCGTATTCCCAAAGGGATGAATGGCGGCGGAATTTGCGATGAAATCGAGCCCGCCAAATTGCGCAACGGCCGTGCTGACCACCGCTTGCACCTGCTCCGGCAGGCTCACATCGCACAGCTCCACGCGAAGCGTATAACGCTTCGCATCGGACTCCTGCTGGAGTTCGCGGTTCGCGGCTGCGTCTATGCCACAGGCCAAAACGCTCGCGCCGCCCGAGGCAAGCCTCATTGCGATGGCCCGGCCAATCCCTGTAGTGCCGGTGACGATGGCAACCTTATCTTCAAATTCCTTCATGCGTGAATGCCCTCTTTAGTTTTCCTGGATGCGCTTGCAACCGGTGGCGAAAGAATCCCGTCCCCGTCATTGACCTGAAGCAGGCAACGAAAGACCGTGAGGAGTCTACTCCGCCTGTTGCAAGAGGGAAACGCTTAGTTTCCTCGAATCGATGCGGGATTTGAATGGCAAGAGACACGCGCGAAAGCTCAGTCAGCAAATTCTGCGGTTGCGTACTTCAAGCCTTCCACCACGCCACGCAATTCGGCGAGCCCCTTCAAGCGGCCGACATAAGAGTAGCCTGGGTTGGTTTTCTTGTTGATGTCGTCGGCGAGCAAGTGTCCGTGATCGGGCCGCATGGGAATTTCGTGATCACCGCGGTTGGCGCGCCGCCGGCGCGATTCCTCACCAAGCAAAGCGCGGATAACCCCTACCATATCCGAACTGCCGTGAAGATGCTCGGCCTCATGGAATGAGCCATCCGTTTCGCGAACCACCTGGCGAAGATGTGCGAAATGAATGCGCGAAGCGAATTCCCCGGCCATCGCAAGCAAATCATTGTCCGCGCGGGCGCCATAAGAGCCCACGCAAAAGGTGAGGCCATTAGCAGGACTATCGAACCCTGCAAGGATTGATCGCGCATCGCCGGCCGTCGAAACGACACGCGGCAGGCCGAAGAGCGGCCACGGCGGGTCGTCTGGGTGAATCGCAAGCCGCAGGCCGAGCTCCTCCGCCACGGGCGTCACTTCCTGCAGAAAGGCGACGAGCGCAGAACGGAGATCACCGGGCGAGGCTCCTTCCCACTCCGCGCGCGCTTCGCGAAACAGCTTTCGATTGTAGGACGATTCCGCCCCGGGGAGTCCCGCGAGGATCGCGCGCTCGAGTTCGTCTCGTTGCACCTCCGACATCGAGTCAAAGCGGGCGCGGGCGGCCGCAACGCGCTCGGGCGTGTAGTCGAGTTCGGCACGCGGCCGCTCAAGCAAGAACAGGTCGTAGGCCGCGAAATCTACGGCATCAAAGCGCAGCGCGTAGCCCGTGCTGGGCAGGCGCCACTTCAAATTGGTCCGCGTCCAGTCGACAAGCGGCATGAAGTTATAGCAGACGACCGGTACGCCTGCCTTGGCGACGGCAGCGAGAGAATCCTTCCACGCCGTGATGTACTGGCGATACGGCCCGGAGCGCAGCTTGATGGAATTGTGAACCGGGATGCTTTCGACGACGGACCAGACGAGGCCCGCGGACTCGATTTCCGCTTTGCGCTTGAGGACTTCGTCGAGCGGCCAAGCCTCGCCGCGATAAATGTGATGCAGGGCAGAGACGATGCCCGTCGCGCCCGCTTGCTTTATTTGATCGAGCGGAATCGGGTCTTGCGGGCCGAACCATCGCCAAGTCTCTTTCATGCCCGTATCGTATTACATTTTGGCGCGCTAGAGATTCCGGCGCCAGAACTCGCGCATGGTGCGGAACAGATGGATGGTGGCGGGCGGATCGGCTATGCCGTGTTTGCGCATGGGATAGATCATGACTTCATAGAGAATATCTTTCGCGATGAGCTCATTAAGGAAGGCCTGCTCATTCTGTGGGTGTACGTTGTCGTCGTAGGTGCCGAACGCGACCATCAGGTGGCCAGAGAGATCGCCGGCGTGCTTGACGAGCGACGTGCGCTCATAAGCCTCGGCATTCTGGGTAGGAAGGCCCATGAGGGATTCCGCCCATTTGGAATCGTAGTAGTGCCAATCGGTCACCGGCGCGACAGAGATCCCCGCCTTAAATTCCTTGGAGCGCGTCATCAGATTGAGGGTCATGGTGCCGCCGCCGCTCCAACCCCAAACCCCAAAGCGTGAAGCATCCACCCAGGGCTGAGACTTGAACCAACGCACCCCGGCGAGAAGGTCGTCGCTTTCCGAGGCGGCGGGGTTGGCAGCGATGGTGTTCTCGAGTCTTTTGCTGATGCCGGTGGCGGCGCGATTGTCGATATCGATGACGACAAAACCATCCTCGAGAAGGAGCTGGTTGTAGAGGCCCATCTCGGCGCTCCATTCATTCACGACATTGGGAGCGGAAGGACCGCCGTAGACATACAGGATCACCGGGTACTTGCGGGCGGGGTCAAAATTCCTGGGCTTCCAGATTTCCGCGGGCATCGGAAAACCGTCGGCGGCGGGAACGGTGAGAAATTCTGAATACTGGATCCCTTCGGGAAGCAGTTCCGGGCGAGGCGCCGCGAGAGTTTGCAGGAGCTTGCCATCGGCGGCATGAAGCTGCAGGGAAGGCAGCGTGCGGTTGTTGGAGAAACTGTCTACATAGAATTTCGCGTTGGGAGACATCGAAATGGCATGGGCGCCGGACTCGGCGGAGAGGCGCGCGAGGCCGGAGCCGTCGCTTCTCACGCGGTAGAGATTGCGCTCGATGGAAGAATCCTTCAGCGCCGTAAAATAAATCCAATCATTTTCGGAATCAATGCCGGCAACAGCCTGGCGGACCCAGTAAACGCCGCCCGAGGAGGCCATGGCCCAATTGCCGTTGGTGATTTGGTTGACAAGGGTGCCATCCATGCTAAAGCGGTAGAGATGCATGAAGCCGTCGCGCTCGGAAGCCCATAAAAACTGCCGGCCGCCGTGAAGGAAGTAAAGGTCATCGGTAACGTTCACCCAGGCGGGATCGGTTTCCGTTAGGATTCGCTTGCCCTCGCCGGTCTTGACATTGATGAAATCCAGGCGATTCTCTTTCTGCGAGCGCGGCATAGTTTGAATGCTCAAGCGCTCCGAACCCGGCAGCCACTCTACTCGCAGTATCCATTCGAAAGGTACCACGCCAAGATTGACCCAGCGGGTTTGCGGATTGGAGACATCGGTAACACCGACGCGGACACGAGGATTTTTTTCGCCGGGTTTCGGGTAACGCTGATGAATGATGCGTTCATCCACGGGCTGAAAATCCACAAAGGTACTATCGGCAACTTCGCTTTCGTCCGTCTGAAGAAAGGCGATGGCACGGGAGTCGGGCGACCACCAGTAACCAATATCGCGGCGGCCGAAAATTTCTTCCCAGTAGACCCAGGTTAGCGTCCCGTTCAGAAGCGTCTCCGAGCCGTCGGAGGTGAGACGCGTCTCCTTTTTCGCGGCGATGTCGTAGACATACAGGTCGTTGGAACGCTCGAACGAAATGAGGCTCCCGTCAGGAGAGAATTGGGCGTCTTTTTCCTCCGCGGAGGTATTGGTAACGCGCGTGAAGGTAGAAGAGGGAAGATCGAGAAGAAAAATGTCGCCGTGAAAGATGTACAGGGCCTTCCGCCCATTGGCGTCAAACGAGTCCGGCCAAGGAAGAGCTTGCTTGATTTCCGAGGATGAATCCAGAGCCGTGAGGGACGCAACCGCCTTGGGCATGTCGACAACTGGGTGACGCTCGCGAGTAAGGGGATCGAGCCGCTCAAAAGTGCGCTGCGCTTCGGGCTGGCGAGTATCGCAAAGAATGGCGGAATTGTCGGCCAACCACTTGAACTCTGGGACTTCCGCCACACTGGTGCCTTCTTTGCCAAAGATCCATTCCGCAGTGAGCGAAGGCCGTTGCGCCTGGGCCAGCGCGGAGAACGCTGTAAAGAACAGCACAACCAGGGACGTGAGAAAAAGAGTAGCTGCACGGAAATGCTTGGAAGACATAAGGTTTTCTTCTCCTGGCCAGAGAAAGTACATGTGGATGCCCGGCTTCTGATAGTAGACGACGAGCGTGACCCTGGCAAAATTATCAAGCCGTTCGAAAAACGGTACCCCTCCCATTGTCCATTGTCCTTTCGGCTGCAATGTCCTGCACTTCGGACCAGTAGGCTGCGCGCTTGCTTTGGAATATGCTTTCTGGGCTTGCGGGGTGTCGTCATTGGGGAACGAAGCGAGGTCGCCGTGTATTGCGAGCATTGCGGATTGAAGATCTTCCCTGAGCGGCCCGTGTGCACTCGCTGTGGCCGGGCACCGTTGCACGAGTGGATTCAACTCTTTAGTCTGGCCGTACTGATCCTGGTAACGATCGGCAATTCGGTTGCCGGCCTGTTTCTGCTGCCGAAATTGTCTGCCCTGCACCCGTCGGTTCTTTTTTTTCGCGGCTGGCTGTGGGCCGACCGGGAAAGTTCGCTGTACGGGTGGATGCCGTTGGCCGCCGCCCTCCTCCTTTGGGAATTTTTTGTGTGGCGCAAGATTCGCAAGGCCAAACCCGTGACCAAGATTAAAGGGTGGGTCAGCCGCAAGATCCTCGCGTTCGTGCTCGCGGCAGGTTTTGCGCCGATCCTCCCCTGGTGGATTCCCGCCAATCAGCCATCGGACAAGACGCTTGCTGCGCTCTCGCAATATCCCGGCCTGCCGTGCGCCATTTCCTGGGGCGGCGTACTGATCGTGATAGTCGTGCTCTGTGTCAAGGCCGAGACCCGCGACTCCCTTCTTGGCAAAGGAAAAACTCTCGCCCTCGTCAGCCTCGGCGTCCTCACCTTGTTTCTTACGCTCACACTGTTTGGCTTGTCGCTGAGCTCGAGCTAAGCGAGCGCAAGCAACTCGCCGGCGGTGGGTTGGGTCCTAACTGAAAGCTGTCTTGCCACTCGCCTTGCGGCCTTCCTCTCGGGAAACCCGCATCACGGGCACCGCGCAGCGGCTGGATCACAATTGGGATTCCGCACGGGGGTGGTGCCACTTGAGCCGCGAGTTTCCACTACGGGAATCACGACCGCCGGAATCGCTGCGAGAATGGCAATGGTCATGGCTGTCCCTCTTCCCATGTGGTGCACCGGCTCCACGCCGGGGCCATCGCCCAGATTCGTGCTGTTGACGGCATCGGTGAGCGTGCCGAGCAATGCTTGCGCCGGCGCCGCGGGCCCCGACAAATCGCCATTGCGCACGGTAGTTGTCTGCCCGGCCTTGACGACCACGCACACGCCCGCCAGATTGCAAACCCGCACAAAACCCTCAAAAACGATCACGGTCATCACGTTGTTTTCGTAGGCTACATAGAAATCTGTGCCCACCACACCGGCCACCCCAGCGGGGGTGTGCACTTCAAACGTGCCGTTCGGCTGAGAAATCTCCTGCGCCTGCGAGCGCATCTTCCCAAAACTTACTTCCAGGTCGGTCTGCTGCGTTCCCGCGTCGTGTTTGACGACGTGTACCGAGGAATCCGAGCCCACATTCAGCACCGAACCGTCATCAAGGGAGACTCTGGCGCGTGCATTGGCCTGCGTATTGACCGCATCCTGCCAATCCACGACGGTTTTGGCCGAGGCGCTGATGGATTTGGAACCACGCGCAATGCTGACCGCCGGAATCACCCGGGAAATCTCGCCGGCCCGCTGGTCGGCGGGTGCCGGAATTGCCCAAAGTTCACCGGGGACGGCAATCGCGCACGACATCAGGCAAACCAAGGCCACGAGGGACGGGGATCTTCTATTCATCTGAGGACTCCTCAAGGTCGAGCGAAAATTATTTCCCGTTTTTACTGGAGAAGACTGTGAGGGTCAAATGAAAAGAGCGGCGCGCTTGCTCATTCAGCAATGGGGCGCGTGCCTCCGCCCGCCAGGGAGGGCGCGTAATGGACCACCGCGGCGGTCATATCATCCCACTGGCCGCAGTGCTTGGAGAATTCCTGGATCGCCGAGAAGACGTGGTTCAGCAATTCAATCGGGGCTTCGCCCGCATGTCCGCGGCAGATATTCTGGAGTCCCTCCAGCTCAAATTCATGCCCATGGACATTCCGCGCATCCGTCAGTCCATCGGTACAAAACAATAGGGAATCGCCCGGCTCGAGGTCCAGCGTGAATTCGTCGTAAATTACCCCGCTGAAGAAGCCTGGCGGGATCCCCGCAAGTTGCAGCACGCGGCATTCTTTACCACGGATGAGCAGCGGGCCGGGCATGCCGGCGCTCACAATGCGCATCTGCGCGCGAAATGAGTCAAATATGGCGTACTGAATCGCGCAGTGGCGTCCTGGGATGCCCCGGAGGAGCAGCCTCTCGTTCAGGACGGAGAGCACCCGGGCAGGGGGCTGGCCGGTCTTATGCACGCCTCGCAGCGTCCCAACCGCCAGAGCGGCATAAAGCGCCGCCGGAAGCCCTTTCCCGGATACGTCGCCAAGGTACAGGCCGATCATGCCGTCAGGAAGGAGGAAATAGTCCAGGAAATCCCCACCTACCTCCGCAGCAGGCTGGAACTCATGGGAAATTGTTACGCAATCGGTTCGTAAGGGCTGCCCAGGCAGCATGACGCCCTGGATGGCACGCGCTTCCTCAAGCTCCTGCTCGCGCAACTTCTCGATCGCATGAAGATCGGCTGGTTGAGTGAGAACGGACATGGTTTTATCCGGAGGAGAGAATTCACCGGGAGAGGGCGGCGTCAATTTGAGCGTAGCACACGGTGGGTATGGCCCAGCCAAAATCTCCAGGGGGTGTTACCAATTGCATGCCAGGTCACGGAATCACTTGAACCGCGTGGAACCCGGCGAAACAATAGAGCTATGAAAGCCCTAGCTGGTCTCCTAGTTACCGCCGCCTTGGCCATCGGCATCTACTATCTTTATTTGAAGCAGATGCCTAGCAGCGATGCGGGCACCTCGCCTACCCAGGCCATCAGCCTCACCGGTGTGCGCAGCGACCTGCTGTCCATCGCGCAGGCAGAACGCGGGAACATCGCCCTGAACAGCCGCTGCGCTTCGCTGGACGAAATGGCCACCGCAGGGACGATGAACATGGCCCGGCGCGAGCGCGACGGCTACACCTATGAAGTGGAGTGTTCCGGGTCGGATTTCCGTGTTGTCGCGCGGCACGCGGCTCCCCCTCCTGCGGGCGCGGCGATTCGCTACCCTACCCTGGCCATCGACTCCACGATGGAAATCAGGGAAATCCAGTAAGCTCGGGTTTCATCCTCCCAATCTTGCCCTTTTTCGTGGGAACAATTCCGCCTGTGCTTGCGTAACTTCAGGTGAGAGCGCAACACCCAGAGATGCAGCGGTTGCGAGAAGGAGTGGACTATGGACGGGAGTGTGATCGGCCTCGTAGCAGTGGCACTGACTTGCGGTATTCCACTGGCATTAATCTATGCATTTTACCGGGTCCGCAAACTGCGGACCGAAGAGCGCTTGGCGGCGCTGGCTCGCGGTGCGGCCATCCCCATGGAGCCGGAACTGTCCCAATACGCCAAGTCGCGTCGTGCCGGGATTTTGCTGGTTTCCGGCGGGTTGGGATTCATGACCATGTTTGCGGTCATCGCTCGCGTTGTGGGCGAGCCGGAGACCCTGGTTGCGGCCGCTTTCGGCATCCTGCCCTTGGCCGTCGGAATTGGATACTTCCTGGATGCGGCGATGATTCACCGCGATCTGAAAGCCTCCTGAAAATTCTGCCTGGGAACCTTCCGCGCGGCGAGGTTCCCGTCATCCCGCACCCGAATGGCAAGCCGCGCCTTTTCTGACTACATCAGTACCCCTCCATACAAAATAATTGTCATTCCGACCGGAGGGACGGCGGTTTTGGCCGTCCCGGAGTGGAGGAATCCCTCTCCAATTTCGGATTTCAGGCTCAACCGATCACAGCGCACTCCCGCTTCCAACGTCAATCCGTGCGCAGGCGTAGTGCCTTGCCCGTGTGTTAGAATCTCTCGGCATGCATCCCGCAATCCCTCATCTTGTGGACCTCCAGCAGCTTGATCAGCGGATCGCCGCGCTTCGTGCGGAATTCGACAGCCTGCCCAAACGCTTTCGCGAAGCGGATGCCAAGCTGAATGGCGCGAAGTCTGCCGTGGCCGCGGCCAAGGAAGCCCACACTCAGGCGCAGACGCAGCGAAAAAAACTCGAACTGGATGTGGAGCAGTGGAAAGAGCGCGCCAAGAAATATCGCGGCCAGAGCAGTTCCGTCAAAACAAATGAGGCTTACAAGGCATTGCAACACGAAATCGCGGCTGCGGAGGGCGAGGCGGCAAAGCTGGAAGACCTGGTGCTGGAACAGATGATCGCTAGCGAAGAAGTCGAGCACCGGGTGAAACATGCGGAAGCGGATTTGAAAGAGGCGGAAACCGCCGTTGGCGCTGAGAAAAAGCAGATCGAAGTGCAATACAACGAAAAGAAAAAGATGCTGGAAACGGCCACTGCGGAACGCGCGCAACTTGCCGCAAAGGTGCCGGAAGACTTGCTGGAACTGTACACGCGGATCTCTCGCAAGCACCCAGGTGCGGTGATGGCGGAGGTCCGCGACGACCAGTGCCGCGGCTGCGGCATGCGCGTGCTGCCGCACGTCGTTCAGGTTCTTCGAACGGAGACCAACGAAGAGGTTTTCCGCTGCGAAACCTGTGGCTGCATTCTCTACACCCTGGAACCCATTCCCCACGCGGCGCCCGGCTGCGGATGCGGCTGCTGCGCCCGCCGACGAGACGACTCACTCCGAATGAGCAAGCGTCCCACACTCCCAAAAGGCGCCGGCTTGTTCGGCGATCATGAGCCGGAACGCAAACCCACGTCTGCCTATCAAGCGAACATTGACGGCGGCTCCCGGGGAAATCCCGGCCCGGCGGCCTATGGGGTTGTTGTGCGCGACGCCCGGGGCGAAGTCGTGGCGCGCCTGAAGAAGTACATCGGCCAGAACACCAACAATGTCGCGGAATATTACGGCTTGATTGCGGCGCTGGACTACGCGCAAACGCACGGGATTCGCGCGCTCCGCATCGAAAGCGACTCCGAACTCCTGGTGAAGCAGATGCGCGGGCAGTACAAAGTGAAGAGTGCCGACCTGCGGCCTCTGTTTGAACGCGCGCGGAAGATGGCGCAGGGCCTCGAATCCTTCCGCATTGATCACGTTTACCGCGAACAAAATCGCGAGGCCGACGCCCTGGCCAATCAGGCGTTGGACGAAACGTCAAAGTCCCCTGGCGGTGCAATGGACACCGCTGAAAAAGCCCCGCCCAAGCCCGCCACGATCCGCTGCTTCGCCCGCTACAAGGATGGCGTGCTGCAGCCACAAGAGCCGCTGGACCTGCCCGACGGCGCGCACGTGGAGATCATGCTGCGCTTGCGGAAGTAAGCGCGTAGCGCTTTTGGGGCTGGCCGAATGCCGGCCGTCAAACACTTCAACTGTTTGATAGTGGATCATCAGTTTCCGATTGTGCGAGTTATCGTCCACTCCGCACGAACCTGGCCAAGTGATTGTCGCTATTCTGTTGGCCAGCCGCCGTTAACCGGCAAGCTCAGGGGTTAATCCGCCGACTTCCCCGCTCGCGGAACTTTTCTGGGATGTCGTCCCAGGTGAATCCTGCGTAGCAAACGGGCTGGGCTGCACCATGTTCAGTAGGAGGCAGGTCGAACTGAAAGGACACTTGAAGAAACCACGCCGGTCCCACGTGATTCACGGGAACACTGAACAGAACTCCCTTGCCGGGATTGATTGTAAGAAGGCTGGTCACATCGGATCCGGTCGCATAACCTCTGGGCATGGGTCCATAGTCAGGCAACCCCGATTTCGGGATCATGCGCATTTGAGGGGTAATCACATCCTCCAAGATGGTCATAACTGGATCAGTAAGAGAATCGTGAGCCCTCACGATGATTGGAAATACGGAATTATTCACGAGACGAAGCCACAGTCCTCGGGACGGTTCATCGGGCTCCAGCGGTTCACGGGGACCCGTATGGTCAAAATCGATGTACACGAAGGGCTTTGTAGTGTCGAGCGCCAGCTTGGGGTTAGTCTGAGGTTGCGCAGTTGGACAGCTAACCAGCCCGAGAAGGCCGACTGCACAAAATAAACGCCTAGCTCTCATAAGTGGGTCCCTCCCGTGCTGTTCTTGAGTGCCCCAATCTTACTGTTGAAACCCAAACAATATAAACAAATAAACTCTCTCGCCTAATGCGCACCACGCTCGCTGCCACTAAGCAGACAGGTTCTCATTAGCGCGGCCACCGGAAACTAATCCACTACCAAATATTTCATGCGGTGGCTTGAAGTGCGGGCAGGGGCTTAAGCGTGCGCGTACGGTAGAGCGTATCGCGCTGGGCGGGAATGAAGCCAGCATCCGTGATGATGCGCTGCAATTCGGCTTCGTTGGTGCGGCGCTTCACGCCCGCCGCAAAGACCACATTCTCTTCAATCAGAATACTGCCGACGTCATCGGCGCCAAACTGCAGGCCAATCTGACAGACCTTGATTCCCGGCGTCAGCCAGCTTGATTGGATGTGATCCACATTGTCGAGGCACAACCGGCTCACCGCCAGCGTCTTTAGGTAATCCACGGCGGTGGTTTCCTGGACCTTTTTGCCAAGCGCCGTATTCTCTGCCGCGAAAATCCACGGAATGAATGCCGTGAAGCCGCCGGTGTCTTCCTGGATGCGGCGGATGCGGTCCAGATGATTGACGCGGTGGCGGAGTTCTTCGCCGCAGCCAAACATCATGGTGGCCGTGGTGCGCAGTCCCAGCGAGTGGGCGATGCGGTGTACCTGCTCCCATTCATCGCTGGTGCACTTCAATCGCGCGATCTTGCCGCGTATTTCGTCGTCCAGAATTTCCGCGCCGCCGCCGGGGATGGAATCGAGCCCCGCGTCCTTCAGCCGCTGGATGGTGTCGCGCAAGCTGAGCTCGCTGACTTCCGCTATGCACAGAATCTCCGGCGCCGAGAAGCAATGCAGATGAACTTGCGGGTAACGCGATTTCAGCGATCGCAGCAGATTCTCGTAGTAGCCGATTTGCAGGTCCGGATGCAGCCCGCCTTGTAAGAGAATGCCGGTACCGCCGAGTTCCAGCATCTCGTCGATCTTCTGGTAGATGCTCTCAAACGAGAGGATGTAGCCATCCTTTGCGCCGAGGGGACGATAGAAAGCGCAAAAAGAGCAGTATTCCGTGCAGAAATTCGTGTAATTGATGTTGCGATCGATCTGGTAGGTGGCCACCTGCGGGTCGTTTTTCTTCAGGCGCAATTGATGCGCGGCCATGCCGATGCCTACCAGGTCATCGGACTCGAGCAGTTCCAGCGCTTCTTGTTTGCTGATGGCCACGTCAGAGTTCCCCCCGCACTAGGATCAACGGCGCCTCTCGCCCGCAAGTTCCGAGTCGCGCTCGGAGAGTCCCGCCGCCCGGGCCATCACAATCTCCGGCGCGCCTGGAATCAAGCCGAGCTCCGCCGCGAGCTTGAAAAAGAGGCGTAGCCCCTGCAGGTTTTCTGCGTCCAGCCCGTAGTCGATATTTTCAGAGAGGTAGCGCCGCAATTCCGCCGCGGAGAGGCCCATCGCTCGCGACGCTTCGGCGCTGATCTCATCGAGTTGGAGCAATCCCTGTGCCAGCGACTCCTGAAAGTCGCGGACCACTTCCGGCGTGGCCACCTCTGGCCGCGCCGCCCAGACCGCCAGGACCGCCGGCAGTCCGCTCAGGGCGCGCCATTCCTCGACCATGTCGTACAAATACAGCGTCGGGATTCCTGAAAAGCCAACGGATTTGCCGGAGCACCACAGCGCGCCAGCGCGATCGCGTTCCGCGTGCCGTTCGACGCTGAGTGCCAAGCGCAGCGCAGGGTCGCCAATCAAAAGCGCGGCATCGGATTTCCGCAGCATCGCGGGCAGATCGGGTTCAGCTTCAATAAATCCAGGCGCTATACCCCACCATTTCTGGCACAGGATGCGCACAAGGGCCTGCGTGCTTCGGGAACTCCGGTCCAGCGCGATGCGGGTGACTTCCCTCACCGGCTTCGTGGAAACCAGCAGCAAGCTGCGAACCGCGCCCTTCGAAGCGATCGACAATCCTGGAAGAATGACCAAATTGGGTATCCGCGGGTACTCGATGGCCGGGATGATGGCGATGTCCGCCGCGTTCACCCGGAGAGCATCAGCACATTGCGAGGGAACAGTGAACGAAAGCTGATACTTCTCCCGCAATGCTCCGTGCGTGAAGCCTCGGACGAGCGGGGCGGTATTCAGATATTGAACGATGGAGATTCGGAGCGAATTCACGGCGTAACGTATCCTGTCGGGACCGTTCCAGTATAGCAAAGGACCTGGGAAGAGGCCTGGTAACACCCGCTTAAAACGTTTCCAACCCTTCAAATTTCGCGAAATTGATGTCCTATTGCCCGGCGTCGAGGATTGCTGCTCCTCATGCAAATTTGCGTCGGGAATGCCGAAAAGCCAGTTTTGTGTTTCTCGGCATCTCTGCTATGATTAACCGTTGTGTTTTCTATCCCTTGAAGAGCAGGAAGTGTGAAGTCATGGCATTGAAGTGTGCAATCTGCGGCAAGGCGCCGCACTTTGGAAACGTGGTTAGCCACGCCAATAACACAAGGCGTCGCCGCTGGAACCCGAATTTGAAACGGGTACGTGCGGTGGTCGACGGAGTTCGCAAGCAGGTGCGCGTGTGCACCGGCTGCATCCGTCTGGGCCGTGTGAAAAAAGCAGCCTGAGCTAATATCTTGAGCTTTTCTCCGACTTACCCAATCTGCGAACGAACAAACCGTGGGCTCGGCCACGCTGGTGCGTTGTTGCCTCTGGCGGGAATGCTTCTCGGTGTCCTCGCCGGCTGCAACGCCCCGGAACACCACGCCGCGGACGTTTGGGCGGTCGTGAATGGCACCGAGATCAAGCGCGACGAGGTCGAGAAATACTACAAGTCTCAGATCAATCCCGAAGCCCAGGAACCTTCGCAGGAAGAAGCGCTGTCGCTGAAGCTGAACGTCGTCGAGCAGCTTATCAACAACGAAATTCTCCTCGAGCGCGCCAAGAAACTGAACCTCGAAGCAAGTGACGGCGAAGTCGAGGACAAGTTCACCGAACTGAAGAGCCCCTTCACCGAAGAAGAGTTCCAGCGGCAACTGAAACAGCGCGGCATGGGCGTGGACGACCTGAAGCGCGACCTCCGCCGTCAGCTGTCCATCCAGAAACTCCTGAACCGTGAAGTGGCCGCCAAGGTCACCATCACCGATCAGGACGTCCAGGATTTTTACAACGCCAATCGCAACCAGTTTAATGTTGCCGAACCGCAATACCGCATTTCGCAGATCGTCGTCACACCCCACAAGGATGCGCAGATCCGCAACCGCAAGAACGATGACGCCACCACTGAGGCGGAAGCGCAACGAAAGACTAAAATGCTTATGGACAAGCTGGATAGCGGCGCGGACTTTGCCCAATTGGCCATGGATTATTCCGAGGATATGAATACTGCGGCAACCGGCGGTGACCTGGGCTACATTCCGGAATCAGCTCTGAATCAGTCGGACCCTACGCTGAAGAAGACCGTGCTCGCGTTGAAACCCGGGCAGGTCAGCCAGCCGATCGTCTTAAAGGACAGCACCCGCATCCTGAAACTTGTCGCACGCGAGGCCGCTGGGCTGCGCGGCGTCAATGATCCACAAGTTCAGCAGACCATCCGCGACACCTTGCGCAATCGCAAGGAGCAGTTGCTGCGCTCTGCTTATCTCGCCGTGGGCCGTGACCAGGCCCACGTCACCAACTTCCTCGCCCAGCAAGTTGTCGAAGCCGCCGGTAAGCTGCCCGACGCCGCTAAATCCACGCCTCCTGCTCCCGCCGCTTCCGGCAAGTCCACACAATAAGCACTAGGTCCCCCCAACGCAGCAGGCACGTTCTAACATCTTGCGAAAGAAGTCTGCAGTCTGGGGGGTCGGAGCTTTAGCTCCGACATTAAGTGCTTGGCTATCATTGGGCTTTAGCCCCTGAAGAAATCGTTCTAAGCATCTCTCTGCAGCCTGTTAAGTCGGGAAGATCGATTCAATCACTCGACCCACGCGAGTACATCGCCTGCATTCACGCTCTGCCCTTCATTCGCGAGCAGGCGTTCCACTTTCCCATTCTTCGGCGACTTGATCTCGTTCTGCATCTTCATCGCTTCGACAACGAGCAGTCCCTGCCCGGCTTCCACGTTGTCCCCCGCCGCCACCAGCACCCGGATCACTTTTCCGGGCATGGGCGCAACAATCTGCTGCCGCCCTTCGGCTTGCAGCGCTCCTTGCTTTCGCCCTCTCCAGGTGCGCGGGTCGACGATCTCCGCCGAGAATTCGTGCGGGCCGCACTGCAATTTGAGTTTGCCGTCCAGTGAAGGAGTCGCATGAATGACAAACGACTGCCCGTCCAGGATCACGGAAATCGTGTTGGGAGCGATTTCGATGGCATCGGCGTTCACGGGCTGACCGTCGAGAGCGATCTGGAATCGCTCGCCCTCGCGCTGCAGCTCCACCACGCGCGTCTTCGATCCCGATACACCCTCGAGATGGACTTCGAGCTTCATGGCGCACGGTCCAATTGCTGGCGGCGCCCTTGCGATTTCCAGCGCGAAGGTTCGGCGGAAGGGATTTGCGCGACATTCGCAGCCCGGTTCTCTCTGGCGGTGTGCCAAAGCGCTGCCGCGATCACCGAAGCTTCCTCGGTTCCCGGGCGGGGAGGTGTTGCCGCCGGGCTGGGCCGCGCCAGCAATTCATCCAGCCATTTCGTGTGAAATTCACCGCGCAAAAACTCCGGCTCCGCCAGGATCCGCCGGAACAGGCTCACGTTTGTGCGGATGCCGGTGATGGTGTACTCGTCCAGCGCGCGCCGCAGCCGCGCAATGGTCTCTTCCCGGCTGTTGCCCCAGGCGATCAGTTTGCTCAACAGCGGATCGTATTCCAGCGGCACGGTATAGCCTTCGTACACGCCCTCATCCAGGCGAATACCGGGGCCCGTCGGCGCGTGCCGCGACAATATCTTCCCGGGAGACGGGAAAAAGTTGTTGTCGGGATCTTCCGCGTACAAGCGAACTTCCATGGCGTTGCCCCGCGGTGTGATTGCCTCCCACGCAAAGGGCAAACGGTGGCCTGCGGCAATCGCGATCTGCAGCTTCACCAGGTCCAAACCCGTGACTTGCTCCGTCACCGGATGCTCGACCTGCAACCGCGCATTCACCTCGAGAAAATAGAAATTCAGGTCGGCGTCCACCAGAAATTCCACCGTGCCGGCATTGGTATAGCCGCCCGCGCGCGCCAGCCGCACCGCCGCGTCTCCCATCTTCTTGCGCATTTCCGGCGTCACTACCGGCGAAGGCGCTTCTTCGACCACTTTCTGATGACGCCGCTGGATGGAGCACTCGCGCTCACCCAGCGACACCACCCGCCCGTGCGCATCCGCGAATATCTGAACCTCAATGTGCCGCGGCCCGATCAAATATTTCTCAAGGAATAAGCGCGGGTCGCCGAACGCGTTGAGCGCCTCGGAGGCCGCATCGCGCCAGGCTCCGGCAAACTCGGCGTCGGTCGGCACGACACGCATCCCTTTTCCCCCGCCTCCCGCAATTGCCTTCAGCAATATGGGATAGCCCATGCTCCGCGCCAGGGATTGCGCTTCTTCCGGGTTTTCGATTGTGTCGTCTGTGCCCGGTACAGTGGGCACTTCGCTGCGGCGCGCCAGTTGTTTCCCCGAAGTTTTCGCGCCCATCATTTCCATCGCTTCCGCGGACGGCCCGATAAACGTCATGCCGGCATCGCTGCACGCGCGGGGCAACGCGGGATTTTCCGCCAGGAAACCGTAGCCCGGGTGCAGGGCATCGCAACCTGTTCGGCGCGCTACGTCCATCAACTTATCGATTCGCAGGTAACTCTCTCGGGAAGCGGCCGGGCCGATGCAATAGGCTTCGTCGGCGAGGCGCACATGCGGTGCTGTGCGATCGACTTCGCTGAATACGGCGACGTTCTTGATGCCCAGTTCGCGACACGCGCGCAGAATCCGCACGGCAATTTCCCCGCGATTGGCGATGAGGATTTTCTTGAACATAGCGGCTTCTGCAACTGGCGCGAGTGTAGCATGCGGGCCGTGGCCGCCAACGGTTAGCGAAGGCTTGCGTGTCGTATCGTTCGCGGTGTATGAAAAGAGGCGCAAATTGCGTCTGGGGGGTTCTATGAAGAAGACTTATCTGTGCGTTGCCTGCTTGTTGCTGTTTCTTGTTGCACCGGTTTTGGGTCAGCAAACGGCAGTCCCGCTACCGGAAAACCTAGTGGTCGAGAGCGTGCCGCCGGTTCCGGCGAGTATTGCCGAACTGGCAGGGCGCTATAGCGAGAACCGCTCCGCTTTTCCCACCGACTGGCATCCGAGACGCCGCGAATTGCTGATCGGCACGCGCTTTGCCAACACTTATCAAACGCATCTGGTGAAAATGCCGGCGGGGGCCCGCCAGCAGCTCACTTTCTTCAATGAACCGGTTTATGGCGGCAAATTTCAGCCAACCTCCGGCGATTACATGGTTTTTCAAAAGGACATCGGTGGTGGCGAATGGTATCAGATGTACCGCTATGACCTGGACACTGGAGACTCCACTCTGCTGACCGACGGCAAATCCCGCAACATCGCGGGGCCTTGGTCCACCAGGGGCGACCGCATCGCTTATACCTCCACCCGGCGCACGGGCCAGGACACTGATGTGTGGGTCATCAACCCGCTCGATGGGAAATCCGATCGCCTGCTCACAAAGCTCACTGGAGGCGGATGGGAGCCCGCCGATTGGTCGCCGGATGATTCCAAACTCCTTGTCATGGAAGGGATTTCGGTCAACGAAACCTACTTGTGGCTGTTTGATACGGTCACAGGGGTGAAAACCGAGCTCACACCACGCAATACGGCGGAAAAAGTCGCCTATTCCAACGCGCGTTTCAGCAAGGACGGCAAGGGAGTTTACTTTACTTCCGACAAAGACTCTGAATTTCAGCGCCTCTCGTATCTCGATTTTTCCACCAAGCAGACCAAGGTGCTCACCGGCGGCATTCCCTGGGACGTTGATGAATTTGCTCTTTCCTGGGATGGCCGGAAGATCGCCTTCCTCACCAATGAAGATGGTCTCAGCGCGCTTCATCTTCTGGACACGGCGACCGGCAAAGAGCTGCCGGTTCCGAAACTCCCAGTCGGCCTGGTCTTCAGGCTGTCATGGCACAAAAACAACCGCGACATTGCTTTCGCTATTAGTTCGGCGAGCTCCTCGGGAGATTGCTTTTCGCTGGATGTCACCACCGGAAGATTGGACCGCTGGACCTACAGTGAGACCGCCGTCAAAACCGACGGCTTTCGCGAGCCAGAGCTGGTGCGCTGGAAGACCTTTGACGGCAAGATGATTTCCGGGTTTCTCTACCGGCCACCCGCGAAGTTCGCCGGCAAACGCCCTGTCTTGGTCGACATCCACGGCGGGCCGGAGGGGCAGACTCGCCCACACTTTCTCGGGCGCTGGAATTACGTCGTGAATGAATTGGGAATTGCCATTATCAAGCCCAACGTCCGCGGCTCCACCGGTTATGGAAAGACCTTCACGAAGCTCGACAACGGCTTCCTTCGCGAAGACAGCTATCAGGACATCAACACCTTGTTCGACTGGATCGCCTCGCGGCCTGATCTCGACGCGAATCGAATCGCTGTGATCGGCGCCAGCTACGGCGGCCATATGACCCTGGCCGTCTCGACGTTTCACAGCGATCGCATCCGCTGCTCCATCGATGTCGTGGGCATGTCCAACCTGGTCACTTTCCTCGAGCACACCGAAGGTTACCGGCGTGATTTGCGCCGCGTGGAATATGGCGACGAGCGTGACCCGAAGATGCGCGAATTCCTGGAGCGCATCGCCCCCATGAACAACATCGAGAAGATCAAGAAGCCCATGATGGTCGTCGCGGGGAAAAACGATCCGCGCGTGCCCGTCAGCGAAAGCGACCAGATCGTTTCCGGCCTGAAAAAACAGGGCACTCCTGTGTGGTACGTCTTGGCAAAAGACGAAGGCCACGGCTTCCAGAAAAAGGCAAACCAGGACTACGAGTTTTACGCCGATGTCGAATTCCTGCAGGAATTTCTGCTGAAGTGAACTGGCGGACGGCCCGGCCACGAGCGACTCCATGCCACGACCCAGCCAACCTTGCAGGCATCCACACCCGCGAGCATGGTCATAGTGGAATGTTGGAGTGCTTCTTCTTAGGACTGATTTCCCGTTTGTTTTCCAGGGCCCGCAGCGCGTTGATGATGCGGGGGCGGGTCTCCGCCGGTTCGATCACGGCGTCCAGGTAACCACGCTCCGCCGCAACGAACGGATTGGCAAACCGGCTGCGGAATTCCGCGATCTTTTCCTGGCGAAGTTTGCTGCGCTCCGCCTCGGGAGCATTACTCAATTCCCGTTTGTAGACGATATCCACCGCGCCTTCCGGCCCCATCACCGCAATTTCCGCGCTGGGCCACGCAAAGTTTGCATCCGTGCGGATGTGCTTCGACGCCATGACGCAGTAAGCCCCGCCATAGGCCTTGCGCGCGATCACGGTAATTTTCGGCACCGTTGCTTCCGCAAAGGCAAACAAGAGTTTCGCGCCGTGCTTGATGATGCCCCCGAATTCCTGCTGCGTGCCGGGAAGGAAACCCGGAACATCCTCGAAGGTAATCAAAGGAATGTTGAACGCATCGCAAAAACGCACGAAACGCGCGCCCTTCACCGAAGCATTGATGTCCAGGGTGCCCGCGAGAAACGCTGGCTGATTTGCGACCACCCCGACGGGTCGCCCGTCCAGCCGCGCGAATCCCACCACGATGTTTTTCGCGAAGTGCTCGTGCACCTCGAAGAAGTAATGATCGTCCACGACTGCATGGATGACATCTTTGATGTCGTATGGCTTCAGGGGGTCTTCGGGAACAATAGAATTCAGCGACTCTTCGCGGCGGTCCCATGGGTCAGCCGTGTTGCGGCGCGGCGGATCCTCCAGATTGTTGGAGGGGAGAAAACCCATCAGCTCCCGCAGCATGGCGCAGCAATCGGCATCGTCCCGCGCGACAAAATGCGCCACGCCGCTGGTGGCATTGTGGGTCATCGCACCGCCCAACTCTTGTTTCGTGACCTCTTCGTGCGTCACGTTCTTGATCACGTCCGGGCCCGTCACGAACATATAGGAGGTGTCGCGCGTCATGAAAATGAAGTCGGTGATCGCCGGCGAATAAACGGCGCCGCCCGCGCACGGCCCCATGATCGCGCTGAGCTGCGGTATCACGCCGCTGGCCAGCGTATTGCGCAGGAAAATGTCCGCATATCCTGCCAGCGATGCCACGCCTTCCTGAATGCGCGCGCCGCCGGAGTCGTTCAAGCCGATCAGGGGCGCGCCGTTGCGCATGGCCAGGTCCATGATCTTGCAAATTTTCTGCGCGTTGGTTTCGGAAAGCGAACCGCCAAACACCGTAAAATCCTGCGCGAACACGTACACCAAGCGTCCGTCAATGCGGCCAAATCCGGTCACAAATCCGTCGCCCATGGGCCGCGTCCCTGCCGAGCCAAAATCCACGCAGCGGTGTCGCACAAACTTGTCCAGCTCTTCAAACGTGCCCTCATCCAGCAAAAGGTGTATGCGCTCCCGAGCCGAGAGTTTGCCCGCTTTGTGTTCGCGTTCGCGGCGTTCCGCGCCGCCGCCCGATTCCGCCTCCGCGGACATCTTGCGGAGCTGCTCCAGACGCTCTGCCTTCAAAGACGAGTCCCAGGTCACATGATTCTTCTCAGCCAAGCGTTCCTCCCTCGGGCGGATGGTGTTTTGGAGCGAAGATCAGCACGGCCAGATGAGTGGCAAGCCACACGGTACCCAGAAGAAGAATCACACCCAGGAGGATTTCCGCAGCAATCGCGCCCGCGCGCGGCAAGGGCGAGGCGATCGACGTCACGTAGAGCGTGGCGCGCTCCAGGATCACCATGGCGCTCAGCGTCATGGCCACGATCATCATTGTCGTCAGAATGGAGGCCAGCACCTGTTTCATAAACGCCGGGCGAGCTCGGCAAAACCGCAGCCAAAGCATAGCGCATTCGCCCGAAAATCTGAA
>CAWADS010000031.1:0-73085 GCA_963780785.1 Candidatus Acidiferrales bacterium
TGGCCCTGGCCGGCGCGGATTTTGCCGTCCAAATGGCCGAGTGGAAGCCGGAACAGTCGGACCTCGATGAAGTGGGCGTTTACATCGCCTCCGGCATCGGCGGGTTCGATATCATCGAGCGCGAGCACATCAAGCTGATGCAAGGCGGCCCGGGCAAGATTTCGCCCTTCTTCATTCCTTCGGCAATCATTAACCTGGCCTCCGGCCACATTTCCATTCGCTATGGCGCGCGCGGGCCAAATTCGGCGACCGCGACAGCCTGCTCGGCTTCGGCGCACTCGATTGGCGATTCCTTCAAAATCATTGAACGCGGCGCCGCGGAAATGATGATCTGCGGCGGCACCGAAGCCACCGTTACGCCGATGGGCATTGGCGGGTTTGCTTCCATGCGTGCGCTCTCCACGCGCAATGACGAGCCCCAAAGGGCCAGCCGGCCGTTTGACGCGGACCGCGATGGCTTTGTCGTCGGCGAAGGCGCGGGCATCCTGATTCTGGAATCGCTGGAGCACGCGCAGAAGCGCAATGCTCCGATCTTTGCCGAAATTGTTGGCTACGGCATGAGCGGCGACGCTTACCACATCACGCAGCCCGCCGAAAATGGCGATGGCGCGTATCGCGTGATGAAGGCGGCGCTGAAGGACGCCAAGCTTTCGCCGGAAGATATCGGCTACGTGAATGCCCACGGCACTTCCACGCCGCTCGGCGACGCCATCGAAACCACGGCGATGAAGCGGCTCTTTGGCGAGCGCGCGATAAGCAAGAAGCTGCCCGTGAGCTCCACAAAATCCATGACCGGGCACCTCCTTGGCGGCGCCGGAGGCCTGGAAGCGGGCATCAGCGTCCTGGCTCTGCGCGATCAGATTCTTCCTCCCACGATCAACCAGGAAAAGCCCGATCCCGCCTGCGATCTGGACTATGTTCCCAACGTGGCGCGCAAGGCCACCGTCGATTACGCGCTCTCCAATTCCTTTGGCTTTGGCGGAACGAACGCCGCTCTCATTTTCAAGCGCTGGACCGGAAAGTAGTCAGCCTCGCTCCGCGTGGTTTGCTTTTCGTTGTCATTCTGAGGCGAACCGATGAGGTTCGCCGAAGAACCTGCATCTTGGCGTCATTGACCGGGGCTTGTTCTGACTTGAGGAATCCTTCGCTCCGCTCAGGATGACAGGCCTAAAATCAGCGCGGGAGAGTGATCTCCCCCGCTGGCAGCAGAGAAGGAAAACCCCATGAACATCATCGTGTGCGTCAAGCAGGTGCCGGCCAAGGATGCGCCGCTGGCCATTGCCGGGAACTGGATCAAGGAATCCGACATTGGCTTCGAGATGAATGAGCCGGACACCTACGCATTGGAAGAAGCGCTGCGGCTGAAAGAGAAGCACGGCGGGGAAGTGATCGCGCTTTCGCTGGGGCCGGAGCGCGTGAAGCAGGCCATAAAGGAAGCGCTGGCGAAAGGCGCGGATCGCGGCATCCATATCGCCGACGACCATTTCGCGCAACTCGATCCGCTGGGCACGGCCAAATTGCTAGCCGCGGCGATCGCCAGCCAAAAATGCGACCTGGTGTTGACCGGCCTGCAGAGCGATGACCACGGCTTCGGCCAGACCGGCGTTTTGCTCGCGGGCCTCCTGAATCTGCCGCACGCCACACTCATCATGCAAATCGAAGCTGCTGGACGGCAGGTTGAAGCTGAAACGCGAGTTGGAGGCTGGCTGGTTCCAGTGGATTGAGTGCCCATTGCCGGCCGTGCTTTCCATTCAGTCTGGCATCAACAAGGTGCGCTACGCCACGCTGAAGGGCATCATGGCCGCGAAGAAAAAGGAAATGGCCGTCGTCACGCGCGAGTCGCTCGGCGTGTCCATCGAGCCGACGCAGAAGATCGACAGAATTTATGTGCCCACGAAAACCAAGAAAACGGAATTCCTGACCGGTACGCCGAAGGAAGTGGCCGCCAAATTGGTTGAGAAGCTGAAGTTCGAGGCGCGGGTGATTTGACCATGAAAATACTCGTCATTACCGAGCAGAGGCAAGGCAAGTGGAACAACACCAGCTTCGAGACGCTGGTGGCGGCGCAGCAGATCGCCGCGGCGACGTCGGGCGCGGTCAGCGCGGCCGTGATCGGCAAAGGCGTGGCGCCGTTCGCGGACGAACTCGCGTCGAAGAATGTCGCGGAAGTTCTGCTCGTGGAGCATGACCTGCTGGAGAACTACACGCCCGACGGCTATTGCCTGGCGCTGAAGCAGGTCATCGAAGCGGCCAAGCCGGACCTGGTGCTCTTTCCGCACACCTATCAGGTCCGCGATTTTGCGCCGAAGCTGGCGGCCTCGCTCGGCAAGGGTATGATCGGCGATTGCATCGGTTTCCGCAGCGAAGGCGGCAAGCTGGTTTTTGTGCGCCAGATGTTTCAGGGCAAAACGGCGGCGGACGTCACCTTCACCGGAACAGCGCCCGTGGTTTGTCTCGTTTCAGTCGGGAGCGTTTCGCGCCGATTTGCTCGCCGCTCATCCTGGCGGAAAGGCGCCCGTCAACGCCGTGCAGGTGACTTTGAACGCCGGCGACATTCGCACCAAGCCGCTGGAATTGTTCAAGGAAGCAAAGTCAGCCGTGGACCTCACGCAAGCGCCGCTGATCGTTGCGATTGGCCGCGGCATCAAAGCGCCGGAGAATATCGCGCAAGCGGAAGCGTTGGCAAAAGCGTTGGGCGCGGAAATCGCCGCGTCTCGCCCGATCTGCGATGAAGGCTGGCTGCCGATGGAGCGGCAGATCGGCAGCTCCGGCCAAACCGTGGCGCCGAAGTTGTACCTGGCGCTGGGCATCAGCGGCGCTATCCAGCATGTGGTCGGCATGAAGGGCTCGCGCACCATCGTCGCCATAAACAAGGACCAGAACGCCCCCATCTTCGAGATCGCCGACTACGGAATTGTTGGCGATATTTTCGAAGTCATGCCCGCCCTCACCGAGGAACTGCAAAAAGCGAAGGGCTGAGAGGGCTCTCTCTTGTTTTGTTAGAATGCGCCAATGGCTCTACAACGCGAACAACTGGAAGCCGACGTACTGATCGTAGGCGCCGGGCCGGCCGGCCTTTCCTGCGCGCTGCACTTGGCAAATCTCATCAAGCAGCACAATGCCAGCGGCGCGAAGCCGGAACTTTCCGCGGAAAACATTTACGTTCTGGAAAAGGGCCGCGAGATCGGCGCGCACCAGCTTTCCGGCGCGATCATGAACCCCGTGGCGCTGGCAGAGCTTGTGCCGGACTTCGCGAAGACCGCGCCGCTGGACACGCCGGTGACCGATTCCGCCGCGCTGATCTTCACGCAAAAATCCTCCTACCGCATCCCGATCACGCCGCCGCCGTTCAACAACGCGGGGAATTACGTCATCTCGCTCAGCAAGTTGGCGAAGTGGATGGGCGGGCTGGTGGAATCCGCGGGCGTGAACCTGTTCAAGGAATTTGGCGGCGCGGAATTGATTTACGCTGGCGACGGCATCGCGGGCGTCATCACCGAAGACAAGGGCCTCGACAAAAACGGCAAGCCCAAGGACAACTACACGCCCGGCTACGAATTGCGCGCCAAGGTCACCGTGCTGGCCGAAGGCACGCGCGGCTCGCTGACGAAGCAACTCGTCGCGAAAAAGAAGCTCGACAACATCAATCCGCAAAGCTACGGCATCGGCATCAAGGAATTGTGGGAAGTGCAGCCCGGGAAGAATCCAGCCGGGTTTCGTGGCGCACACGCTGGGCTGGCCGGTTTCTTCAAAGATGTACGGCGGCGGCTGGATTTACGGCCTGCAGAACAATCGCGTCTCCCTCGGCCTGGTGATCGCGCTGGAGTATGAGGACCCGCGCTTCGATCCCCACGCCGCGTTTCAGACCTGGAAGACGCATCCTTTTGTGCGCAATCTGCTGGACGGCGGCCAGTTGGTGCGTTACGGCGCGAAATCGCTGCCCTACGGCGGCTGGTATGCCATGCCGCGCAATTATGTGGACGGCGGCCTCATCGTCGGCGATTCCGGCAGCTTCCTCGATTCGCAGCGCCTGAAGGGCGTGCACCTCGCCATGAAGAGCGGCATGCTGGCCGCCGAAACGATTTTCGAGGCGCTGAAGAAAGAAGACTACTCCGCGAAAACGCTGCAAGCCTACAAAGAGAAAATCGATCACAGCTACATCAAGACGGAGCTGTGGAAAGTGCGCAATTTTCACCAGTCCTTCCGCAACGGCATGCTCGACGGATTCTTTCACAGCGGTTTGCAGCAGATCACGGGCGGGCGCGGCCTGATTGACCCGATGCGCGCGCACGCGGGCCACGAAGCCTACGGCAAGATTCACGGGCGGCCCGCGCCGGAGCGCTTCAAGGGCGACGGCAAGCTCACCTTCGACCGCTTGACCGACGTCTATCATTCGGGAACGCGCCACGACGAGGACCAGCCCTGCCACCTGAACGTGCGCGACCTGAATATCTGCGCGACCCGCTGCGTGGAAGAGTACGGCAATCCCTGCCAGTATTTTTGCCCCGCGGCGGTCTACGAAATGGCCAAAGAGGGCGACGCGCTGAAGCTGAAGATCAACGCCGCGAATTGCGTCCATTGCAAGACGTGCGACATCGCCGATCCCTACCAGATCATCGATTGGGTCGTGCCCGAAGGCGGCGGCGGGCCGAACTACGAAGGGATGTAAACGCCTGGTGCTGAGCCGTTTCCGGTAGGTGCGTCTATACGCTACTGGGGCTTGGTGGTGAGATCGGGATTTGTCAGCTGGAAGCCGATTCACGTGGTACGACGGTGAGCAGGTCCCGGAGTCTCGATGTGGCAAGCAGGAAAATGCCTAGGGAAGTCAGCGAGAACTGCAGCACGCGATAAGAAAAGGTCCGTCCACGCCGGTCACGGCAATCGTCCGCGCCGTAAAGTTGCCGGCAATACCGGTCCACCAGTAGGCGAACAACCCAATGTCCATCACGATGTGCCCGATCATCCCGGGAATGAGCGATCCGGAGGAGCAGGCAAGAAGCCCCAGCAATACGCCTGCGCCAAACACGATGGGAACCATTCCCGGAATCGCCCAGGCTTTGGTGAGATGCAGAGCCAGGAAGAATGACGAGGAAATCAGAATCGCGGCCGGCGCACCATGGCGCTGCTCGATGGGGCGCTGCATGTAGCCTCGAAAACCGATCTCCTCGCAGATTCCCGCCGATATGGCTGAAAGCACAACTGCCAGCCACCTCATGGCCGGGGAAGGCATGAAAGAAAGATCATAACCTTGGCGAAATGCCGCGGCAGGAAACGGCACCAAGCGAAACAGCAACACAATTGAGGCATGAATCGTTGCGGCAAAAAAGAACGCGCCCACGAGGCCCCAGAACCATTGCGTGGATGAGAGTTTTCCCCTTCGGAATGCCGTGGCGCGGGCGGCTTCCGTTGAGCGTGGAGGACCTCCGCCGCTCGTCCACCAGAGAAAAAGCCCCAGAAATATCGCTTCGGCAAACGCAGCGAACGGCATGCCAAGCTTAAAAAGCAACAGTGGCCATACGTTGATAGCGACAAGTGCGAGAAGAAGGCCGGAGATGATAGCCCGCGGCACAACGGGCAACTTCGCCCAACGGCTGGACTCATGGTCAGCTACTTTGATGCCACGCTCGCCATTTAACATGGCCGCCCTCCGTCTCACAACAACGCGTTCGGTTGCCGAGTGCTTCCTTATGGATAGTTACGTAAAAGGGAGGCTGAAGATTACCGGGCGGATCCAGTTTCCTGAATTCCGTAAGCCAGCTCTCTCTAACTTCGCGCTGTGGCCTAGACCAACAACCGACCGATCAGCGGACAGTTATTTCCTTGATAGCTTTAAGTAGGAGACAGCTCGCTGCCGCGTCCTTTCTGGGGTTCAAGGCTGCTGGCGAGCTTACGAACTGGATGACCACAGCTTGCGCCAGTAGGTCTTCACGCGGTTCCACGTGGACTCATCGGCGGGCTTCTGCGCGGCGGCGGGTTTCCGCGTCGCGGGCGGCGGGGGTGGTAGTGTTGCCTGCGCGACCACCGGATTGCCCTCCACTTTGCCCTGAAAAATCAGCGTGGGCCGCACGCGCACGCGCCGCACCAGCACAATCAGGCTGGGGTCGTAGTCAGCCTGCGTCTGGGCATTCGCGTCGTAGCGCAGCGGCGGCATAAATACCTGGTATACAGGTTCTTGTTTTTCCGCGGGAGGCGGTGCAGTCGCCGGCGGCGAATCGGCCTTGCGCTCTTCAGCCGGTTTCTTGATCTCCTCCGGCGAGGCCAGCACGCTGACTTCGGTGGCCTCCGGCGCCGGCTTTGCCGCGATTTCCACTTCGCAGGTGCAACTCCCCGCCGCCGTTTGCAGACTTTCAATCTGCCCGTTGCTCAACAAAACATCGCCGGTTTGCGGCACCAGCACGCTCTGCCCGGTCAACTGCTGCTCGATGCGCACCGCCCCCTTATTCGCGCGAATGCACATGGCGCCCACGGAATCGAGGCCCACCAGAACATCCTCGGGTCCGCCCCCGATTGAAATGGGCCGCGCCTGAATCTGTGGCGTGTACACGGTTAGTGCCAGATCGTTCTCCAGGTGCGCGTGGATTATGCCGCTCTCCAGCGCCAGCGTGAGCGCGCCGCCGGATTTCAGGACGGAAAAGTGTGCCGGCCCGCAGACAAGGATCTCTCCTCCCTCCACCAACTTGATGCGCGCCTGCCCGGCCTTCACGCGGACGTCGCTGCCGCTGCGCAGAACGGTGCGCACCTGCCCATGCACCACATCCACGCTCATCGGCCCTTCGATGGAGATGGAGTCGCCCTCAATGGCCCCGACGGAATCGCCGAGCGGCGGATTGTCTCCCTGCACCAGCAGGGGCGCAGCCAGCCCGCCCCACGCCAATACTCCGGCACACAGAATCTTGCCGATTCTCCGCGTCATCGCTCTCCGCTCAATGGCATTCAACAACGCAATTCGCTCCGAAACGCGCAACAGCACCGCAACCCTCTTATACTATAGGAAGATGGCAACCCCCGAAAACGGCAGGGAAGAAGCACCCGAGGCGATCAGCCCGCACTACGACATCCGCCTGCCCAAACTGCCCTGGCACCGGCGTATGCAGATTCCCATTATCGCGGCGTTGGTTTTCAGCGTGATCCGGACGATAGGGCCGACTCTGCGCTTTGAAATCGTGGGTGGCGCGCAGTTCCTGGCCTGGTGGGCAGAGAGGAAGCCTAGTATTTGGGCCTTTTGGCATCGTGTGATTCTCCCGATCACCTGGTTTGCACGGAATCGCGGCATCGTGGTGATGAACACTACCGCGTTTGACGGGCAGTGGACTCGCAAGGTAATCGAGTGGCTGGGCTTCGGCACCGCTCAAGGGAGTTCCTCGCGCGGCGGTTTGCGCGGCCTGCAAGTGATGGCCAAGCGCATTGAGGAAGGATTCGAGTGCGCCTTCACCATTGATGGGCCGCGCGGTCCCCGCTATGTCGCCAAGGTAGGGCCGGTTTTGCTCGCGCGCATGACCGGCGTGCCTATCCAAGTGTTTCACGTGGGCGTCCAGCGCGGAAAAACCATCGAGAAGACCTGGGATCAATTTCTGCTGCCGGGATTGTTCACCCGCGCAGTGATTGTCGTCGAAAAACCGATCTATGTGCCCCAGGATGCCGATCCGGAAATGATCAAAGCGAAGCACGAAGAGATGCAAAAGGCCCTGGAACGCGTGCGCGATATCGCGGAAGGCTGGTATGCGCTGAGCGAAGACGAGCGCAACCGCTACCGCACCGAGTTTGGACCGTGAGCGGAGCGCTTGGAGGCTAAACAGCTCGCGAAAAAACCAAGGTGTCGGAGCTTTAGCTCCGGCAATGATGGTGTGGGCCACACTGGGCTTTAGCCCCTGAGGAAATGACGGCGTCCTCTGAGTCCAGTGTATCCAAATTGCGGATTGCCTCTATGCGCGTCAATCCACGCCCTTCGACTCAGTTGCCATCGTGTTCGCCGAGTTTTACCGGCACATCCACTTTCTTGGCTCCGCGGTACACCGTGAGCGTCACGGTGTCGCCCGGTCGCTTGCGGTTCAGCAGCACATTCATGTCAAACTGATTCGCCACTTTCTGCCCATCCAGCGCCACGATCACGTCGCCGCCGATCACGATGCGCCGCATGCCCGCCTCGGCCACACGATCGCCACCGCGGATTCCCGCGGCCGCCGCCGGGCTGCCCTTGGTCGTCTGCTCCACCAGCAAGCCATCCTGCACCGGCAGATCGAGCGCCTCCGCCAGCCATCCGCCCACCGGCACCGTCTGCACTCCGAGATACGCGCGCCGCACGCGCCCTTCCGAAATCAAGTCGTTGGCAATGAGCTTCGCCGTATTAATCGGGATGGCGAAGCCGATGCCCGCCGTCGTTCCCGAAGGCGTGTAGATCGCGGAGTTGATGCCGATCACCTCGCCATGCGTGTTGATCAACGGCCCGCCGGAATTACCGCGATTGATGGAGGCGTCGGTCTGAATCGCTTCATCAATAAACGTGGTTTGGCTGGTCTGCACCGTGCGCCCCAGCGCGCTCACCACGCCCGTCGTCAAGGTTGATTGGAAGCCGAACGGATCGCCAATGGCTAGAACTTTTTGTCCCACCTGCAGCGTCGAAGAATCGCCCAGCGGCAACGCGATAAGCTGCTTCCCTTTGGGCTCGATTTTCACCAGCGCAACGTCATTGCGCTGGTCCGCGCCGATGAACTTCGCCGCATAATGGCTCTGATCGCCCAGGATCACTTCAATCGTCTGCGCACCCGCAACCACGTGATAATTCGTCAAGATGAAGCCGCGCGGATCGATCACGAATCCCGAGCCGGCGCCTTCCACCGGCACGGGATCCATGAAGAAATCGTACTCCGTGGCTTTCGTCAGAATATTGGCCACCGCCGGCGAGGCCTGGCGATAGATGCGCACGTTGATGGATTCTTCCTCGGTCAGCGGTTCACTCTTGCTGGCCACAAGCTTCCCGCTCAGGCCGGGCTGCTCGGCGGCGATGCGCCGCGCTTCCACCTTGTCCGCCTGCTTCGGGCCGTAGCGCGCGCCTACCCAAAAGGCTGCCAGCACCAGAATCAGGGCCACCAGAATCAGGCGTCCTCGATTGTTTTTCATTCCGTGTGTCATTTGCGTGATGCCTCCGCCTTCCCGGCAATTCCGGATTCCTGACCTCTAGTGCCGTTCCAACTTGTTTCAGCAAATCCCTTCGAAAATACTCTCTCCGTGCCCGCGTCAGATGCTTGGACCGTCATTTGGCCCCAATAGTTGGAACGGCACTAGTATAGAAAAGTCTCGCGCATCGCGCGAATTTCGCCAGGAGCTTACGATGCCGCGGATTTGCGGAGCCTCGCGGCGAGGGCGTGCACCTGTGCCCGCGTGGACTCCATCGTTCCCGAGCAATCGATGGAGTAGGTGGCCCGGAGCAGTTTTTCCTCGAGCGGGAGTTGCGCCAAGATGCGGCGCTTGGCATCCGGCTCACTCATTCCCCGCGCTTTTAATCGCTCGAGTTGCTGCTCCGGCTCGCACCAGGCCACTATTAGGCCATCGAGATGCCTCACGAAGCCAGATTCGACCAGCAGCGCCGCCTCCACAAACGCGGCATCGCGCACGCCGCTTCGTTTCCATTCCTCAAACTGGTTGAGCAGGATCTGCTCGACGCGTGGGTGCAGGATCGCGTTGAGTTTCGCCAGCCTGTCGGGATCCGCGAAGACGATTGCTCCCAGCTTTGCGCGGTCAATTCGCCCGTCGGCCCCGGCCAGTTCCGCGCCAAACTCCCGCAGAACTTCCTCGCGCTCTGGCTGCCCCGGCTCCAACAGCTTGTGCCCAATGGGATCCGCGTCGAGCACCGGAAAGCCCATTTCGCGCAGCATCGCCGCCACCGCGCTCTTTCCACTGGCAATTCCACCTGTGAGACCGTATCGCAGCATAGATTCCCTCTAGTGCCCGGCAACCGCGGGGTTTGATACACGCCGCCAGCGCGCGGCTTTCACCGTATTGCTCATCAGCATGGTAATGGTCATCGGTCCAACGCCGCCGGGCACCGGCGTAGCCGCCCCGGCAACCTGCAGCGCGTCGGGATGCACGTCGCCGAGCAGCACATTCCCCTTCGCGCGGAATTTTTCCAAGCGCTCGGGGAAATTGCGCAGCAGCCGCGCAGCTTCCGTGGCATCGGTGACCTTGTTGGTGCCGACGTCAATCACCGTGGCGCCCGGGCGAATCCAATCGGGTTGCACATAACCCGCCTTGCCCATCGCCGCCACGACAATATCCGCGCGGCGGACCACCTCCGGCAAATCGCGCGTTTTGGAATGGCAGATCGTCACCGTCGCATTCGCGTGCATCAGCAGGAGCGCCATGGGCTTGCCGACAATGTCGCTGCGGCCCAGCACCACGGCGTTCGCTCCCTCCAGGGGAATCTGGTAGCGGCGCAGAATCTCCATGCAGCCCGCCGGCGTGCACGCCACGAGCCCCGGACGATTGCTGACCAGCTTGCCCAAGTTCACCGGATGGAAGCCGTCCACGTCCTTCGCGGGATCGACGCCTCCAGGATGTGCTTGGCGTCAACCTGCGCGGGCAATGGCAGTTGCACCAGAATGCCATCCACCTCGTAGTCGGCGTTGAGGTTGCGAACCAACTGCGACAATTGCTCCGTGGAAACGGACGCGGGCGGCGTGTGCAGCCAGCTCGCCAGGCCCAGTTGCTCGCAAGCCGCGATTTTGCTTTTGACGTAGATCTGCGAGGCGGGATTCTCGCCCACAAGCACCGCGGCGAGCCCCGGCCGCATTCCCTGTGTGGCGAGTTTGCGGGTCTCTTCCTTCAATTCCTCAAAAATCTGGTCGCGGATTTTCAGGCCGTCCAGCAGGCGTGCGCTCATGCACAGAGAATAGCACAGGGAAAGTTGCGCGCAGCCTGGAGCCGACGGCTAGTGTAGGGGTCGAGCACCGCTCGACCCCATCTAGGCACGGCATAAAATATGTCGTCCAATTTGCGCGACGAGCCGTTCGTACTCTTCCTCGTCGTTTTCTGCGTACTGTTTATGCCACTTTTCGATGAACGCGTCGTCTATTCTGAACATGGTGGTTAGCTCCATCAGAATTGGGTTGATTGGTCTGGATGGGAGGGCATCGCAAGCCAAAATATCGCCAGGACAATCTTCGGCCAAACCGAAGGCGCGGAGCACCTAGGAGTGCCTTCGCATCTATCGTGGTGCCCCCACTTACAGGGCGCTCTTCAGGACCTCAAGCCCGGCCTTGGAAACCTCCACATCGTCCTCGGACTTGCCTCCGCTGAATGCCGCGATCACATAGCCGGTCTTCGCCCGGGCAATCACGCCGCCTTGCCAGCCGAATTCGCCAATCATCGGCGAACGCGTGCCGCTGCCGCTATTCTGCAGCGTATCCGCCATCTCCGCCGCCTTCGCGTAAGCGATTCCCAGCAGATTGGAGCCGTTGTTGCCCGTCGAGGGAGCATCCTTCATTCGGCCCACCACCACCATCTTCGAGCTCCAGGCCTGAAGAGTGTCGCCCTCAAAATAGGCCACGACGGCCACGCCCCCGATCTTGAGCTCCGTGGCGTGCTTCTTCATCGCCAGCAGCGCCGCGTCCGCCGTCGCATCGAAGCTCTTCACGCTGGCCTGATCGAGTGTGTTGACCGCGCGGGCCTCGCGAGCGTGGGAAGCCGCTTCCCCGAAGCGTCCCCCGCCGGCGCCGAATACCGCCAGCAGAATCGTGCCTGCCATTAATAGGTGTATCTTCATGTTTTTCCTCTCTGTTCGCCGCGTCGCGCAGCCGTTCGGATGGAATCAAGAATAACGAGGGCAGCATACCATCGTAGTTAGCCAACTGGAGTGATAAAGACGCGGCTCGTTCAGGCGATCCTGCTGGCGCGCTTCCCGTTCGACTGGCACAATCTTATGTTCCAACAGGAGGCACGCCCTTGCCCGACGGACCGGGTCCCGACCCCATCAACGAAATGCAGCGCGAGCCGGCGTCTGTTCCTGACCCAACTTGGTCGGACGAGGCGCACGCAGGTCGGCCTCCAGGCTGGGGCCGCGCCGATCGTAACCGCCTGCTCATTTACGTTGGAATCGCCTTCGTTCTTCCGCTGCCCTTTATTCTGGTGCTGCGTCACTCGCTGAGCGGGAGTGGTTCCGTCTCCACCCTCCAGAGCGAATTGCCGGCCAAAGCCATTACGGCATTTTTTGTGCTCATGGCGACTTGGATGGTATCCCGCATAGAGAAACGCCCCCTCGACGATTACGGCGCTCCTCCTCGCCAGGCATTCGGGAAGAGATTTTGGGAAGGTTCAGTCTGGGGCTTCGCGATGCTTTCCGCGATCCTGCTGGTTCTCCGCGTGTCGGGCCATTTTCAAATTGACTCTGTGGCTCTCACAAGTGGAGCTGTTCTCCGGTACGCTCTTGGCTGGGCCGCTGCACTTCTTGCGGTGTCCCTGACCGAAGAGTTTGGCTTTCGCGGCTACTTGCTCTTTATTGTTTCCAGGCGCCGGAGCTTCTGGCCGGCGGCGGTGTTTCTCTCGGTCGCGTTCGGCGCCGCCCATCTGGCCAACCACGGAGAGAACGCCCTTGGCATTCTCCAGGTAGTGGTGACTGGCTTGATCTTCTGTTTGACCATCCGGCGCACCGGCACTCTTTGGTTCGCTGTTGGCTTCCACGCAGCTTGGGATTGGGCGGAAACTTTTTTCTACGGCACGCCCGACAGTGGCCTTCTCGGCCTCGGCCGATTTCTGAACACCTCGTTTCAAGGCCCGGATTGGCTCACGGGAGGGTCGGCGGGGCCTGAAGGCAGCGTCATTGCACTAGTCGTGCTCCTTCTTTGTGCACTGCTTATCCATCTTCGATTCCCGAAAGCGATCTACCCGGATCGTCCTGTCTAGGCGTGTGCTTGAACCGCCAGGACCTGTTCCGAGTGGTTCCCCGCACGCACTCCATAAGTGATTGACAATAAGTTGCTTAACACGGTCCACGAGTCAGTCTGCGCGGCACGAGAATTCTATGCCCGAATGGAGTCGCCAGGCTTGCGCGGACCCGCCGTGCGCTTCGGGAACCTTTTTGTCCGCAGAAGGGAATTCTACCCAGAAGTCATGGAAAGCACGATACGGGAGATAAATCATGGAAATGTACTCGAAGGCGGGTCTCGCCATTCTAGCTGTGGCGCTCAGCTCTGGCCCGGTCCTGGCGCAGGACGACCCACAGGATTCACCACCCGACCAGCAAATGGCGTGGGAGGGGTCTGGGCCGAGCGGCCCAATGCAGCCTGGGGGCCTCGATGAGGAGCGAGGCCAGTGGGGCCGCAGGCAAGATGGCTTCGGCGGAGGCGATCACATGGGCATGCGCGGTTTCGGCAGGGGGCGAGGGGAATTTGGTCTGGCACGGCTTTTGAACGACCCGGCCATTCGAGAAAAGCTCGGAATCACCGCCGAACAAGTCGGTGCGATCCGCAAGCAAGAGTCAGACTTCCGCAAAGCGCAAATTCGCGAGCGTGCCGACCTGGAGGTGAAGCGGGTTGACTTGAAGGACCTGCTGGACGCCGACAAACCGGATCGCGCCGCGATTGACAGCAAGCTGCAGGAGATCAGCACCTCGCGACTGGCCCTGGAGAAATCCGCGATCCACTATCACTTGGCCATGCGCGAGGCCATTACCCCCGAGCAACGTCGAGAAGCTCCACCAAATTGATGAGTGAACGCTTCCGGCACGATGGTGGCCCGGGACGCCCTGGCCCGCGCGGAGAAGGACACAAGGGTCAGCACGCTCCGGCACCCGCTCCTGAGGCGCAGGCGCAGCCGAAGAACTAAGCAAACTCCATCGGCGACCAGGCACTGTTCACCCCGCAGTAGACTGGTTCGGGTGCCCCTCGTTTTTGTCGAGAGGCACCCGTTTTTTTTGCACCTTTCGTCCGTCTGCCCGCTGCGTTTCAACGCTCTAATACAGATTTTTCGTATAGTGCCGTTATTCCGCGAGGGCAACTGCCATTGCCGAATGTGTCGACCAGAGTACCCATTTCTCAAGTCTCTGTGTGTGATTACAACAAGCGGCTGGCGCGTAAGCCGCTTGGCCGACTGTGCAGGACTTGGATCATTTCACCCAATCCGCCATCGATGAAGAAACCATCGAATACACTGAGCCAAAGGCCAAGTCGGCTTCACGCGCTTGTTGGGCGGCGCATCGTTCAACCCTTTGGTCTTCTTGGGAACAACATTGGCGTTCTGGATTTGTACTCCAGATACGATGCCCCAAAGCGAAACTCCAGTTCTCGTTCTTCATACACTTTCACGAAGAAAAGCAATGCCGGTGCAAACAGGATGAGTACCCAGAGCACAAACAGCGCTGACTGAAACCAGATCCCCAATGACAGGAGAAAAGCCAGAGCTGCAAGCACCATGGGATTACGCGTCCAGGCATACAACCAATCTGCCGCCAATTTCCTGCTGAGCGCAATCGAAAAAGGGTGCACCGAACCCTTTCAAGGCAAGGTTTACCACGGTCAGCAAAAAAGCTGCCCCCGTAATAATGGCTAACAACAAGCCGATTTCAACCGGTATTGGAAGCGTCCAGCCAGACCAATCTTGATGAGTGGCTACTGCTCGAATGATGGCTACGCCAAATAGAGTCCCCACGGCAAACTGGACAAACGTGGTTATCCAGGCGACACCGCTCGTTGTTGGGTGTCGGTCGAGTATCTTCCTCCCGAGCCAAACAATGGGGAATACCAACAATACCCCTCCCACAATGATGGATAGATTCATGACATTTGAAAGTGGTGTGTTGATCGCCCACCACCAGAGAAACCAGGTGATCGCTAAAAGGGCAATCCTGAAAAATAATTCAAGGGCATGTTTCATGGTAGCCTCCTGTGGGTCTAGCTGTTACTTGAGCGTGATCAAGCAATACCCAGTTCCGCATTGAGAAAGCCCACGAAATACTTCCACACGAGATAGTAGGTAATCAGACCCACGGGGAGCGCAAAGGGAGCCAGAACAAGAACTTCGTGAGGCACCGCGAAACCGAGCAGCCGCGTGACGACGTAGCCGCCCGGCGCCAGCAGCAGCGGAAGCGCCCCGCCGAACACGCCGAGAGAAACGCGACGACCTGCAAAGAACGCATGGTACAGCACGTTCCACAACCCCCAGGCATTGGGCACCGCGGCCATCGGGAACACGATCACGCGCTCGATGGGTATGGGGACGGCCTAGATATAACGAATGACCGTGTAGCCGGTCATCACCACGAGGAGAAAAACAGTCGGTACCGCAATTCCAGCGAGATACGCGCGCAAATACGGATGCTTGTTCATGGTTACTCCTTCCTTACAGGTGGTACAACAACGCGGGAATGATTCCCGGGAAAAAGCAAAGCGCCGCAGTAAGGGTCGCGAGCAACGCCCAATCCCACCAGGGCACGCGCAACGTGCGCTGATCGAGCCGTTGTAGCATCGCCGGCCACAGGTCGCGCTGGAGTTCGACGCCATCGAGCGAGGGGCAGGGAATCCTTCAACAGCTTCTTGAGATCGTCAATTTCCGGTTCTTTCATGGGTGGACTCCTGCCTGCGATAGCGTTTTTCTCAAAATACGCACACCGCGAAACACGCGAACCTTCACCGCGTTTTCCGAAATCCCCAGGGCCTGGGCGATGCGCTCATAGGGTTCTTCCTCCACCAGCGCGAGCAAGACAACGGCGCGAATGCGTGGCGAAAGCTTGTCCATCGCGCGAAGGATTTCGCGGCGAAGCTCATGTTGCTCAGCGGGCGGCTGCTGCGCCGTGGCGGACAGATCGTCCGGCAAAGGAACTTCGCGGCGCGCATGACGAAGATGATCGATGGCCGCGTTTGTAGCGATTCGCCGCAGCCACGCGCCACAGTTTCCCATGGCCGGGTCGAAGCGGGCGTGGGCCCGGTGCATGCGCCAGAAAGTCTCCACGGTCAAATCCTCGGCAACGGCAGTGTTGCGGACGATGCGCATGATCCAGCGAAAGACTTCGCCCTGGTACTGCCGGAAGAGCGCTTCAAAGGCATCCACATCGCCCGCCGCGAATCGCTCCAGCAGTTCCATGCACCGCCTCTATCTACACTTACTGTCCGGGAAGCTCCGAGGTTACATCATTTCTGGGCAGCGCCTGCTGAAGTATGAAGAAGGTGGGCTACTCGAAGTCGTTCTGTCAGGCCATTATCCGGCCCGAGATATCCCGGCCCCTCCACTTTTCCTGAAGAGTCCTGCTATGCCCATGTGCGCAGGCCGATCACGCCCCAATAGGCAAGGTAGGCAGCAGCAATCAGAAGTGCCAGGATGACGGCCGTCGAGAATCTGCTTACCCATCTGCGGACTTCTTGTTTGGGTGCGCGCAACAACACGATGGCCCCGGCTACGGACGCGACGCCATACGCCACAGTGGCCAGGAAGAAAGCGGCGGACCAGCCCGTCATATTCCCCATTCGCGAAATCAGGTCATTGCTGCACAACGATGAATATGGCCACAATCGCCAGCAAGCTCAATACCGCGATGAGCGGCCACAAGCGCATCCAGCGCTCCGCCGGGCGGCGGCGCTTTTTGCTGAGCCCGCCGAGCAGCCAGAACGGCGCATACAGCAGGACCGAAACGACGGCGAGCACAAACCACGCCGTCAGCGCAATTTCCGCGATCGCCAGCCACGCGGGGATGCGCCTCATCGTCACCGTCCCGCCGCCAAACTGGATGAATTGCCCTCTGGCGTTGGGCGTGAGCAATTCAACCGTGGCCACGGGATTGGGCAGCCCTTTCTTGGGAATCTGCCGGAACTGCGTTCCCGTGACGGGGACGAATACCTGCTTTCTTTCTCCCAGGTCAGAGAGAAGGAGCTTCCCATCCCGGAAGCGGACCCGGGTTATTCCCAGGATCCGTTCGAGAAAGCGCGTCATCTCATTGCGCGGCGAGTCCAGTTGGTACCAACCTGCGTACGCGCTGGCATCTGCAGGCAACGACGCCACCGGGGGCAACGCAGGTTTTTGCAGATTGCGCGTGACGTATGCGCGGATGGCCTTGCCGATCTTTTCAAACGCGTCGCCGTTCCCTGCGTTGATGCTGTAGAAGTAGCCCACGCCGTCGTCAGGCAAATACGCCATTTCCGTCAGGCCGCCTTCGACTCCTCCATTATGTCCGTGGTAAACGAAGCCTTCGTGGATGCTCCAGTAGTTGCTCATGCCGTAGCCTGTTTTCAATCCTTCTTTCGCCGCCCACGTGCGCGTCGGGATCTCCATGCGATCAATCGAACTCGCCGGCATCACTTCCACGCCGTCAACACTCCCGCGATTGACGTAGAACCTCACATAGGCCGCCATATCCTTGGCGGAAGCGTTAATCGAACCCGCTGGCCGATAGAGGATGTTCCAGTAGGGATAGGGAGTCTTGCCATCAGGGTGATACAGGGTTGTCAGCGGCGGCGAAGGCGCCTGAAAATAAGTTGCCGTCTTCATGCCGATGGGCTCGAAAAAGTTTTGCGTCACGTAATCCTCGAAACGTTGACCCGCGAGCTTCTCGACGATGTACGCGGCAACTGCGGGCCCAGAGTTGCAATACGACATCCGCGTCCCCGGCCGCCAGCGTGAAGTGCGCGAGTGGTGGTCATAGTCGAGTGCTTCGCGCAGGCCCATTCCCGGCGCATCTTTCGCGTACTCGCGAAAGTGCATGTCGTCCCAACCGGTTGTGTGTTCCAGGAGATCCACAACGCGCACCGGGTCGCTTGCTTCCCAGCGATTCTGAAACCACACCTCGGGGACCAGTTTGTGCACGGGGTCTTCCAGGGAAAGCTTGCCCTCATTGGCCAGCTTCAGGATGGACAGCGCGGCGAAAGCCTTGGAGGTTGAGCCGATGCGGAACAGTGTCTCCGGACTTGTCGCGCGATCCGCGGCCACATCCGCCTTGCCGAGACCTGCAATCCACTCGGGAGCCTCGCGATGCACGATGGCCACGGACATGCCCGGTGTATGGGTGTCTTTGAGTATCTTCTCCAATTGTTGCTGGAGCTCTGCAATGGACTGCGCCGGCTTCGGCGTCTCCTCTTTCTTGCTCTGGGCAAAACACGCAGTCGCGAGCAAACCGATAAACAGGAAGCGCATGATGAATTTCACGATGGGCATTCTCCTTTGGAGGGAGCAGCTCCGCAAATATGCAAACCTTGATCAGGGTCCCCGTCAAGCAGTTTCCCTATCGTATCAAGAATGGCAGGCACTGCCACGCCTGGTGGGGTTGTCGACATTTATCTGGGAGTTGGCTAGTTTCCGGCAGCCCTGGGGAGCAAATCCACCCTCATAGCCCACGGCTGTGATATAAAACTCTTTAACTTCTTCCAGACTAAAATCTCGGCTCGGTCAGGAGTCCCGCGGGAGCGATGATGCCGCCAATAACCAGACGGGAGTTTGTGCAAAGTGGCGCAGCCGCAGTGGCCTTGGGGACAACGGGGCGAGGTCTCTTGCCCGCAATGAATCCTCACGAATCACCCGAGGCATTCGCTGCCTATCAGGGACGCCGGCGCAAGGAACTTTGGAGCTTGCTTGGTGACCTGCCATGGCAGCACCGGGCCGGAATGCCAAAGTTACTGAACACTGAAAAACACGAAGGCTATACCCTCGAACGCCTTGTCCTCGATCTGAACGGCATAGAGCCTGTTCCCGCGCTGCTGTTGATCCCCGACAAACGAAAGTCACCTGCGCCTGGTCTTCTTTACATGCATTGGCACGCCGGGATGTATGGCCTCGGAAAGGAACAACTTCTGCAGGGCGTGGATGCCCAGCCCGCCTACGCCCCCGTTTGTGTTGAAAAGGGGTTGGTGACGCTGGCCATTGATAGCTGGTGTTTTGGCGAGCGCAAACCCGCGGGTGACGGAAAAACAGGCGAGGAAGATACCTTCAAGCTCATGCTGTGGAAGGGGCAGGTGCTCTTTGGAATGATGATGTTTGACGAGTTCCGGGCCCTTGATTATCTCGCCAGCCGTCCAGAAGTGGATCCCCAACGTGTAGGTGTCCTGGGAATGTCCATGGGCGCAACCAAAGCCTGGTGGCTTGCGGCTCTCGATCCGCGTGTTCATTTGTGCATGGACGTTTGCTGTCTTACGGATTACGAAGAACTCATAAAGACGCATGCTCTCAGCGCGCATGGTATTTATTACTATGTGCCATCCCTGCTGAAACATTTCCAGACGGCAGAGATTAACGAGTTGATCGTGCCGCGCCCTCACCTAAGCGTGAATGGGCGGCGCGATCCTCTGACACCCGCTCCCGGCGTCGAGAAAATCCGCGATCACTTGCTCCCCCTCTATCGCCAGTATGGCCGGGAAACAGATTGCCGCATTGAACTCTTCGATTCGGCCCACGTGGAGCTGCCGGAGATGAGGAAGCTCATTCTCGAATGGATGGATCGTTATCTCGTTGAAAAGAACGCAGCCGGTTTGCACTGATGCTCGGTCGCCTTGTTCGCCAGTCAGGTTCTCTTGGGTGCCCCGTAATCGTGACATCGGCAAACGGAGCGCCTCACAACAAAAACGCCCGGGCTGATCACCCGGGCGTTTTGCCTTACTAAAAACTGATTACTGAGAACTAGTAAATGTCGTACTGCTCCCAATGCAGCGTTGCGTCCGACTGGATGATGATGTGCTTGTGCGCGTTCTGTTCGAGTTCATCGATCAGAATGGACTCGCGCGTCTTCAGCGCCTTGGCAATTTCCGGATGCACGCGCAACGTGAGGTTCGGCCCTTCGTGATCGGCCACCGCCATCTTCCGCGCTTCCGACTGAATTTCGTAGCACAGCGTGGGGATGGACTTGACCATGCCCGAGCCTGTGCAATACGGGCAGGGCTGGCAAAGCACGCGTTCTAGTGCCTGCTTAGTGCGTTTACGCGTGATGCACACGAGGCCAAACTCGTTGAACGAAAGCGCCTTCGACGGCGCCTTGTCCTGCTCCAGCGCCGATTGCAGCGCCATCAGCACCTTTTCGCGGTTTCGCCGTTCTTCCATGTCGATGAAGTCCACCACGATGATGCCGCCGAGGTCGCGCAAACGAATCTGCCGCACGATCTCCTTCACGGCTTCCAGGTTGGTCTTGACGATCGTGTCTTCCAACCGCGTGGAGCCCTTGCCCACGAATTTCCCGGTGTTGACGTCGATGGCCACCAGCGCTTCCGTGTGGTTGATGACGATGTAGCCGCCGGACTTCAGCCACACCTTGGCGCGCAGCGCTTTGTCCAGTTCGTGCTGGATGCCGAACTCCTCGAAGATCGGCTGCTCCTTGGTATAGAGCTTGACCTTGGTGACGAGCTTCGGCTGGAAGCGGCTGACGAATTCCACCACCTTGCTGTATTCCTCTTCGTTGTCAATCCAGATGCCCGTGAAATCGTCGCTGACGTAGTCCCGCAAGATGCGCTCGACCAGGTTCAGGTCGCGATGCAGCAGAGAAGGTGCTTTGCGATCGTCGTTCTTGTGCTTGATCTCATTCCAGGTCGTGCCCAGGAATTCGATGTCCGTGCGAATCTCGTCGTCCGTCGCGCCGCCCGCGGCTGTGCGCACGATGAAGCCGCCCGGATAGCTTCCCCGCGCTTCGCCAACCAGTCGGCGAAGGCGCGAGCGATTATCCGCGCTGGCAATCTTTCGGGAGACTCCGATGTGGTCAATCGTCGGCATGTACACCAGGAAGCGCCCCGGCAAGGCCACGTGGCTGGTGATGCGCGCGCCCTTCTTGCCCAGAGGTTCCTTGGCAATCTGCACGACCACATCCTGGCCCGACTTCAGCATTTCGGAAATGAGCTGCGGGCGGCGCTGCGGTGCGTGCCCACCATGATGCCCGCGGTGAGGGCCATGTCCGTGGCGCTCAAAACGCCCGCGTCCCCGGTCGCCTCCTCGATCACTTCCGCGGTCACCACGATCTCCACGGTCGCCCCGATCACCTCGATCGCGGCGTCCGTCGTGGCGTCCACGCGGTCCCCGGTCATCCCGGCCGCGTCCGCCGCGCTGTGGCCGCTGGAAGCGGGAGCGCGGGTTGCTGCCGATGCGCGCCGAATCACGCCGCACAAATTCCTCCCGCGGCGCGCTCGCACTGCGCGGGCTGCGCGTTTCCCCGGGCAGGAGCACAACGTCTTCCTCGATGCTCGGTTCGCCGGTGACGCTCGGCGCCGAAATGGACTCGTACGGTCCTTGCTCGTTGCGTCCCCCGCCTTCCTCGCGATCGAAGGCCGCCTTGGCCGCCTCGATCACTTCTTGGTGCTCTTCCTGCTCCTGACGATCTTCTCGCTCTTCCCGCTCGTCCTGTTCCTCCTCGGATTCCTCTTCGCCGCGTTCCTGTTCCTCCTGCTCGGATTCCTCGGCAAGCTCCTCCTCGGAAAGATGGTCCTCGGCGTCACGCGCGTCTTCGTGAGTTTCCACGTGAGAATCCTCGTGGTGTTCCTCGTGGGACCCTTCGCCTTCTTCTTCAAAGACCGGGCCGCCCACATGGGAATCCGCTTCGGCCCGCGCCTGGGTCTCTTCATGCTTGGCCTCGACCAGCCGCGAAGCGAGTTCGGAGAGTTCCTCCTCGCTGAGGCCGGAGGTTCCGTTGTGGTGCGCCTCGGCGTGAGCTTCCTCGTGATGTTCTTCGTGGAGTTCTTCCGCGCGCGCCGTCTCATGCGTGGCTGAATCGCCCGCAGCGGGAGTTTCTTCCGGCCGTGTTTCAGCGCCGGCAGCCGCCTCACCTTCCAATTCGGTGTCCGCTAGTACCCAATGCGGCAAGCTTCCTGAGAAACGCCGCGGCACTCCGGAGTTCGGCTGCATGCCGACTGCTGGGCGCGCGGGCTTCTCTTCGAAATCTGGCTGACGCTCCTCGGGCTCGTGGTCTCCCAGCGGCTCGACCGGCGGTGGCACCGGACGCCCGCGATACTTGGCGAGCGATTCGCCCGGCAGCACGATGTCGTCTTCCCTCCGTTCGACTGGAGCGCTCGGGCCGCGATCACCACCAGGGCGCCGATTGTCATAGCCACGCGAATCGCGTTCGCCCTGCGGCGAAGCGAATTTCGAGGGAGGCAGATTGCGTCCGCTCTGGCCCTGGTGGCGTCCGCCACGATCGCGATCCCCGCTTCCGCCGCGCCGGCGTCCCCAGCGCCCTCCCCGCCCGCGTCCGCGGTCGCCACGGTCTCCGCGATCACCGCCACGGTCCTGACCCGGCCCGCGATCGTTTCCGAGGCGCGGCGGATAATTCCGCGTGGGATTGTAGGAGGGGGCAAAATTCTGTGGAGCGGAAGCGTTAGAATCTGGCTGGCGCTCTTCTATCTCGGAAATTCCCGAGTCCCCGCCGGGCTCTTCGCCGCGCGGCGCATCGCTCGCGTTGCCAGGTTCAGCGGAGCGCTCCGGCTCGTGACCACGATACTCTTCGCGGTCTTCCCGCTCCTCGGGGCTTCCGCGGTCTTCCGTCTCTTCATCCAGGCGCACCTCTTCGTGCACACCTGCTGCCGCCAGCGTTTCCCCCGGCAGAACTTCGATGGCCGGTCCACCCTGAGCCGCCAGCGCGGGCGCGGGCGCATCTCCTTGAGGCTGCCCGTGATCGTAGTCCTCGAGGTTTTCGAAAACGTCGCTGACGTACAGGAACGCGTCGCCATCCAGGCCGATATCCACGAATGCCGATTGCATGCCCGGCAGAACGCGCGTGACTTTTCCTTTGTAGATGCTGCCGACAAGCGCGAACTCTTTCTCGCGCTCAATGTAGATCTCGACTAGCTGTCCTTCTTCCAAAATGGCGACGCGTCGCTCGTGCGAGCCCGCCGATATAACCAATTCTTTCGACATGAAAACTCCTTAAGATGCATCGCCGCTGGAACCTCTTGATCGGGGGTCCAAGGCAGGGCGCCGTTCCGGTTCAGACCGGAACACGCTGGCCACACAAATCCTTCTGTTGCGGCATGGCGTTCGTAGCCGGAGGGAAGGGCCGCAATTCGGCCCACGTACTTCTTTGTCCTTCTGCTAACGAGGCAAGGCCGTTGCCGGAAGCTTCCCGGGGTAACGGCGGACGATGCTGTCCTCACTCTTCAGATTCCTTCTTGATTAGCAACCCCGGCTTCAATCGGGGCCGCGGAACCGGCGCAACCTCCCTGAACTGAAATGTTGCGCTCGGGACTGGCTATGACTTAGTTAACGAATCGGCGCAGCCGGACATTCATTACCAGGCCAATCGCCAGGAATACAAACAACGTGGCGGAACCTCCGTAGGACATCAGCGGCAAAGGGATGCCCGTTACCGGCATTGCCCCGATGACCATAGCCACATTCACCAAAACGTGAAACCCCAGCGCCGCTGCCACGCCCATGACCAGAAACATTCCCGCGCGGTCCTTCGCCCGCTGGGCGTTCTGCACTAAACGCAACAACAACGCCATGTACAGCCCCAAAGCAAGCAGCACGCCTTTGAATCCCTGTTCTTCCGCCCACGCCGACATGATGAAGTCGGAGTACCGGACCGGAATGTACCCAAGTTGATTCTGGCTGCCGTTGCCGAAACCTTTCCCCCAGAAACCGCCAGAGCCCACGGCGATCTTCGATTGCAGGACCTGATAGCCGGAGCCTTTCGCGTCTTCTTCGGGATGCAAGAACGATGTAACCCTTTCCTTCTGGTACGGCTTCATGAAATGCCACCCGGCGGGTAGCATCAAGACGCCTACTAATACGATAGCCGCGGCGTGTTTCCATTGCAGCCCCGCCAGAAATGCGCCGACGACCAACATGGGTATCAGCACGAGTGCGGTGCCCAAATCGGGCTGCTTCAAAATCAACACCAACGGCAAACCAACCAGTAACCCTGCTTTGATCAAATCCTGCAGCGAGAGCTCATCCGTGCGCACCTCCGCGAAGAAGCGCGCCAACACTATGATTATAATCAATTTGACCAATTCTGACACCTGGAGAAATTCCCCCATGATGGGAATCCACCGTTTGGCCCCAAACCGCGTGTGACCCACCAATAAAACCGCCAATAACGCCACAATTCCAATAGCGTACAAAATGGGCGCCTGGTCCATGATCACGTGATAGTCCACTCGCGACAACGCGAACATCAGCACCACTCCCACCACTAGCCAGCGGATCTGTTTCATGTGCATCCCCGCCAGCGCGCTGCCGTGTGTCGCCGAATAAATCTCGATCACGCCCAGCGCGCAGATCGCCGCCAGGATGGCCACCAGCCACCAATCGTAATCTCGTGTTCCCGGTGCATCCTTCATCTTTTCCTTACCTCACAACTTGCCGAACTTTTTCCACTCATGGCCGCTGCGTCTGTGGAGCAGCCGCCGTCTGCGGCGGGCGCCTTTGTTCCCTACCCACGACACAACCCGTCATTCCGAACCCGCCTGAGGGGGGCGGAGCGAGGTACGGTTTTGCATCGCAAGTCTTTTTGCGATGCATCCCTCCAGGATCTTAGAAATAACCTCGAACAGCCTTGTATCCCGCAGAACTTCAATCCTTCACTCCGGCCGCACCTTCTTCTTCTCGCTTGCCGGCACCACCGCTGCCGTTTCTTCCGGCTTCGACACTGCCTTCGGAGCTTCTGTCGCCGGGCTTGCTTCATTCTTTTTCAGCTGCGGTGACTGATTTCCCGCTGTCACTTGCCCCTGCGTCTTCTTGTTCTTTTTGTCGTAGTAGGCCTTAACGACATCGCGGACGATCGGACCGGAGATCTGCGCTCCATGCTCGCCTCCTTCCACCAGCACGCTCACTACAATCTCGGGATTCCTTCTCGGAGCGTAGCCTACGAACCAGGCATTGTCCTTGTTCTGGCTCAAGCCTTTCCCGAGGCGGCTTCTTTCCGTGTTGCTCATGATTTGCGCGCTTCCGGACTTCCCGCAAAATTCAATGCCTTGCAATTTGATGGCGCCCCCCGTGCCTCCTTCGTTGACTACCCCATACATCCCCTCTGTGACTTGCTCGACGGTGTCCTCAGCCAAATCCACGCGCATTTCACCCACGTGCGCCGCATCCTTCAGCAAATGAGGTTGTTTGAACACTCCGCCCGAGGCGATGCCGCCGATCGCGTAGGCTATTTGCAGCGGAGTCACGGTGACAGAGCCCTGCCCGATAGCCACCGAAATTGTCGATCCGGGATACCACTTGTGATGAAATACCCGCTGCACCCACTCCTCCGAGGGCACCAGCCCGGGCTCTTCGGAAGGCAAATCAATCCCCGTTTTTGATCCCAGCCCCACCATCTTCGCGTATTTCGAAATCCGATCGATCCCCATGCGCATGCCCACGTTGTAAAAAAACACGTCGCAGGAATGCACAATGGCGGCGTGGAGATTCACTACTCCATGGCCCCCTTTGCCGTACACCCAACATTTGAATTGCCGCCCATAAAATGTCGCCGACCCCGGGCAAAACGCCGTGAAGTTCTCCGCCGGTACCTTCGATTCCAACATCGCCGTGGCCATCACGATCTTGAATACCGATCCCGGCGCCAATTGCGCCTGCGTCACCCGGTTCATCAGCGGATGATCTGGATCCTGATTCAAGTTTTGCCATTCTTCTTTCGATATGCGCACCGCAAAATCGTTCGGGTCCGGCGCCGGCCGGCTCACAAACGCCAGCACTTCTCCCGTTCGCGGATCCAGCGCCACCACCGCCCCCTTCCTCCCCGCCATATCTTCTTCCGCAACTTGCTGCAGGTCGTAATCGATCGTCAACTGGATCTGTTTTCCCGGTATCGCCTCCTGCTGCTCCAGGTGGCCCATTTCTTTCCCGACGCTGTTCACAATCACGCGCCGCATCCCGTCCGTGCCCACCAGCAGATCGTTGTATTCCCGCTCCAGTCCGCTCTTTCCCGCAACGTCCCCGGGGCGAAATTTCCCGTTGCTGGCCTCGATTTGTTGCTCGCTCACTTCCCCCACATAACCGCTGGCGTGCGACATAAATCCGCCCGGCAGGTACCTTCGCCGGTGCACCATCAACATTTCCAGCAACGGAACATCCGCGCGGTGCGATTCAATGAACGCCACGTCCGCCGGCGTCGCCTCCGGCTTGATCACAATCGGCTGGAATTTCGGCAGGTTTACGGTGTTGTTCAACTGCTCCTTCAAATCATCCAGCGACAAACCCAGCCCGTCGGCAATTGCGGGAAGATTCTTGTCCACGGCTGCGCTATCGTCGCGCAGCAACAGCACGCTGAACGAGGGATAATTGTCCACCAGCACGCGCCCATCGCGGTCCAGCATGCGTCCCCGTGGTGCAATAATGGGGATCGAGCGCACCCGGTTGCGCTCCGCCAGTTGGCCATACTTATCGGAATCGATGACCTGGAGCTTCCAGAAGCCGAGGAGCAGCAATGTGATCATGCCCACGATCACGTAGGAAGCAGCCGCCAGACGTTCCTGCGGCAGTCGATTGTCGTTGCGAAACCAGTACGACACGAAGAACCTGCGCGCGAGCGCTCTTTTCTTCAGGGCTGAGCGGTGCCCGCTCGCGCAATCTCTCTATTTGCAGCGAAGAAGCTCGAATTGTCCGTTCAACGAGGCCCCCACGGCCTCCGATGACTCGACCAAGCTCTCCCATCGCAGCGCGGCTTCCAATACCGCCATCTTTCGGAAGTCTAACCAAAAGTAGCACTTGCCCACCGGGGGCGCAACCCGTCCCAAAGGGCAGGTAGCGGGTCATACAACGGCCTATGGCGGCCGGGGAGATGACCCGTGCCACTCCCCCGGGCATGGCTCCTGACCCTAACTGGTGTGACGCGCACCCATGCCCCCTGTGTCGCCCGCTCAATCCTCCTCGACGATCTTCGGGTAGGAAGTGCTTCACTCGGAGACTTTGCCGTTTCGTCCTTCCCGCCGAATCAACTACAATTCTTAGTTCTCCATGGCCTCTCTTTCAGATAAGCCGCTGCGGCTCGCGCTCATTGGAATGTCTGGCGCGGGCAAATCCTATTGGACCAAACGGCTTGCTTCTGTCGGATTTCCCGCGATTTCCTGCGACGATCAGATCGAAGCGCGCCTTGCTTCCGTCCTTCAGGCGGAAGGATTCAGCGGGATCAACGGCGTGGCCGCGTGGATGGGCTGGCCGGACCGCTCTACCTATGCCGAACGCGAGGCGCAGTACCTGGCGGAGGAGACCGCGACTCTCGACGAAGTCCTTACCGGCCTGGAAAAGAATCCGCACAACGAATTGATTCTAGATACGACCGGGAGCGTGATTCACTGCGGCAACCATTTGTTGCACAGGCTGCGCCGGCACATGGCCATTGTGTATCTCGCGGCTTCCGCGGACGAGCAGCAGCTTTTGATCCGGCGCTACCTGGAAGATCCCAAACCCGTTTTGTGGCGCGGAGCGTTTCAAGCGAGACCCGGTGAAACACCGCGCGAAACGGTGGCGCGTTGCTACCCGGCGCTGATCGCCGCGCGCCGCCAAAGCTACGAAGCGCTGGCGCACTGCACCGTGCCCGTGGCTGGCTTGCGGGAATTGTCGCTCGCATCCCAAGACGCCACGGCATCAGCCGGTGAACGGTTTTTGGAAAAAATCAGGGAACAGTTTGCGCACCGGAAATAGTTAGATCCAGACGAAACGCCGATGAGATACCGCAGCACCTCCGGTAAAGCGCCGCTCACTTCGTTAAGAGGCGCGACCCTCCGCGGCCTTGCGCCCGATGGCGGCCTTTACCTGCCCGTGGAGATCGCGCGCCACACCCCCGAAGAGCTCGAGGAATTCCGCCGCCTGCCTTTCACGGAAGTTTGCTTTCGCGTGGTGCGCCCATTCGCTACGCCGGATGTGCCCGAGGAAGTGCTTTGGCAGATCGTCGCCGAAGCCATCAATTTCCCGGTGAAGCTCGTCTCGCTTTCTCCGGCACTGCATATCCTCGAGCTGTTTCACGGCCCCACGCTGGCCTTCAAGGATTTCGGTGCGCGCTTCATGGCCCGCTTAATGGGATACTTCGTGCGCGGCGAAGAGCGGCAGCTCACCGTGCTCGTCGCCACTTCCGGCGACACCGGCAGCGCCGTCGCCCACGGTTTTCTTCGCGTGCCCGGCATCCGCGTGGTGATTCTCTATCCTTCGAAGCGCATCAGCGAAGCTCAGGAAAAACAGTTCACCACGCTTGGCGAAAATATCACCGCGCTGGAAGTCTCCGGCACCTTTGACGATTGCCAGCGCCTGGTGAAGCAGGCCTTCTCCGACGAAGCGCTGAACCACCGCGCCTTCCTCACTTCCGCCAATTCCATCAACGTCGCGCGCCTGCTGCCGCAGATGTTCTATCACGTCGCCGCCTACCGCCAGTTACCGGTGGCTTCCGTGCCGCTGATTGTGTCCGTGCCCAGCGGCAATTTCGGCAATCTCACCGCTGGGCTGTTCGCGAAACGCCTGGGGCTGCCGGTATCGCGGTTCATTGCGGCCACGAACGCCAACGACGCGGTGCCGCGCTATCTGCTGAGCGGGGAATACCGGCCGAATGAGGCGGTTGCCACCTATTCAAACGCCATGGACGTGGGCAACCCGAACAATTTTCCGCGCTTGCTCGATTTGTGCCGCAACCGCCTCGAAAATGTCCGCAAGGAAATTTGGGGGCAGAGCGTCACCGACGAAGAGACGCTGCAGCAGATGCACAACGTCTGGGACCGTTTCCGCTATATCAGCGACCCACACACCGCGGTGGGCATCCACGCCTGGGAAGCCTATCGCAAGGCACATCCCGAGCCGTCGCAGGGCCTCGTGCTGGCCACCGCGCATCCCGCCAAATTCGCCGAAATCGTCCAGAAGGGTATCGGCATCGCTCCGCCACTCCCCTCCCGCTTGGCCGAATACCTCAATCGCCCCAAGCTCTCTCTCCCCATGACCACCAACTACGACGCCTTCAAGCAGTTCCTCCTCGCCCACTGAGTCGAACTCTGCGGCCACTCTCTAAGTCTGTCTTGGTAGGGGTCGAGCACCGCTCGACCCTAGCTTGGCAAGGCGTAAACACATTTTTCATTCCGAGCGCAGCGAGGCACTCTTCTCCAGCGCACGGTTCTTGTGCGATGAATCTGCTTTTCTCTTGGGTCTGTTCTTGTCGTTGTAGCGGCCGCCTTCTGAGGCGGGCGCTTTTCCTGCCCATACAGCGCAGGGCCCGCTGTTTTGTGGTGGGAACCCTACCATTCTTCTCCTGCTTGGTGCTGATTTGGAATTCGAGTTGGTTTAGGTTTGAGGATACGGCTTCAAGACGAGCGTCGCAATCGGTCCAGCAGCAGAAACAGCGGCACGCCAACCACCGCATTCAACGCCGCGGCAACCACCAGGTGCAGGTTAAACCACGCCTCCGGCTGCGCCAGCAGCAAACGCCGCGTCAGAACCATCACCGCTTGATGCAGCACAAAAAACCCAGCCGTCAGCGCAAACCGCGCCAGCGGATGCTCGGTATCCAAGCGCGCCCCAATCGACGACGCCAGAAAACCTACCACCGTTTTCGCAATGCCGTAGAGTCCCAGCGGCACGGTCGGTCCGCTCAAACTATCCTGCAGCAATCCAATCGTCGTGCCGAGCAGCAAACCCGTGGAAGGATTTCGCCGGCTCAGTCCGAAATAAATCGTAATCAACAGCGGCAGGTCCAGGAAATCCAGTCTGTGGACATACACCGGAAACGCCGCTTGCAGCGTCAGCGCCAGTAAGGTCACTCCGGCAATCGCGCCGGGAAAAAACTTGTGCACCTCGATATGCGTGTCGCCGCTGCGCAGTTCAAACGCGTCGTTCATGGTTTCACCGCCGCTGGCGGCGCCGTCGCGGGAGTCTCCGCGGGCGCACTCGGCGCTGGCGTACTCCGCGCTTCCGCCTCTTTCTGGAATTCCAGCGGTTCCTGCGTCAGCAGCACAAACACTTCTTCGAGCCGGTCGAGGTTCGCCGCGGGCCTCACGCGAATCTGCTTGAACGTGGTGCCCGGTTTCACTTCCACGATCGTTCCCACCGGCACGTCGCGCGGAAAAATTCTGTCCATGCCGCTGGTCACGATCTTCTCGCCCACGTTCACCGTCTCCTCGGTGGCCACGTACTTCATCGTCAGCATGGGCTCGCCCGTGCCGCCCACCGGGCTCTGGATCCGGGAACTCACCAGCATCGCACCGATCCCGCTGTCCCTGTCCGTCAACAGCAGGACCTGCGCCGAATCGCGGTATGCCTCGATCACCTTGCCCACCGCGCCGTCCGGCGTGATCACCGGCTGATTGCGGCGAATGCCGTTGCGTTCGCCGCGGTCGATTTCAATGGTGCGGCTCGCCGTTCCCGCGCTCGCGCCAATCACCCGTGCGCCCACCATCGCCACTTTTTCATTGGAAGTCTTGAAGTTCAGCAGCGCGCCCAGCCGGTCCGCTTCCGCCGCTCTGCTCTGCAGTTGCGAGATGGACAGCTTCAGCGCGTCGTTCTCCGTCCGCAGCGCTTCGTTCTCCCGCGAAGTGCCTTGTAGCGCAAAATAGTGGTGCCACACGCCGCGCACTCTCCCGACGCTCCAGGCCCCTGCGCGCTCGAACGGCGTCACCGTGGATACCGCCCACACGCGGATCAGCCGCCCGCGCGAATCGCGTTTGATCTGCACCGCCAGCATCAGGGTCTGCGCAAGCAGCACGCCCGCCAGCAGCGCCAGCGATTTATGTCTTGAAGGAATTGCAACCATGTCCGAGCGTTTTCCGTAAACTTCAGGCTGGGAACGTACGGTCCGAAACTCTTCACTTAAAACTTATGACTGAAAACCTTAAACTGCCTCAGTCAATGCACACCATGCGCAGCAGCTTGAAATCGCTCAGCATCTTGCCCGTGCCCAGCACCACCGACGCCAGCGGATCATCGGCAATCGAAACCGGCAAGCCGGTCTCCTCGCGGATGCGCTTGTCCAGATTCTTCAGCAGCGCGCCGCCGCCCGTCAGCACGATGCCGCGATCGCTGATGTCCGCGGAAAGTTCCGGCGGCGTGCGTTCCAGCGCCACGCGCACGGCATTCAAAATCGTGGCCACGCATTCGCTCAGCGCTTCGCGGATTTCGCTGTCGTCAATCGTCACCGTGCGCGGCACCCCCTCAATCAGGTTGCGCCCTTTCACTTCCATCGTCAGCGGCTTCTCCAACGGGTACGCCGAGCCAATCTCCATCTTGATCTGTTCCGCCGTGCGCTCGCCTACCAGCAGGTTGTACTTGCGCTTCAAATACTGCATTACGGCTTCGTCCATCTCGTTGCCCGCCACGCGCACCGACCGCGAGTACACGATCCCGCTCATGGAAATCACCGCGATGTCCGTGGTGCCGCCGCCGATATCCACCACCATGTTTCCGCTGGGCTCCTCGATCGGCAGACCCGCGCCGATGGCCGCGGCCATGGCCTGTTCCACCAGATAAACTTCGCTGGCGCGGGCCCGGTATGCGGAGTCTTGCACCGCCCGCTTTTCCACCGGCGTAATTTCGCTCGGCACCCCGATGACGATGCGCGGGTGCACCAGCACCCGCCGGTTGTGCGCCTTCTGGATGAAGTACGTCAGCATCTTTTCCGTGACCTTGAAATCCGCGATCACTCCGTCCTTCATCGGCTTGATGGCCACAACGTTTCCCGGCGTGCGCCCCAGCATGTCTTTCGCTTCGCGCCCCACCGCCACCACTTCTCCCGTCGCTTTGTTGATCGCCACGATCGACGGTTCGTTCACCACAATCCCTTTGCCGTGCGCGAACACCAGCGTGTTCGCCGTCCCCAGATCGATCGCCAGGTCGGATGAAAACAGGCTGAACACCGACCTCAGGTTCCATCCATTCTTAGTCATTACTGCTTTCCCCCCGCGGAGAGGACCCTGCCAGGTAGGATCTCTGCGTATCCGCCCCAATCCATGCGACGTACCATTGTCGCCGGATTCGGTGCTGCACGCAAAAGCGCAACCCGCCGTTCCCCCAATTCACTTCGGCACTACGATGGAAACCTGTTGTTTTGCCGTTCCCCCGCGCCGGTTGGACCCGATCACCACGATGGTGTGCTGGCCGGGTTCCAGCGGCTCCGTGAAATGGCGGAAATTTCCGTCGGGCGAAATATTCGCCACCGCCTGGCCGTTGATGATCAGCGCCGCGCCCGGCTCCGTCTTGCCGATCAGTTCGGCGACGCGCCCGTGAATCTGCGTGCTCTGGATGTCCAGCAGCATTTCCTGCGTCTTGCCCTGGGCCACCAGCGTGAACTTGAAAGTTTCGCTGCATTCGCTGGTCTGCTTCTTGGCGTCGGATGCCGTCACGTTCCAGAAATAGTCGCCGGATTCCAGCCCGCTCACTTCCACGCTCGTCCCCCGCACCGGCACTTCCTTCACCATCTTCGTGAACATCGTCGTCGGGCTGATGCGCAGCGTGTACCCTACCGCGTCCGCCACCTGCTGCCACTCAAACCGGATTTGCGCTGTCTTCGGAATCTCCGCAATGATCGGCGCCAGGTTCAGCGGCGCTACCAGTCCCGGCGGCGCCAGCACATTCGATTTCTGCGTCGGCCCTCCGTTCGCGAAGCTCACTTTCTCATACTGCGTCAGCTCGATCTTTTGTTCTCCCCGCTGCACTTCCGCCCCGCCCGTGGCCACCACGATTTCGTGCTCGTTCTTGTTGGGATCGTTCTTTACCGTTGCCCGGCTGTTCTGCTGCACGTACGCCGTGGCATCTTCCACGCTGATGGCCGCCTGCGAGTCGCGCGAAGACCACGTCGGCGTGGCTAGGTTCACTTCGCCCGTGCTGATGCGCACCGCGGTGTTCGCGCGATCTTTGGTTACGTTGTTCTCTTCCACCGTGACCAGCGTCTCCGCCTTCACCGTGTACTCGGTGCCGTCCGCAAACGTGATGCGCGCCGCGCCGTCCGAGCCCGTCTGGACCAAGTCGCCTTTGTCCAGCGCGGTGTGATAGTCCGCCTCCGCCCAGGTCACCGAATTCACCTTCTTTACCTGCACCCGGCCGTCCAGGTTCACGAACTTCGCTTGCGTCTGCGTGATCGTCAGCGGGTCGTTGTCCACGTGGCCAATCGCTTTGTTGATTTTCGTCGTTACAATGGTCGTCCAGTCCGGCATGGCGACGTACATGCCCGCGATGACGATCACAAACAACAGCAGCAGGTAGATGGCGACGGTCTTATACGTTACCGCGTGCCAATACACCTCCACGCGATGAATCTTCGGCCCCTGCTGCTGCATAGGGGCCGACGTCGGTCGCCGTGGCTCGATGGGGGTTTGCGTTGTCACTGGAGTCCGTCCCGCCATTGCTCCAATTTCGCAATTTAACACAGTCATTTGCGCGTGCGGGCGCCACGCCGCTACCCCGTACTCAATCTACAAATAGCGTTTCCGCCGCTTCTTGTCCCACGACGCCATTTGACACTGTTTTGTGCCACCTGTGGACCTCATTCTCCCATTTTTCCCTCATTCGATAAGCCCACTTCGCGCACTCGGTTGTCTGCGGCCTTCCATTCCTCATGCCCGCTTTCCACAACTCCAGCACCCCGTCCCGTAGGTAATTGGTCAGTTTCCGATGATGTGGCTATCCAGGAGTTGGTCCGCCACTCCCAGGCCGGATAGCCAGCCGAACAAATAGACACACCAATTCGCTTGTTCCGACGGGTAAGCAGGTTCCGCTCGCTGGATCTCAAGCGCAGCTAGTGAAACGCCTCGCCTCTGCCCAGCATCGCCAGAATCATTCCCATGCGCTTCTGCTTCGTTTCCGGCTTTTTGGCCGTTTGCAGCCGGTAAGCAATCGCATAGCGGTTCGCTTTGCTCAGCGACTCGAATGAAGCCTTGGCTTTCTTGTTTATTCGCAATGCCGCCAGAAAATCATCGGGAAAGATTGCGTTGCTTTGGGAATCGTAGGCGGTTGCCCAACGCCCATCCTTCTTCGCGGCATCGATTGCGGCTTGGCCCGCCGCCTTCATCCGGCCCGCCTGTATCAGCCTTTCCGCGTGTTGCGTGTTGATCTTGGACCAGTTGCTCCTGGCGCGCCTTCGGGTGAAACGCAGCAGCCACGAAGACTCGTCATGGCGCTTCCTTTGGCCGTCGATCCATCCAAAACACAGCGCCTCATCCAGCGCTTCCGCATAGCTGACCGAGGGTTCTCCCGCGTCCTTTTTGAAAATGCGCAGCCAGATCCCCTCTGATTGGTGATGATTCGCTGCCAGCCACTTGCGAAGCTCCGAGGGCGATCGAAAGCGGAGAATCTCATTCAATAGAGTCGGGAACCAGTGTCGGCCTTTCAACGAACTTCACCGGCTGTGCAGGGGAATGTGCAATGGCGCGGTCAGCGGCGTGTCCCGGGAGGATCCGCCCACAAAAACAAGATAATCGCCGGGAAGGAGTTCCCACGAGTCCTTCTCGACGTTGAACACGGACATGAATTGCGGCTCGATCGAAAGAGTCACCGTGCGACTTTGCCCCGGCGCTAGCTGCACCTTTTCCCACGCCACCAAGCGCTTTGGCGGTTCACCCGCGCCGGCGGGCAGGCCGAGATAGACCTGCCCCACCTCTGCTCCGGCACGCGAACCGTCGTTCTTGACCGTGAAGCTCACTTCCACTGACTTCCCTGATGCCACTTTCAGTTGAGAATAGGAAAAGGTGGTGTACGAGAGTCCGAACCCAAATGGAAAAAGCGGTTCCTTGTTCTCGGCGTCATACCAGCGATAACCGACCTTCAATCCCTCGGTATAGTTGGCGTCGATGAAGGCTTGCGTTGGCGACAGCTCGGAGTTCGGCGGCTGGTTCGATGGAGGCGGAGCGGGGATGGTCAAATGCGGCAGATCGGTCTCGCTCTTGGGGAAAGAAATCGGCAACTTCCCGGAAGGGTTCACGTCGCCGAAAAGAATATTGGCGATGGCTTCGCCGCCGCGTTGGCCGGGATACCAGGATTCCAAGACGGACTTCACGCTGTCCAGCCAGGGCATCAGCACGGGGTCGCCGTTCTCCAGCACGACGACGGTGTGAGCATTCGCGGCCGCTACTTGCCTGACCAAGTCGTCCTGATTGTCCGGCAGCGAAAGATTCGGCAAGTCGGCGCCTTCGTGAGTGTGTTGATGGACGAATACGATTGCGACGTCGGAGCCACGTGCCAGGCTGGCGGCGGCTGCGGAATCCGTCCCGTCGTCGTAGTCGACCTTGGCATTCGGGACCTTGGCACGGATGGCGCGCAGAGGTGAAGAAGGGTCCCATACCCACACCGCCAGGAAACCGGCAGGTCCGGGAGGTATTTCCTTGGGAAGAACCGCATTTCCGCCCATGGGTTCCACCTGGGCCGAACCGCCGCCCGAGAGCACGCCCGCGTCGGCGTGCGATCCGATGACCGCGACCGAATGAAGACTCGACGCTTTCAGCGGCAATAGATTTGCCGCGTTCTTCAAGAGAACCGCGCCTTGTTCCTCCACGCGTTGCGCCACTGCCGCGCCAGCCTCGGCGTCGATGGGCTTGATTACGGGAGGATGGTCAATCACGCCGAATGCAAACATGGTGCGCAGGATCCGATGAACCATGTCGTCAAGCCGCGACAGGGGTACTTCGCCGTTCTGTACAGCTTTCTGAAGCGGCACGGAAAAGTACTTGTTCTCGTAAAATTCCTGGTCCAGTCCCGCTGTTGCAGCCTTGACGGTGCTGTGCGTGGCGCCCCAGTCTGACATCACCCAGCCTTTGAAGCCCCAATCCTTCTTGAGCACCTGGTTCAATAGGTAGTCGTTCTCGCAGGAGTATTCCCCATTGACGCGGTTGTAGGCGCACATCACCGTGCCAACCCCGGAGTCGCGGATGCCAATTTCAAACGCCAGCAGGTCGAGCTCGCGCAGAGAACGTTTGTCGAGATTCGAGCTGACTCCGAAGCGATCCGTTTCCTGGCAGTTGACGGCGTAGTGCTTGATATCAGCTATGACGCCCTGGTCCTGAATGGCCTTCAATTCCTGCCCAATGATTTCCCCCGCCAGGACCGGATCTTCGCCGTGGTACTCGAAATTGCGTCCATTGCGCGGCTCGCGCATGATGTCGTTGCCGCCGCCCAGCGAAACGTTAAAGCCCTGGGCGCGCGTCTCCCGGCCAATGACCGCACCGAATTCATACCCCAGCTTCGTATCCCAGGTTGCAGTTTCGGCCAGCGATGCAGGCAGTGCCGTGGCCGTGCCCTGCGCGCGTTTGCCGAGGTTGGTAACGCCAACGCCCGCGCCGATCAGATTGAGGTCCGGGATTCCCAAGCGAGGAATTCCGGGGACAAAGCCGTCGCCCCCGAGTGCTCCTGGGATTTTCGGCCCAAACATCGCCATGCTTCCGTGGACAAGCTGAATTTTCTCATCCAGCGTCATCTGCTTCACGACCAGGTCGGCTCGCTCGTCGGGCGAGAGCCGCGTGTTCGTCCACGGCTGGCGGGGAGCCTGCGCGGAGGCGAGAGACGCCCATAAACTTAGCGCGAATAGAGCTACACTGAAGGCTGCGGCCGGTGCGCGTCCTGGCATGATGCTGAGTTTAAGCGGATTCCTGTGCGCGTGGTCGCCCACGCGGTGCCCCGCCCGTGAGATCAAGCCGGTGAGCACTGCACTGCCACTCCAACGTAATGGAAGAAGGATTCTGTTCTGGTTCATGGTGGGTGTCCGATCGCTTGCTGTGAATTCTATCAGTGTTGCCTTTAGGGGTTTCAGGAATAGTTTTCCGTCACGTTCTCCATTTCTTGTCCTGCTCGACACTCTCTCGAACGCGAAACGCGGTGATCTTGCGGATCAGAGGCAGCGGTAGCGGCTTGTCCAGCGGAAACTGGATCGATCCTTTAGCCGTGGCAAATTTCCGAAGATCATTCGCGAACGCTCTCACTGCTGACGGCGTGGGATAGAAGCCGATGTGATGTTTGAACGCGGCAAACGTGACCAATATCCTTCGGTAGGAAAAGGCGGGCATCCCCCACTTCAGGCCTTCCTTGGCCCCGGGTGCGGATTTGCGAATACAGGCGCGTATCTCACGCAGTTTCTTCCGCGCCTCTTTGGGTGCGGCATTGATGTACTCGGCGATGCTTTTAGGTCGCGCTCTGTTTGGAGCCATCATTTTATTTTATCGACGCTCCTACTGATACTCCAATCACTTTTGCTAGACTCAGCCTATGCTCCCGGTCTGCGCAGCCCGCTTTTCAGGGCAAGCAAGTTGAGCTCTTTTCTTGCTTCGGAGGAACCATCGTGAATCATTCCACGCGTCATTGCACTGTTTGCATCTCAACGGCCGTTCTCTTTTTGCTATTTCTTTTGTCAGTCCCGCTCTTCACTCCTGCTCAGTCAGCCCTTCCTCCACCGCCGCCTCTTCTTCTTGGCACCGCCTGGTATCCCGAACAGTGGCCGGAATCGCGTTGGGACGCCGATCTCGCCCTCATGCAGCAATCGGGCGTGCACATGGTTCGCGTTGCCGAATTTGCCTGGAGCCGCATGGAACCCGAAGAAGGCAAGTACGACTTCGATTGGCTCGACCGCGCGATCGCTGCCGCCGCCAGGCACAACATCTACACCGTCATCGGCACGCCCACGGCCGCTCCGCCCGCCTGGCTTACGCAAAAATATCCGGAAACTCTCCGCATGGGCGAGGACGGGCGCCGCGACCAGCACGGTAACCGGGAGCAGTACAACTTTGCCAATCCGAAATATCGCGAACTGGCCCGCAAGATCGCCGAGCAACTAGCGAAGCGCTTCGGCCACAATCCCTATGTCCTTGGCTGGCAAATTGACAACGAATATGAGATGGCTTCCTACGATCCAGAAACGAAGGCGCAATTTCAGCAGTGGCTCAAGGCCCGTTACGCCACGCTGGATAATCTCAACACTCGCTGGACCACCTCCTACTGGAGCGAGAGTTACACCTCTTGGGACCAGATCCCCATCCAGGTCGGCTACGGCAATCCCGGCCTGCTGCTAAGCTGGATGCGCTTCGTCAGCGATACCTGGCGCGGCTACCAGAAAAATCAACTCGAAGTCCTGCGCGCCAATTCTGACCCGGCCAAATTCGTCACCACCAACACCATGGGCTGGTTCGATGGCTACGATCACTACACCGTGACACAGGACCTCGATCTCGCCGCCTGGGACGACTACGTGGGTGAGGGGCACCTCGATCCCGCGAAGAACGGCTTCGCCCACGACCTGACTCGCGGCTTCAAGCAAAAGAATTTCTGGGTGATGGAAACGCAGCCCGGCTCCGTGAATTGGACGGGCATCAACAACTCTCTCGACAAAGGGGAAGTCCGCGCCATGGCCTGGCACGCCGTTGGCCACGGTGCGGACACCGTCAGCTATTGGCAGTGGCGCAGCGCCCTGAATGGCCAGGAGGAGTATCACGGCACGCTCCTAGGCGCCGATGGCACTCCCGTTCCGCTCTATGGGGAGGTCGCGCAACTCGGCAAGGAATTCGCAAAAGCGGGTCCCGTTCTGGCGGGCACCTCCGTGAAATCCCAAGTCGCTATTCTCCATTCTTACGATAGCCGCTGGGCCATCAACTGGCAGCGCCACAACAAGAACTACGACCCGAACGTCGAATTAATCGGCTACTACGCCGCGCTCCACCCGCTCGCGCAATCTATCGACGTCCTTCCGCCAACCGCAAATCTTTCTTCCTACAAACTCGTCGTTGCTCCCGGCCTCAACGTTCTGTCCGATGCGGCGGCAAGGAATCTCGCCGAATACGTCCGCTCTGGCGGCCACTTGGTTCTCGGGCAGCGCTCGGCCATGAAAGATGAAGACAACGGCTTGCAACCGGATCGTCAGCCGGGTCCGTTGGGCGAACTCCTTGGCGGTCGCGTCGAACAGTATTACGCGCTAATCAATCCTGTCCCCGTTGAAGGCCAGTGGGGAACTGGCGAATCGCCCTTCTGGGCCGAGCTCCTGAGTGCAAAGGACAAGGACACGGAAGTTTTGCTGCGTTACGGCAAGAGCAATGGTTGGCTCGATGGCCAGCCCGCTGCGATCACGCGCAAAGTCGGCAAGGGCCGCATCACCTACATCGGCGCGTGGCTCGACGCAAAAACAATGGAGAATGCTGCCAAATGGATGGCCGCCAGCAGCGGTGTGGACACTCCTCTCCCCAATATTCCAGCCGGTGTGGAAGTATCCGTCCGGCGAGGGGCCCACGGGCCGGTCTACATCCTCGTCAATCTATCGAAGCAACCGCAGAACCATCAGCCTGCCGAGCCCGATGAGCGATGTCCTTGAAGGCGGCTCCAAATCGTCGGTGGATCTACCCGTCTACGGCGTCGCCGTGCTTGCCTCGCCACATTGACCCCCGGCGGGGAAAACGGAAGGGTGCTGCGTTTTCCTGTGAGCGCGCCTATTGGCCTCGCAAAGCAGCCATGAGCGCGGCTCCATTCGGGCTGCCGAGGCCCGTGCACGCGTCCCAGCCTTTACCCGCGGAATAATCTCCATTGCTTCCCGAAGTGACGTCGTGAAACGCGGGCTCGACTTTAGCCGAATACAACAACGCATTGACATAGCCCACATTTGTCCCCAGTGACTCGTTGATGAGGGCCAACAGTCCGGCCCACAAAGGAGCAACCGCGCTTGTGCCGCCAATCACCGTCTGCTGCCCATCTACGAATACGTTGTAGCCCGTTGCCGGATCGGCATCCCCCGCCACGTCGGGCACTCCGCGGCCCACGAAACCATTCGGCGCCTTCGGCACATTGGCGCTCTGCTGGTAGCTGGGGAGCGCAAAGACTGTGCTGACTCCCCCGCCCGTCGCTCCTTCATTCGCCGAAAGCTCGTTCCATGCCTGCTCGCTGCCAATCGCGGAGCCTGCGATCGTCAATTTCGTGCCGCCACATCCGACCACGTAAGGACTCGCCGCCGGAAAATCCACGGTAGGCGCTCCGTTCGTGCTTCCGTCCGACGCGCCGTCATCACCCGAAGCCGCGAGAACGGTGACACCCATCGTTGCGGCATCCTGGCACGCGGAATTCAGCGCGTTGCGTGACTGCGCGGTCCAGGAGTCTTCCGGCCCGCCCCAACTGATCGAAATGACCGTCGGCTTCAGCTTCGCGTCATGCACGGCCGTGGTCACCGCGTCGATGAATCCCTGGTCCGTATTGGGCGCGAAATAGGCGGCGATTTGTGCCGCCGGCGCGATTGCTCCGGCCACCTCAATATCCAGCTCGACCTCGCCATCGGCTCCGCTTGGATCTCCCGTCGGAGAATTTGTCGCGCCGTCCACGGAAACCGCCGTAACCTTCGGGATGGCCACCCCAAGGTTCCGAAAAAATGCATCGAGGTCGCTGGCGCGATAGCCGCCTCCCAGCTCGATCACTCCGATACACTGCCCGGCGCCCGTTGTGCCCGAGGGGAACCCATACGCTTTTGCGACTTGCAGCGGCGAGTAGGAAACGGCAGCGGCTTGCGCGTGAACGCCCGGCTTTTCCTTGCGCAGCCGAAAATGCGCCTTGGCTTGCGGGCGGTTGTCCAGCCCGAAGACGCCTTCAACGATGAGCTCCAGCTCCGCGGGAATCGTGAGGCTGCCCGCGCGGCACCGGTACGCGCCCGCGCTGTGTTCGTAGCAGCGCAAGTCCACGCCAAACGCTTCGCTAAATGCCTGCACCGTGCCGCTGAGTTTCACCATCCGGCTTGCGCGATCCTCGTTCACAACCTGCAAGCCGTATTGCGCCGCAAACGCGCGAATCTTCCTGACATCCGCCGCCGCTGCGCCGTGCAGCCGCGCAAATTCCTTTCGCGTGAGATATTTTCGTTCGTGCGGAAGGTGCGCGCCCATTTGCGCGGCCGGTGGAAATTCGCCGGGCTTTGATCGGCGCCGCAGCAAGACGCTTACTTCGATTTGCTGATTCGGATCAGCCGGTCCGGTGTCCTGTCCGCCCGGCAATGCCGCCCGTGTGCTGCCCTTTAGCTCCACCCGACCCTGTCGATTTGCCATGGAGTGCCTCCACGATGACTCAAGAGTGTGAGGCCGGGTGCCAAAAAGTATATCCCGAATCAGCGCGCCTGGCCGCCCCATGACGCATACTTCCGGGCTTGGAACCATGGAAGTTCCCGCTCCCCTCCCCCGAGGACGCAGATTGAACTTGATTAAAGCGATTTGCGTATCATTACTCGGCCTCGGAGGCTCGCATGAGCGGAAAACTAGGGACGCTGGCCATCACTCTCCTGGCCGGCGCCGTCTCTCTGGCAGGCCAACAACAGGAAATCAGGCGCGATCACCCCTATCTAGCGATTTGCGCCGCTTCGATGGGCGGCAAGTTGTTGATAATCTCCATGGTCTCGACGCTGACGGTGATGACCTGTCCCACCAGCCGCACGATGTACTGCTCGTCGTCGAAGCGGTTGGGATCGCTGACGATTTCGCCTTTCTCGTCGCGAGTGACGCGGTATTGGTCAATACCCACTCCAGTGCGCTGCGGTTCCCAAGGCGGTAGTCATAGGTCTCGGGGGGAATGCCGCTCAACGTCAGAAAATCGTTGTAGATCAGCGTCGTCTTATCCTTGCTCAACTTCATCGCCTCAACGCGCCAATCAAGTCTGTTATCTGTGTTTTCGTGCCGCTCCAGCGGAAACTCTTTGGCAGTTTCGTAATTCAGGTGTAAGTTGGCGAGCTTTCTGCCCGCGTCGACAAAGGAGTGAAAAAGTTCGGCGCTGGCTTTGAGGTCGTGGACAGGCTTGGCATCTTTCTGCATCGTCTCAACCGTGGAGACCGTGTAACAACAAGCCGCCGCATTGTCTATCTTGCTCCCGACGACGCCAACGAAGGGGATCCGAGGGAGTTCGCGCTTAAAATTCTCAGCGAAGCGGGTGCGATAGGAGGGATGATGCAGCAGCGCATAGACATAGTGGAAAATTTCTTCGCGGGTGATGTGGTCGTCACCATAGAAAATCTGGAACAGCGTCAGCGCCTTGGGTGTGATGTTGTCCCGGCGATCTTTGCCATTCTCCGGAATAGGTGAAGAGGGGGAAGCATTGAAAACCGTCAGTGCTGGCGCAGAGATGCAAGTCGGCGCGATGTGGTCAGTCATAAGGCAGCTAAACGGCGACCGAAGGCCCACGTCTGACAGGCAGATCAGCGGTTTTCCACATTGTTCCGCTTGGTAAGGAAACGACTCATTGAATTTCCCCGGGCGATCAACGACAGGGTGCTCCGCGTAGAGTTTTAGCTTGGAAAATGGGCGGTAGGCCACGTCACGAATCCACGCTTGCTGAAAACCTGATTTCAACTCCTCTTGCCAGCTGAAGTTTCAGGTCGCGACTCCACTTCACTTTGTCGGTTTGCAGAAACTCGTCGAGGTCTTTTGGCCGCCCCTTTTTTCTCCAGCGGTTTAGTTCGGCGTTGTAATCCTCGGCAAATTGCTCGACGCGCTTTGCCAGCCGTTCGGCGTCGAAATCATACACGACAGCGTCACGATTGGTGGAGACGCCAAGCGAGTATGTGTTGAAGATGGTGAGGGCAGTTCCTCCCTTGGCTTTGGCCTCCTTGCTGCCGATAGGGATGAAGCTGCCAAATTCCTCGTCGGTGTCGTTGGTGATCCAGTTGCTCTTTTCGTCGGGTCTGAGCTTCTTCCATTTGACGGCGGCCACTGAGCCGGTTCTGTCAAGGAACTCGTATTTCTGTTCCTTGCGCCAGTCGCCGCCGACAGCGTGGTAATAGATTTTGGCCTGCCGCTTCGTGTCCTTCTCCTTGGGCAACCGGATAAAAAAATTGATACTGACGCCGACTTGTATGCCGAATACGTTGTGGGTCGTGCCGGAGAGTTTCGGGTTCTTCCGCACGTTGCCGCCGAGGTCAAGGACGTAAATCAAATCAAAATCATTTGCCAGTTCCTTCCGCATTCCGTCGAAGGTTTTTTCGGTAACGAAGCTGTTGTTGTTCACGAAACAAACGATGCCAGCTGTCTCCGATACGATCCGTGGCGTAGCGGATGGCTTTCACGTAAGGATCGGAGAGCTTGCGGAGAAGCGTGGCCTTAGAGGCTTCGCCGTAATGTCTCGCTCACGCGGCGATCGAGCTCAGGGTATTTCCGGTTCTTGTTGTTGTCGTTTTCGTTTATCTGTCCGGCATTGTAGGGCGGGTTGGCGATGATGACGCGAACAGGTGTTTTCTTCTGCCGCTCAACACGGGCAGAGTTCTGTTCGTTGAAGAACCCGAGCTCGCCTTGCTGCTTTTCGGCAGTTTGAAACGTGTCCACGAGGCATATGCCCTCGAAGGACTCGTAGTTGCCGGTGGCTTCGTAGTAGGCATGCTCGATGTTCATTGAGGCAACGTAATAAGGCAGGAGCATGACCTCGTTGCAGTGGAGCTCCTCAGCGAACTTGTGCGGTAACGCGGCCTTCGGAATGTGCCGCATGATGTTGACGATGAAATTGCCCGTGCCGGTGAATGGGTCGAGAATGTGGACGTTCTTGTCCGCCAGCGAGGTCTTGAAGGCGGTCTTCAGGATATGTTCGACGCTGGCAACCATGAAATTCACAAGCGGTTGCGGGGTGTAAACGATGCCATGCGTGTCGGCCACCTTGACGCAAAAACCTTGGAAGAAGCGTTCATACACCGTGTTGAGGAACGTTTGTTTCTCGTGAAAATCGGTGATAGTGGCGGCAGCTTTTTCGATTGCGCCGTAAAAATGCTCCAGGCTCTTGCTGAAATCATCACGGCTGAAAGAACGGGAATTGAGGGCCGTGATTACCGTTTCAATTTCGCGCGCGATGACGTTGCGCTGAATAAAATCGGCAACGGCGAAAATCTTACGGAAAATGCGTTCCGTGAGGATGTGCTGGATGATCATCTCCTCGACGGCTTCGACTGAGATGTTCGGATTGAGCGTGCTGCGGCAAAGGGAACAGAAACCTTCAAAGGCAGCGATAAATTTCTTGTTGGTTTGACGCTCTTTTTCGATGAGGCCCTTCAGGCTCGCCCCGATCTCCGGAACCTTGTCGCGAAATTCCTCGACCGCTTTCTCCCACTCCGCGATGGCGGGGGGAGCGAACTCCAGAAAGAGCGAAAGGACGTGAACGAGGTCTTCGGCTTTCGTCAGATCAGCCTCGTAAAATCGCTCGGCGTTCCGGTAAAGCACGGCGCGATCGGGTTGCCAGAAAAGGATGTTCTCCTTGGGGTAACCGATCGCAAATTTAGTTTTGATCTCTCTGTCGAGGTCGTCGTCGGAGTCTTTAGCTTCCCAGAGGCCGTGACTTAGGCCAAAACTGTCCAGCAAGGCGCCGTCGGCCTTGGCGTCAGCCTTGCCCCTGCGCTTGATCGCGTATTCGGGAACGAGCTTCCAATCAAATTGACGGGCGCAGTGTTCGAGTAGTTCCTGGAAAGCGGAGCGGACGGCGGTCTCGTGCTTCACGCCAAGGTTTCTAAAGCGTGCGAGCGCATCATAATAAGTGGCGACCGCTTTATGTGTCGGCTTAAGATTCAATGCCTTCGCAGGCGGACCGGCTGCTGTCATATTGGTGAAGTGTAGCTTCCAAACAGATTCATGGACAAGCTCAGAATGGCGGAACGGCGGGCCAGCAAGCGCGCTCGCCGGATACACCCCCACTCTCCCCGCAACTTCATTTGGGCCTTTCCCTCTCTTTCCACTATAATCTTAAGTTTGTTCACCTCTGTGCTGATCCTTTAGGGAGATACCTGGTATGGCTGGCGAATCTAACAAGAAAACCGGCGTCCGCATCCTTTTCGGCGTCGTCATCGGCATGCTCGCCGTGAGCATGCTCCTCTATCTTGTGCCGCAAGGCCCCAATTCCGCGGAGACTTCCACGGACGTCGTGGCTCGCGTGGGCGATCAGACCGTCACCCTCGCTGACGTGCACCAGAAGCTCGACGATATTCGCCGCAACAATCCCATCCCCAAGCAGGTCGAAGCCCTGTATGCGCGCCAGATCCTCAATCAACTCGTCTTCCAAAAGGAAGTGGAATACGAAGCCAGGCGCATGGGCATCACCGTAAGCGAAAAGGAACGCGCTGACCGCATCCGCATGTACGTGCCCGCTGCCTTCAACGGCGACACTTTCGTCGGCTTGGATGCCTACGCCCGCGAAGTTCAGCAGCGCTTCCAGATGTCCGTGCCTGTTTTCGAGGAACTCGTGCGCACCAGCCTCGTCGAGGAAAAGTTCCGCAAGCTCATTACCGACGGCATCAGCGTCGGCCTCCCCGAAATCCAGGATGAGTTCCGCTTCCAGAACGATAAGGTGAAGCTCGATTACGTCTTGATCAAGCCCGATGATCTGCTCGGCAAAGTCAATGCCGATGACGCTGAAATCAAGGCCTTCTACGACAAGAACAAAGCCAGTTTCCAGATTCCCGAAAAGCGCTCCGCTCGCTACGCCCTCCTCGACCTCGCTCAGCTTCGCCAGACCATCCCCATCTCCGACGACGAACTCAAAGCCCTCTACCAGCAGAACATCCAGCAATACCAGGTGCCCAACCGCGTCCACCCCGAGCACATTCTTTTCCTGACCGTTGGCGGCAAAACCGATGCGGAAATCGAAGAGATCAAGAAGAAGGCCGAGGATGTTCTCGCGCAGGCGCGCAAGAAAGGCGCCAACTTCGAGGATCTCGCCAAGAAGTACTCCGAAGATCCCGGCAGCAAGACCAAGGGCGGCGACCTGGGCTGGCTGATGCAGGGCCAAACCGTCCCCGAGTTTGAGAAGGCCGCCTTCAGCCTTAACAAAGGCGAGATGTCCGGCCTCATTCGCACACAATACGGCTTTCACATCATCAAGGTCCTCGAAAAGGAAACCGCGCACACCACACCCTTCGACGCCGTCAAGGACGCCATTCGTGCCCCTTTGCTCCTGCAGAAGGTGGACGCGGAAGCCGGCAACATCGCCGACAAAATGTCCGCGGAAATTCGCCAATCCAACAAGACCACTCTCGACGGGCTCGCTCAGAAGTATCACCTCACCTTGGCGGAAACTCGCCCGGTTGCCGCCAATGAACCTCTCCTCGAACTCAGTAACTCGCAGGAGGTCAAAGACCAGCTCTTCCGCCTCCGTCAGGGAGACCTGAGCCTGCCCATCCGCACCGACCGCGGCTATGTGGTGATCTCCGTCCAGCAAATTCTTCCCACTCACCAGGGAACTCTCGACGAAGTCCGCGAGAAAGTCCTTGCCGAGTTGAAACAGCAGAAGGCCGCGCAACTGGCGCAGTCCAAGGCCACGGATCTGCAACGCCGCGTCAAATACGGCGAAAAGTTCGACCTCGGCCGCCAAAGCCCTGGGCCTCGATCCCAAGAGTTCCGAGTCGTTTGCCCGCAGTGGCTCGGTTCCGGGTCTCGGCAGTGGCAAGCAGCTTTCGGCCGCTTTCTCCCTGAAGCTCGGCGAAGTCGGATCCCCCGTCGCTCTCGGCCCCAACTGGGTGGTCTATCAGGTCGTGGAAAAGACCGAAGCCAATCCCGCCGATCTCGAGAAGCAGAAGAAAACCATCGCCGATTCTCTCGTTCAGTCCAAGCGCGCCCTGGCTTTTGATGCCTTCCGTGCCGCTCTGGAAGAGCGCATGAAGAAGGAAGGCACGCTGAAGCTGATGCCCGACAAGATGCGCGGCTTTGGCGACTTGGGATAGTCTAACCAATAGAAAATAAACAAGTTAAATAATTACGGGGGCCCCCTTGCCCTCTCGGGCCCACCTCGCTACCCTATTGGCGTCTGGTTCAGGCGTACTCGGAAGACGTAGCTTTGGCGTCATGTCGCGGTTTCGTCCGGTCCCCGGCCCGCTAGCCCACCTTCCAGGGGAAGGATTCCGAGTGCCTGCCGCTTTTCGACTCTGTTGAGGAACTCATCGCCTTCGTTATGAAAAAGAACCACGCCATCTCGCTCGTCCAGCATCCGCAACGACTACCGTTGCAGCATTGAGAAGAATCAGACCGGCAAATACTGCGTGCGCATCCGTGTCCTGTATCCCCGGCACGCCTGGACTTTGGCCGTCTTCTTCCTGGCTTCCTCCTTCGACCGCGCCATGAAGAAGCTCGAGGAGTCCCTCCATTTCCTTCAGCGCAATGAAGAGAAACTCTGGTTCTGGGGCGTGGACCGCGCCGAAGACCTGGGCTTCTCCGCCGAGTTCCTCAAGGAAGCGAGTCTCCACCTGGACCGCCGCAACGAATTTCCCCGCAAAGCCGCCAACCTCTCCGTCGAGCCTGAACGCGATGTCCCGGCCTTCGTCCTTGGGCCCATTCGCCGCGGTTTTGCCGAAGCCGTCGAATTCGCCCGCGTCCAGCCCGCCGGCGACTGACCCTGCGCCTCATCGCCTCGCCCCTGGTCACATCGTCTGCTTTTTATAACTTCTTGACTTCCCTTATGCTCTATTACATCATGCGTTAATTCTACTGCGGAATACCCGCGATGCGTCCGTTCCAGGCCACTGCTCTGCGCCCTCAGCGCGCCAGGCCCGCATGCGAGCAGCGGGGGCCTGACCCGCTCCGGGCGAAAGGACTTCAGGAAATGAATCGTACTCGCAATACCCTTTACCTCGCTCTGTTGTCAGCTCTGTTCCTGTTCGCTGGGATGCTCACCCTGCGCGCTGCGGCCGCTCAACAGTCCGGGGATCAGACCGATTCCAGTTCCACCAAGAAACCTTCCGAGTCCAAGCAAACGCCCCCTGCTCTGCTGCTGCGCCACCGGTGCGCACAGCCGGCACCGACCAACGCTCCGGCGGCACGCCCCCAAGCCTGCTCCGGCCAGCACTCCCGCTGCTTCCAAGCCCGCGGCCACGCAGCAAACTCGTCCAGCGAACAGCTCCGGCATGGTCTGGGTCAATACGGATTCCGGCATCTATCACAAGCCCGGCACGCGCTACTACGGCAAGACCAAGCAGGGCAAATACATGTCGGAAGCCGACGCCATCAAGGCCGGCTATCGCGCTGCCGGGAAGAAATAGCTCCCGTCTTCAACGCTCCGTTTTTCGCAGGGAAAACTCTCATCCACCGCCCGAAATAGCCTCCGCATTCCTGAGCGGATTGAAGACCTGAGCGCTTTTGGCCGGCCCGGAGCGCAGACGGTTCATCCACTGTGCGATGACCCTCGAACTCCATTTCAAGTTTATTTATCCCGCAGGATCACTTCGCCGCGGCCCACCATCTGTTCGTTCAGCCACAGCTTGTATTTGTAGCTACCCGTCTTTGTTCCCGCCACCGGCGGGCCGCTCAGCAGGCGCATGCCCATCGGCGCCTGAAAAATGTTCGATGAAAACGGGCAGCGGTTGGCGTCAAACTCCACGCGCAAATTCCCCGCGTCGGATATCCAGCTCACCTGGTCGCCGGGATCCAGCACCACCACCTGAGGAATCAAGCCGACCAACACCGGGCGTTCCGCCATGCCTTCTCCTTCGCGCTTTTATCTTTCCCTGCGACGATAGCACATCCCTCCGCCCCGTTCCTATCTTCCCGCTTTCTCTCGCCGCACATCCGTGCCGCGCATCGGCTTGACCCGCCCTGCACCGCCCCGTAAACTCATTAGTGTAGAGCGTGGCGCTGAGCTTCCGTCTACTCTTGCGCGCATGTTTCACGTCAGCGTGGTATTTCCGCGCAGGAGCTGTTTGCATGGCCTCAGTCGCAAGAACTTTATCTGTACCCCTGCCTAACGGCGCGCGCCTGCAAATCCTTTCCTGCATTCCTTTTGTGCTCGCGCATCTCTCCGTGCTGGCCATTTTCTTCGTGCCCTTTCATTGGTATTACGTGCTGGCCTGCTTCCTGCTGTACGAAGCGCGCATGTTCTTCGTCACCGCCGGGTATCACCGCTATTTTTCGCATCGCTCGTTCAAAACCAGCCGCGTGTTCCAGTTTGTGCTGGCCTTCCTGGCGATGTCCTCTTCGCAGAAGGGCATCCTGTGGTGGGCGGCGCATCATCGCCACCATCACCGCTACTCCGATCAGGAACTGGACCTGCACTCGCCCACGCTCTTCGGTTTCTGGTGGGCGCATGTCGGCTGGATCGTTTCCGATCGGTACGAGGCCACGCGCTTCGATTACATCGGCGACTTCGCCAAATTCCCGGAATTGCGCTGGCTCAACAAATACTATCTCGTGCCGCCCATCGCTCTGGGAGCGGCCGTCTGGCTCATCGGCGGCTTCGGCTTTTTCGTGTGGGGCTTCTGCCTCAGCACGATGCTGCTGTGGCACGGCACGTTCACCATCAATTCGCTCTCGCACCTCTTCGGCAAGCGCCGCTTTCCCACCACGGACACCAGCAAGAACAACTGGATGCTCGCGCTGGTCACCCTCGGCGAAGGCTGGCACAACAATCATCACCACTACATGGCCAGCGCGCGCCAGGGCTTTTACTGGTGGGAAGTGGATATCACCTTCTACGCGCTGAAGGTGCTTTCCTGGTTCCGCATCGTCCGCGATCTCCGCAAAGTTCCGGATCACGTCCTCGCCGAAGGCCAGGCCCTCGACGCCGCCTCCGCGTAGCGCCGCGTTTCCCCGCGCCATCATTCTATGGTTGTGTAGGTGCATGACTTCAGTCGTGCCATGCTGGCGGGGCTGAAGCCCCACACCTACAAAAGCCGGCTTCGTCTCGATTTGCTCCTTTGTAGTGGCCGGTCTTCAGACCGGTTCTTGGATTCCTTCTTGTCGTGTACCGGCCACCTTCAGTCGGCCATCTTTAGGGGGTCGGACATTCATGTCCGACATAAACCCACCCCCAAAATATGAACTCCTCAAACTCTTTCTCCCTCTTTTAGGGGGTCGGACATTCATGTCCGACATACAAGCACCCCAAAAAACATAACCCCCCAAACTCCCTCTTCCCCCCGGTGATTTCGACCGGCCTGGGCGACTCTTCCCGCCGGCCTCACTCCACAGCACCGGAGGTGCGCCACAATTTAGCCCAGTGCGTAAGGGCTGGGTCCACGATGCACAACATGCCCATCGCCTCTTTGCCACCCGCCCAGTCCGGGGCGACCGGGAGCGCTCTGAACCGGCGCGAGGCAGTTCATGCTGCCGTATCACTGCTGAGGTAGTACAATCGCGCCGTTGGCCAAGCCTTCGGATGACTTTGGATTGCGCAGTCATGCTTGGATTCTGAGATCAGGACCGATGGCCAGGATCAACAGGTTTTGGAGATTCTGAACGCATAGGACATCAATGCAAGCTGCGCAGGTCAGAACGAAGAGAACGGGTCGCAGATCATGGCGAGGTGTTGACCGGGCAACGAGAGGTCAATGCCATGCTCGATCTAGTGAAGCAGGAAACGGAACGAATCGACTCACGTTTCCTCGAACCAGCTTGCGGCGACGGTAATTTCCTGACCGTGATTCTGGAACGCAAACTGGCGGTCGTGGAAAAGCGGTACGGAAAGTCGCAACTCGACTTTGAGCGCTATGCCGTCCTCGCAGTCTCCTCGATCTACGGCATCGATATTCTGCCTGACAATGTTCGCGATTGCCGACAAAGGCTATTCGAAATATTTGATTCAAACTACACGCGCCTGTTCAAAGGAGCTGGGAAGGAAGCGTGCCGCGAGGCGGTAAGGTTCATCCTTGAGCGGAACATCATTTGGGGCGATGCCTTGACGCTCAATACGGTCGGTGAGAAGCCCGGCCACATCGTCTTTTCAGAATGGTCGCCGGTCAACGGGAGCATGCTCAAGAGGAGGGACTTCACGTTTAGCGAGTTGCTTCGGCATGAGGGAGCCATGCAAGCCCCTCTATTCCCTGGTTTGGAAAGCGAGGAGCAGTTGCCCCTCTTCTCCGATCTTGGCGAGCACGTGTTTATCCCCACTCCGGTAAGGGAATATCGCCCGGTCCATTTCATGGAGATCGCCCGTGTCGGAGAATAACTACAACCCCGACGTTTTAAGCTGCATCGCGAATCTGAGCAGCGACGAGGTCTTCACGCCTCCGCAACTGGTGAGTCGGATTCTTGACATGCTTCCTGCGGACCTTTGGAGCGACAAGAAAACCACGTTCCTCGATCCGGGTTGTAAATCAGGCGTGTTCCTCCGAGAGATCGTTAAGCGGCTCGACAAAGGACTGGAGAAGTAAATTGCAAACCGCCAGAAGCGGATAAACCACATCTTCAAGAATCAGCTATTCGGACTCGCCATCACGGAGTTGACCGCCTTGCTTTCGCGGCGGTCCGTGTACTGCTCCAAGACCGCCAACGGGAAGTATTCCGTGTGCGAAGCCTTCGATAACCCTGAAGGCAACATCCGTTTTGGGCGCGTGGAGCATGCATGGGAGGATGGCCGTTGCGTGTACTGCGGGGCGAGCAAGGAGAACTACGAACGGGGCGGCGAACTGGAAAGCCACGCCTACGCCTTTATTCACACCGACAAGCCAGAGGAGATCTTCAATATGAAGTTCGACGTAATCATCGGCAATCCCCCTTATCAGTTGAGCGACGGTGGATTCGGAGAGAGCGCCCGTCCGATTTATCACCTGTTCGTTGAGCAGGCAAAGAAACTGAACCCGCGATTCCTCACGATGATTATTCCATCGCGTTGGTTTGCCGGAGGAAAAGGTTTGGACGAGTTCCGCGATGCGATGCTCGACTGATCGATCGATTGCGCTCGATTGACGACTATCTCAGCGCGTCGGACGTCTTCCCGGGCGTGGAGATCTCGAGGGTGGCGTTTGCTACTTCCTCTGGGAGCGCGACAACCCGGGCCCTGCTCAAGTCACAACCATTACAAGGATGGCCTGCTCGGACCGCCAGCCGGCCGCTTCTTGAAAGCGGCGTTGACGTATTCATCCGTCTCAATGAGGGCGTCTCGATCCTCGAGAAGGTCGCGCGTCAGACCGGGTAAATCGGAAAGCCTGCACTGCCGACACTAGGATTCGAGCGATTGGTCAGCTCCATAAAGCCATTTGGTCTACGACATACTTTCACGGGCAAGCGCCAAAGCGCGACGGTGACATCCTGGTCTATCAAGAACGGCGGGTCACAGAGGATATCGTCGGTCAGACGCTCTGATCATTCAGCGGAACCGACTTCATTGATCAGTGGAAGGTCTATGATGACGAGCGCTCCCGGTACAGGCAACAGAGACACCTACCCACACATGATCATCAGCACGACCATTGTCGCGGGAGCCGGGAAGCACTCTTCGGAGACGTACCTTTGCATTGGCACCGTTCAACTCTGAGAATCAGGCTGAAAGCGTATTGTCCTACCTCGGACTGTCGGCTAACTCGCTTTCTGATTCTTCTGCATAAGCCATCCCAAGACACGACTCGCAAGGTCTACGCCTTCGTGCCAACTCAGAATGGACGAAGCGGTGGACGGACGAGGACCTCTACGCGAAATATGGCATTTCCCCAAGGCGAGATCGCGTTCATCGAGCAAGGTCGTCCGCTCCGATGGAAGAAAGACAATGAGTAACGGTTTCTTCCCTCCGCGCCCTGCATCGCGCCCAACGATCTACGCTTACGAGGATACGAACCCGCAGTATGCGGGCCTGCTGAAAGTCGGCTATACAACCGTGGATGCGCAGAGCCGCGTTGCCCAGCAGTATCCGACGCTTGCGTCCCGGCAAGCTCCCTTACCGAATCGTCCTCGAAGAATCTGCCATGCGGAATGACGGAACGGTGTTCACTGACCGCGATGTACATCGGATGCTCCGGCTCAACGGCGTCAAGAACCCCGACGGCGAGTGGTTTCGATGCACGGTGGATAAAGTCAAGGCGGCGATCATCGCCGTGCGGGACGGCCAACTGAACGAGGAGAACCGATCACTTGACTTTCAATGCGGCCAGAGCAGAAAGCGGCTGTCGAAAAAACCGCCGCCTACTTTGCCAGTTGGCGCAAAGAAAAGGGCAACAGGAACAAGCCGCCACACTTTCTATGGAATGCCAAGATGCGTTTTGGAAAGACCTTTGCCGCTTATCAGTTGGCGAAGAGGATGGGATGGCGAAAAGTTCTAGTCCTGACGTTTAAACCGGCAGTGCAAAGCGCCTGGGAAGAAGACTTGAAGACTCACGTGGACTTCAAGGGCTGGCAGTTCATTTCACCTAGCGGTTTGTCGTACGCGAAGGCCGACAAAAAGAAACCGTTTGTCTGTTTTGGCTCGTTTCAAGATTACCTCGGGCGTAACCCAAACACCGGTGGCATCAAGACAAAAAACGAATGGGTGCACTCCACGAATTGGGACTGCGTGATCCTCGACGAATACCACTACGGGGCGTGGCGGGAGAATGCGAAAGAACTCTTTGAAGCCGAGGACAAGGACGAGGTCGAATTCGGGGAGGGTGAAGGCATCGAGGACTTTGACGAAGAAATGATGCCGATCACAACGGATGCCTATCTTTATCTATCCGGAACCCCCTTCCGAGCGATTGCCTCCGGCGAGTTCATCGAAGAACAGATCTACAACTGGACTTATTCCGACGAGCAACGGTCGAAGCGGGATTGGAAAGGTGCCAACAATCCGTACGCCGCATTGCCCCGCATGGTGCTCTTGACCTATCAACTCCCAGACGCGATCCGGGAAATCGCGATGCAGGGCGAGTTCAACGAGTTCGACTTGAACGTGTTCTTTTCAGCCGAGGGCGTTGGTGAAAAGGCGAAGTTCAAGTATGAGGACGAAGTTCAGAAGTGGCTGGACCTAATTCGGGGGTCGTTTCTGCCGACCACTGTTGACAACTTAAAACTAGGTGCGCATAAGCCGCCGATGCCGTACTCAGACGCTCGGCTCCTGAGCGTGCTTTCACACACGTTCTGGTTCCTTCCCAGCGTGGCTTCCTGCTACGCAATGAGCAACCTGCTCGCGAAAAAGCAGAACCGTTTCTACCACGATTACAAAATTGTCGTCGCTGCAGGGAACGCCGCCGGCATCGGCGTCTCGGCTCTGCCGCCGGTTCTAGAAGTTATGGACGAGCCATTGGAGTCCAAGACCATTACCCTGTCCTGCGGGAAACTCACCACAGGCGTGACCGTGAAACCATGGACCGGCATTTTCATGCTCCGCAACTCATCCAGCCCAGAAACATACTTTCAGGCGGCATTCCGTGTCCAATCCCCTTGGACCGTGCGGAACCCGGACGGCGACTCGCCAAATAAAGAACAGATCATCAAGGAAGAGTGTTACGTCTTCGATTTTGCTCCAGACCGGGCGTTGCGGCAAATTGCGGATTACAGTTGCCGCTTGAACGTCGACGAGACAAACCAGGAACAGAAGGTGGCGGAGTTCATCAGCTTTCTGCCTGTCCTCGCGTACGACGGCAGTTCCATGAAACAGATTGACGCCGCGGGAGTTCTCGAGATGGCGATGAGCGGAACAACTGCAACCCTTCTCGCGCGACGCTGGGAGAGCGCGCTACTGGTCAATGTCGATAACGACACGTTGCGCCGCCTGATGGACAACAAGACGGCGATGGATGCCCTCATGAGCATCGAGGCTTTCCGTAATCTCAATCAGGAGATCGAGACCATCATCAACAAGTCGGAAGCAGTGAAGAAGGCCCGCAGGGAGGCCAACGACGAGGAGCTACCCGACAAGGAAAGGAAGGAGCTAACTGAGCAGGAGAAAGAATACAAGACCCTGAGGAAACAGATTCAGGAGAAGCTGATTAAGTTCGCGACCCGTGTCCCGATTTTCATGTATCTGACCGACTACCAAGAGCGGTCGCTCAAAGATGTGATAACGCAGCTGGAGCCCGGCCTGTTCAAAAAGGTCACGGGCCTGACCGTGAAGGATTTCGAGTTGCTTGTCACCCTGGGACTGTTCAACAGCGCTCTGATGAACGACGCCGTCTACAAATTCAAGCGCTATGAGGATGCCAGCTTGAGCTACACCGGGATCAATAAGCACGAAAACGAGGACGTCGGGCTGTATGACACGGTCATCACACCCGAGGATGCGCGAAAGATATTTGAGAATGTCCCCCCACGAGCGCGCTGAGGACCAGGTGGCGGGCGGCAAAGAGGCGATGCCTGGGGGTGGCGCACCCTTTGCGTCTGGTTCATAGAGGGTGCGGCTTTTGACTTTTGCTCTTCGGGACGCGATTCCCAGTACCAGTTTCGAAACTAGTACCCACTAAATAATAGTAGACAAACGGTAAATAATGTGCTATGCTTCACCTGCTATGCTGAGGGGACGCTGCTCTTGTGCCATTTCGGGCCGTCCGGCACCTTCGTCTTTTGCCCCTTCTTCGCTTTTTCGTCCGCTAACTCCTTTGTTTCCCCTACATCCAAGAAATTCTCCTGTAACCCCTTTGTTTCCCCTACATACGCAAAAACACGGGGGTGGGGGGTATATCTAACCAAATGATCTTCACAAACACACCTCTCCGTCTCTCAAATCCCGGAGGTTACAACCGGCTGGAGAATCTTGCTCCGAACTTTGTACTTTCAACTGTCAACTGTAAACCCGCTTTTCTAACGCCTGCGATTACTACGACATTAATTGCCATTGTCGGTCTGCCGACATTTTCCCGCGCGGAAAGAGTGTGTCGCGCCTCTGGCGCTGGCAATCACTATGCTCATCGAACCCAGCGCTCGCGCGCTGGGCTAACTTCTGGCGCGCCTATGGCGCTTCGGAGGAAGGACGCGCACGACGGCTCGTGCCGCTCCCCGAACTGTCGGCTGTTGACTGGGAACTGTCAGCTTTCTCCCCTAAGTCCAACTATTCCCGCACTTACGAACCGTTCTCCCGTAAGTCCAATTATTCCCGCACTTACGCAAAACAGGGGGGTGGGGTAGGGTATCTTAATGGTAACGTACCTAAAATATGTCGGCGCGCCGACAATTCCATTCTCGCAGCAGAGAGGAGACAAACCCAGGAACCGGTCCCGCAAAGCGGGAGCGGTCACTACATAGACTGGCCTGGCATGCGGATTGTCAGATGCTTTTCGGCGTCGCGCCGGCAGGTGTCGCCGTTGCGCTTGTGCCCGCGCCGGCTGCGGCCGCGGCTGCACGCGCGGGGACGTTCTTTTCGGCTTCCTTGGCGCTGCGATCGATTTCGATGGTGCCTTTGAAGTCCGCGCCGTCCTCGATCATGATCTGCGCCGTGGTGAGATTCCCGACGACGTAGCCATCCTTCTTGATCTCGACGCGACCCTTCGCGTGCACGTTGCCCTTGACGTAGCCGTACACGACGACGTCGCGGGCCTCAATGTCCGCCGTGACTTTCGCGGTCTTTCCGACGGTCAGCTTGCGGTCATTCAGATGGATCGAACCTTCCACCGGGCCATCGACCAGCAAATCCTCGGTGCCAGAGATTTCGCCTTTCACGCGCAGGCTCGCTCCCAGCCAGCCCGTCGCGTGTTCCGCCGTTGCATCCGCGGGATGCGGCGCGTCCGTGCTCTTCGTTTCCGGTTTCTTCTCGTTCCACATGTGATCCTCCTTGGGACAACACACCCCATGCGGATTTCCCGAAGGAGTGCAACAATCCCGGTTCCTTGCTCCTGCCTGCAGAGACTTCACGCAAGATTGAGGGGTGTCTGCATCCTACTCCTGCGGGCCGCGCGCAGCAACCCAAGAACCGACCTGAAGGTCGGCCACTACAAAGGCAAGAGAAAGGCGGGAAGGAAGAGAGGTCCCTCGACTGCGCGAGCCGACGCGCCAAACTGCGGCGCGAGGGGCAAAATCGGGTCGCTCCGCTCGGGATGACACAAGGAAGATAAGGCTCGCTCGGGAAGCACGGCTACCAAACAGCTGTCCCTTTTTGTACAGTCCACTCGTGGAGCGATTTGTTACGCTCGCATGTTTCGCGGAGACAACCACCCGAAACAGCAGGTGCGCCCTGCGCCAAGCAACGGGCGCAGGAATTCACGGTAACGGAGGCAATACTCATGAAATCAGTTGGACTTCTCAGCAAGGGAGTTCTACTCCTTCTCGCCGGGACCATTGTTCCGGCCTACGCACAGCGCGAGCAACAGGGAAAGGAGCAGGGCAAACCGCAACAGGAGCAGCAACATCAGCAGGCGAAGCCCGCTCAGGAGCATCAGCAGCCGCAAAAGGAGCAGGCGAGACCCGCACAGCAAGAACATCAGCAGGCAAAACCCGCCCAGCAGCAGCATCAGCAGACGGCCAATAAACCCGCGCAACGGCCGCAACAAGCCTACGGCGGCGCTTATCATGGCGGCGTCAAGGCCAACGGCCCCACTTATGGCGGAGTCCATCACAGCGGCGTGCCACAACACGCAGGGCAGGTGCGCAGCGGTTTCGCGCAGTCTCGCGCCGGTTCATGGGATAACGACCATCGCACCTGGCAGCAACGCGGCGGCTATAACGGCTACCGAGTTCCTGATGACCGCTTCCGGCTCTACTTCGGGAGCAATCACTTCTTCCGCATCGGCGGCCTTCCGATGGTTTTCGTAGGCGGCTTTCCGCGCTTCCAGTACGACGGCTATTGGGTCACGTTCATGGACCCGTGGCCGGAATCGTGGGATCCCGCGTGGTACGAAAACGACGACGTGTATCTTGATTACACCGGCGATGGGTACTACTTGTATGACCGCATGCATCCGGGCATCGGGATCGCGGTCACTGTCGCGTTTTAACCAGCGGGAAGGGAACTACAAGGAGCCGCTCACCACGATTTTCTGGTGTGTTGGTGGGCGGCGCCGGTCTGAAAAGCGGAAGGGCACGGCGCGCCATGGCCTTCCAAAGGATCTACTTGGCGGCTGCGCGGATAGTACCGGAGATTGAACCTTGACGCGGCGGAGGGGAGGAGTAGCCTGAACGCAAAGTCCCACTTTGCGACGGAGCTTCCCCATGGCCCTCTCTCGCCGCGTCTTTACGACGATTTTGCTCGGAGCAGTGAGCATGCCTGGCGTTTGCCGGGCGCAGAGCAAGAACAAGCCGCGGGATATCCAACCATCCTCAATCGCAGGCGAAGTGCACGGAACGCAGGTAAAAAAGACTCCTGCCCTGACCGATGACGATATCGCGTTACTGGCGCTGCGCCCGGCTGCGAACCCGGCGGTAACTCGCAAGACAGAAGCAGCTGCAGAGACTACGACAAAGGAATCTCCCGAAGCTCCGCCAGACCCGGAGAAGAGGAAGGCGGAGATTGCGGCGCTGGAACAGCAGATCAAAGAGAAGCAACGGAAGATTCAGCTGCTGATGCGCATGTTCGTTCTCGATGAAGAAGCGTTCCTGAAAGACCCCAGCGGGCAGTCCGAGGAGGAAGAGGCGCGGGCGAAACGCCGATTCGAGCAAGAGGAATTGTTGCAGGAAGGCAAGGAGGTCGCGCAACTGCGAGCAAGACTCGAGCAGAGTGCGCCGGCGGGGAGCGAGAAGACAGCTCCTGCCAAGGGTGTGGCGTCCAATTGACCGGGGTTGCCCGGGCCATCCAAATTGACCGTTGCGCTGGGCTTGCCCCTGCGGGACACTGGAGTTCCCGCCGTACTCCAGCGATTCCCCGAAGTACGAACCCGCGGGCCATCCTTGTGGATTCATAAGGATCCGTAAAGGAGCACACTCATGAGCAATCCGATTGGCGAACTCAAGCCTCCCGCGCGTTTGATGATGACGCCCGGGCCGTCTTCGATGGACGCACGCGTATACCGGGCCCTGGCCACGCCGCTGGTGGGGCATCTGGACCCGTGGTTCCGCGGCTGCATGGATGAAACCCAAGTGTTGTTGCGGCAAATTTTCCAGACGGAAAACCGCATCACGTTTCCGCTGTCCGCCTCCGGATCGGGCGGCATTGAGGCCTCGGTACTGAATTCGCTGGAACCCGGCGATGAAGCGATTTGCTGCGTGAATGGCTTGTTCTCCCAGCGCATGCACGTCATTGCGCAGCACACACCGGCGACGGTGCATCTTGTCGAAGCGCCTTACGGCAAGCCGGTGGACCCAGAAGACGTGCGCAAGGTCGCCAAGGGCCGCAAGATCAAGATGATTGGCCTGGCACAGGGGGAAACTTCTTCGGGCGTGTTGACCAACATCGATCCCTTCCGGCAGGTCGCCGATGAATGCGGCGCGCTCTTGGTGGTGGACGCGGTCGCCACTCTGGCAGGAGTGCCCCTGAATGTTGATAAGCAGCGCGTGGACATCTGCTTCAGCGGGTCGCAGAAAGCGTTGAGCGCGCCGCCGGGAATGTCTCCCATCACGGTGAGCCCGCGCGCCGAGGAGGTTTTCCGCACGCGCAAGACGAAGGTGCAGAGCTGGTACTTCGATCTTTCCACGGCGATGAATTTTTGGGGCAAGGAACGCCTGTACCACCACACACCGCCGATTTCGCTGATATACGCGCTGCGCGAAGCGATGCGCATCGTGCTTGAGGAAGGCTTGGCGCCACGTTGGGAACGCCACCGGCAGAACCAGCTCGCGCTGATCGCTGGCGTGGAAGCAATGAACCTGAAGCCTTTTGTGGAGAAGCCGGCGGACCGCCTGCCCACCGTGACCGCGGTTAAGATTCCCGCGGGCATTGACGATGGCAAGGTGCGCAATCAGCTCCTCGAGGAGTTCCACATCGAAATCGCCGGCGGCATTGGCGCAACAAAGGGACAAATCTGGCGGCTGGGGCTGATGGGCTACTGCAGCCAGAAGCAATTTGTGCTGGAATTGCTGGGCGCGCTGGACAAGGCCCTGGTGGATCAGAGCCACCGCCACGAACCGGGCGCCGGAGTGGGCGCCGCCATTCGCCACTATACCCACGCAGAAGTCCCCGCGCTCGCAGGGCGCTAAACGCAGCGGCGATTTGCCGCAACGCTCACAGCTTTTTGAATATGGGTGGCTGAGTTTCAGCCCGCCGCGGAATTCTTTGCGCGCGCTGCTTCCAGAAACCGCTTGCGGTACAAAATCAGAATCAACAGCAAGACGCCGCCGAAAAGGTAGGAAAAAGCCATCAGGTATTTGAAAAGGGTGTCGGAGAAGGGAAACGCGGTCGCGGGCACTCCAGGATAAGAGGTCATCACTTTAGGCATTGCCGCCATCATCGTGGGAATGAATTGCGGATTCAAGAGCGTTGCAATGCCACTGAGCGTGAATAGCGCCTTGCACCAGATCAGCGGATCGAGCGCCCACGGCTTCAGCCTGATAATGCCAACGCCACAAACTACGTAGATGACTCCAAGCAAAGCCAGAATCACCAAAGGAAACCTACCATAGAACGCATGTCCAAATAGGAAGACTGGGAGCGATGAGATCAAAGAATACGGAATGAGAATCATCGTCAGTATGGAAACGCCGCCGAAGATGTCCAGGCCCGCGATGATGATCAGCAGCAAGGGACAAGCCGGTCCGCCGGGAACGTAAGATGGAGCCGCGGGCGGCTCCTGCGGGAAGCCGGAGGCGTCCAGCGTTTTCCCGGGATGCAGCCGCGCGAGGAGCGGATTGAATTCCTCCACCACTGCTTTGCGGGTGAACAGGATGAGCCACCAGATTCCCACGCCAAGCGGGATCAAGTAAATCACAGCCAGCACCCACTTAAACACGGCCATGAACGACGCTGCATCAGCGGCGTTGGGCAGCGATTTCGCTACCTCACCCATGACCAGCAACGTGAATATGAGGGAGATGAAAGAGAAAACGGCCATGAGCCCGCCCCAGATGAGAATGGAGATGCGGGCCCAGTTGCGGCGGCGAAGGATGTTTGCGCCGACGAAGATGCCGAAGATAGCCAAGGCCAGAAAGAACAGCCACATGATACTGGTCATAGCGCGGGCGGCTTCGGGGAAAGGAACGCCCTTGCTTTCAGAAGCGATGCGCGACACGGCGCGCATGGAGACTTCTACGAGGATGGCCATGAGCACGCCAAATGCGCCGAACAGGATGGCCACAATGCCGGCCGCGGTGACCGCGGGATGGGACTTCTGATTGGGTTGCATGAGGAAAGCTATATCATCTTTGGAAAATGAATGGGCAGGAAAATAGGGCCGTCGAGTAGTGATGCACTGCATTGCGGCTGAGCAAGGCAATTTAGCGCGACGCGGTGTGGCATCGAGCGTAAATCAAGGCGGACATTGACTTACCTAAAAAGCGGACCTAGGATTCCACTAAGACGGCGGGCTATTGGGGAGGAGTTCTTCCCATGCCAGACCAGGTGCAAACGCAGGATCTATTCCTCGGACTGCAGTTCAGTCATTACCGCATCATCGAGAAAATCGGCAGCGGGGGAATGGGTGTGGTTTATCGCGCGCGCGACGAGCATCTCGACCGCGAAGTCGCCATTAAAATCCTCCACTCCGGAACGATTACCGATGAAGCAGCGCGGCGCCGATTCCAGAATGAGGCGCGAGCTTTATCCAAGCTGAATCATCCCAACATCGCCACGATTCACGATTTCGATACGCAGCGCGGCACCGACTTCCTGGTGATGGAGTATCTTCCCGGCGAGACGCTCAGCCACAAACTGGCGGGCGGGCCACTACCGGAAAAGGAGATCGTACGGCTGGGAATCCAGCTTGCCGAGGGCCTGGCAGCGGCTCACGAACACGGCGTGGTGCACCGCGACCTGAAGCCCGGGAATCTTTTGTGCAGCGAAGGACGCCTGAAGATTCTGGATTTCGGATTGGCCAAGTTGCGGCGGCCGGTGGCCGAAACGTCGGCGACCGAAAGCTTAGAGCAAACCCACTCCATCTCCGGCACGTTGCCGTACATGGCGCCGGAACAGTTGCTGGGCGAGGAGGTGGATGCGCGTACCGACCTCTACGCTGCGGGACTTGTCTTGTACGAAATGGCGACGGGCCAGCGGCCATTTGCCGATCTGCCCAGCGGGCAACTGATTGCGGCGATCCTGAAGCGTTCACCGATTCCGGCGAAGGCTCTGAATCCCAAACTGTCCGTGGAGTTGGATCACATCATCACGAAATGCGTTGAGAAGGACCCCGAGAATCGCTACCAGTCCGCCAAGGAGATGTGTGTGGATTTGCGCTGGATTGAGAGAGAGATGCACTCGGATCACTCTGCAGAACGAGTTTCGGCCAAGGGCAGGGAGCTCTTTCGAGGGGCGAAGAAGTGGGTGACGGCTGGAGTGGTTGCGGCCGTAGTGTTGATCGTTGCCCGTCCTGCTGGGTTTTCCGGAGGCGAAACGCTGGGTGGCCGGCCGAGTGGAGCCGTGCAGGCCGGATCGAGTCGCTGGCAGTGCTGCCCCTGGTGAATCTTTCCGGTGATCCTGACCGTGAGTACCTGGCGGACGGGATGACGGAAGAATTGATCACGCAACTGGGAAAAGCGATGCCTCTGCGGGTGATATCGCGGCAATCCGTAATGCAATTCAAGGGCACCACTCTGTCACTGGGAGAGATTGGGCGGAAATTGAGCGTTGACGGAATTGTGGAAGGGTCGGTAGTGCAGTCGGGTGGGCGAGTGCGCGTGACAGCGCGGTTGGTGGACGCGGCTATCGAGAAACCGCTGTGGAGCGAAGAGTACGATCGCGACTTGCGCGATGTGTTGTCGTTACAGGGCGAAGTCACACGCGCGATTGCTCAGGAAATCCGGGTGAAATTGACGCCGCAGGAGCAGGCAAACCTGACGAAAGCGCGTCCCGTAAATCCCGAAGCGTACGAGGCATGCCTCAAGGGGCGCTTCGAGTGGTACAAGCTCTCGAAAGAAGGATTGGATAACGCCGAACACTACTACCAACTGGCGCTGGAAAAAGACCCGAATTACGCGCTGGCCTATGCGGGCCTGGCTGACGTATGGCTGGAACGAAGTGATACCGGATTATGGACGCCGCGCGATGTGATGAAAAAGGCCAAGACTGCCGCGGAAAAGGCGTTGGAATTGGACGATACGCTGTCGGAAGCCCATGTGAGCTTGGCGAACATCGAGACCGGCTTTGAGTGGAACTGGCCGGCGGCAGAAAAGGACTTCCTTCGGGCGATTCAGCTAAACCCAAGCAATGTGGACGCGCACTTCATGTACGCCGATTTCCTGATTTCGCTGAAACGCAATCAGGAATGGCAGAAGGAGATGCAGCGAACTCTGGAACTCGACCCCATGAGCTCCTTTCACAGGTCCTTTTACGGCTGGCACTTGATTTATCTCGGGCGCAACGATGAGGCCATTGCGCTTCTCCAGAAAATTCTCGCGGCGCAGCCGGAACTCTCGTACGCGCACCTGGGACTCTGGGGCGCCTACTTCAAAAAGGGGATGGACCAGGAGGCGCTGGAAGAAGCAGAGAAGTTTTTTGGAGTGTTGAGGGACCAGGAAGTCGTAGCAAGCTTGAAACGGGGCTCCGGCGAAGCCAATTACCGGCTGGCCATGAAACGCGCAGCGGATGTCCTGGCGGCCCGCAGCGCGCACACCCATGTGCCGGGAGTGCGGATTGCGCGGCTTTACGCGCATGCCGGAGAGAACGCGGAGAGCTTGAACTGGCTGGAAAAAGCCTTTGCAGCAAAGGAATCGCCCATGGTTCACCTTAATGTGGCGTGGGACTGGGAGAACCTGCGGAACGAGCCGCGTTTTCAGGCGCTGTTGCGTGGAATCAGTTTTCCCCAGTAGACCGAAGGAAGCAGCAGAATCCGGCGGAGAGCGGGTTCATGGCTATTCGGGGCGGGATTGACAGTTGGGGAGGGGTATTGAACACTTGTTGTGCGCGCGGAAGAAGCGGAAAGAGGAGCGAACGTGCCTAGCGTACCGGTGCTTGCCAACAGCGGCGCCATGAACCAGTTCATCGGCGCATTTGAAGTGACCTCGACCTTGAGCGGCCACTTGTATCACTGCAGCTTTTCGCACATCTGGAACGCCATCGCCACACGCCACAGCGACACCATTGACGCGAAATTTGTGGTGGATGGCGAAGGGCGCATCGTGGGACTGGCGCACACCGCGTTTGTGGAATTCCGCGCGAAAGCGGGGCGCGACCTGAGCGACCGCGAGGCCAGTTTTGTGGCCGCGGAATTTCTTCACGAGCGGCTGAAAGAGGAAGATGAGCGGCCGCTGTATGATGTTCCCCACGAAGAAGTGAAGCGGCTGATCGAGCTGGTTGGGATCAAGTAGAAGAATTCCCGAAACATCACCAGTGCAGGGACCACGAGGAAAGCAGGTTCATCCCAACACCGCAAACGACGCGGGTTCGGAATGACATGTATGTTTGCGGGTTGCCGGGATGGGTCCAGCGGTGCTGGACCCCTACACGAACAAGTCAAACCCAAGAACCGATCCCGCGAGGCGGGATCGCCACAGCAGACCCAAGAGAAAAGCGCCCGCCTCAGAAGGCGGCCGCTACAGAAGCAAGGGAAACCCAAGAGCACAGTCAGGAGTGACTGTGCCACATGAGGAAGCGCGGGTTAGTGTGCGGCTTCGTCTTCGGCGCGGAAGGCGGCCAGGCGCGGATGGTGCAGGCCGTCGCGGCGCACGAAATGGATCACCAGCAAGAGCAGCAAGGCGCCAAAGACCATGACGGCTGTGGCGGCCTGCAAGCCGATCTGCAGGTCGCTGATGTCCGAGATGCGCCCGATCAACAACGGCCCGAGCGCGCCCGAAGAGCTGCGTGGCGAACATGTAGATGCCGATGGCGGTGGCGTGGGCGCGCTGCGGCGTGAGATCGTGCAGCACCGCCGTGGTTGGTCCGTGATACCACGACATGAAATACATGCCGAGACGAAGAAGCCCGAGAGAACCATCCATTTTTCATCGGACTGGAGGGCAAACAGAAGGAAGGGCGTGGCGACGAGAAAGGAGCAGGAGATGGCCAGGATGCGGCCGTATTTCAAGCGCCGCTGAAGACGGTCTGCGAAGAATCCACCGGAAAGCACACCCAGGACGGAAGAGAGCAGGGCAACGATGGCGAGGGAAAGTGAGGCTTCCTTGAGGCTGAAGTTTTTGTAGTTCATGGCGTAATCAATGCCCCAGGTAAGAAAGGAAACGCTGGAAAAAGTGATACAGATGCCCGCGACGATCATGGCCACGAAAGCGGGCACGCGAAGAAGCTCCCAGGGGCTGACAACTTCCGAGCGGGGCCGCCGCGGAGGTTGCTTGAGCGATGAGAGCGGACAACCCAGGGAGTATGCCGAGGACGCCGATGATGATGAAGGCATGCTGCCAGCCGTGGCGCGCTCCCATGATGCCGCCGAGGGCCAGGCCGGAGACGGCACCAAGAATCATCCCGGAGGCAAAGACCGCCTGTGCCAGGGCGCGGTTGCCTTTCGAGAAAGAATCGGAAATCAGCGATTGCGCGGCAGGGGCATACGCGGCTTCGCCGATGCCCACGAAGCCACGCACAACAAAGAGAATGAAAAAGGTGGGAGCGAAGCCACTGGCAATGGCGGCGAGGCTCCAGAACAAAACGCCCCCCGCGATGATCTTGGGTTCATTAAAGCGATCAGCTAGGTAGCCGGAGGGAATACTGGCAAGCGCCAGAATTACGAGAAGAAAAAACGGAAGAGAACCGAGCCAGGTGTCGCTTACGCCAAAATGCTGGCGAAGCAGGGGAAGCAGGGGATTCAGGACCGCGCGGTCGGCGAAGTTGACAAAATTGATTAAAGCAAGTACAGCAAGGAGGCGAGCCTGCGCGAGTGTGAAAGGGATTTTGCGAGAAAGCATACCGTCTTAAAGTCCTTGCGCAGACGACCTGGAAAGCTGAAAGCCCCGAGAAGCCGGTCTCAAAACGAACCGGGGGGATTATATAACGCTGATGACACAAGCCAAGCGAAACACAACGACGAGTGACCGGTTGACCACGGTGCTCTCCTATGGGGCGCTTCTTTTGCTGGGTTACCTGGTGCTCCAGATCGTGGCGCCATTTTTGAAGCCGCTGGTGTGGTCGGCGGTGCTGGCGATCTTCTTTTATCCCGTGTACGAGAAGCTACTGCGCAAGAGTTCGCCAACATGGGCGGCGGTGTTTTGCACCCTCGGCGTGACGGTACTTTTGATCGCGCCGGTCTTGCTGGTGTTGCTATACGCGGCGCGGGAAGCGGTGGTCGCTTCGGTACGGGTACAGGAAGTGATCAGCGCGGGTTCGGCGGGGGTGCCGGCGCATTTGACGGAATGGATAAGAGGACGGCTGCCAGAGGAATTGCGCAATGTGGACTTCATGGGACCGCTCCAGCAAGGGGCGGAAAAGATCGGCTCGTACCTGGCAACCAGCGTGGGGTCGCTATTGAGGAATCTGTTCTCGTTCCTTGTGAATCTCTTCATTCTGCTGTTCGCGCTGTTTTTCATGTTTCGTGACGGCAAACAGATTGTACGCGCGCTGCGGCACCTGCTGCCTTTCGACGCCGAGATTCAAAAAGACATGCTGGAGGAATCGCGTGACCTGATCTTTGCCAGCGTGGCCGTAGCGCTGTTGATCGCGGTGATCCAGGGAGTCCTGGGAGGAACGGCGTTCGCACTGACGGGGCTGGGCACGCCGGTGTTCATGGGCGTGCTGATCGCGTTTTTTTCGATTGTGCCGGTGGTGGGTTCGGCGCTGATTTGGGTGCCGGCGGCGCTGTGGCTGGGATTCAACGGGCACTGGGGCAAGGCGGTGTTGTTAGTGGCGATCTGCGGCGGCGTCGCGGGAGTGGCGGATAATTTCGTGCGGCCGCTGCTGATGAGGAATCGCACGCGATTGAACGATCTGCTGCTGTTCATCAGCATTCTCGGTGGTTTGGATGCTTTCGGACTGCTGGGCTTGGTAGCCGGGCCGACGATTTTGGCGGCGGCGATGGGGGTATTCCGGGTGTACATGGAACACCGGGAGCAAATGGAGAAGGAGACCGCGTAACTCAAAGCGTAACGCGAGGGGTAAATTCCGCGCGTGGTGGCACGCTGTGTGCTAGAGTACGCCCCGAATGAGTGTGACGACCGAAAAGACGATAACCATGCCGACGGAACTGACCGCCGACAAGTTGCGGTGGCGTTGCGAGCTTGCGCGCGTGCCCTTTGAAACCACGGCGCAGGCGCAGAAGCGCGAGGGATTCGTTGGGCAAGAGCGCGCGCTGCGGGCGCTGAAGATGGGCGTGGAACTTTCCGCGCCGGGCTACAACGTGTTTGTGTGCGGATTGGCGGGCACCAGCCGCGGCGGGACAATCGCCCAGATGATCGAGGACTTGCACCCGGCCACCAAACCTTCGCTGGACAAGTGTTACGTCAATAACTTCAAGATACCCGACCGGCCGCGGCTGCTCTCGCTGCCGCGAGGCTCCGCCAACGTGTTCAAGAAAGACATGCAGGCGGGCGTGGACTTCCTGCGGCGGCGAATTCCGCAAGTGTTCGAAGGGGAACCGTTCCAGCGGCAGAAGGGGCGAATCGTCGAACGCTTTTCCGTGCGCGAAAAGGAGTTGATGGACGACTTCACGCGGCGGATCGCCCGCGACCAGTTTGCGCTGGGGCACATGCAGGTGGGCGCCGTGGCGCTGCCGGAGATTTTTCCGGTGCTGGAAGGGCAGATGGTGCCCATCGAGGATATTTCCAAGCTGGTGCACGAGGGGAAACTGGAAACCGGAGTGGCGGAAGAGATTGAACGGAAGTACGAGCAATTCCGGCAGGAATTCACCGTGGTGTACCGGAAGACGCTGACGCTTTCGCGGGAACTGGCGAGCGAGTTGAGTTACCTGGAGCAGGAAGCGGCGTCGGTGCTGGTGGACGGCGTGATCGAGGAGTTAAAGGAGAAGTATCCCGGCGCGGGAGTTTCCGAGTATCTCGAAGAGGTCCGGCATCACCTGCTGGATAATCTGGGGCCGTTTAAGGAGCGCGAAGGAGAAGAGGAGCAAGGCGGAGAGCAGCCGGAAGTGCTGCAGAAGATGCCGGGGCCGGAGAGGGATCCGTTCCGGGTGTACGGCGTAAACGTGATTCTGTCGCACAACAGCGAGAGCGATTCTCCGGTGATTTTCGAGACCACGCCCACCTACGCAAATCTGTTTGGCACCATCCAGCGGGCCTACGATGCGCGCGGCGGGTGGACCAGCGATTTCATGGACCTGCGCGGCGGGTCGCTGCTGCGCGCCGATGGCGGATTCCTGATCATGTATTCGATTGAAGCGCTGTCCGAGCCGGGCGTGTGGCGGGCGTTGAAGCGCACGTTGAACCACACGCGCCTGGAGATTCAGCCATTGGAAGTGTTCTATCCCTTTGCGACCACGGCGCTGAAGCCGGAACCCGTGGAGCTCAACGTAAAGGTCATCTTGATCGGGGATCACGATCTCTACGAATTGCTGTATGAATATGAAGAGGACTTCCGCAAGATTTTCAAGGTACGCGTGGAGTTTGACGAAGAAATGCCGCTGAGCAACGGCGTGATTGAAGAGTACGCCGGGCGATTGCGGGGTCTGAGCGAAAAGGAAAACCTGTTCCCCTACGATCGCGGGGCGTTTGCGGCGATTCTCGAGTATGGCGTGCGAAAAGCGGGACGCCGGAACAAAGTGACGGCGCGGTTCGTGGATATTGCCGACCTGGCGCGGGAGGCGCACTATACGGCGGCGGCGGCGGGGGAAAATGTGGTGCGCGCGGCGCACGTTCGCTCGGCGATTGCCTCGAAGATGGAACGCCACAACCTGGTCGAGACGCGCATACGGGAAATGATCGAAGAGGGCACGCTGCTGGTGGACCTGACGGGAACATGCGTCGGCCAGGTGAACGGACTCAGCGTGCTGGAGATCGGGGGGTACGCGTTCGGGAAGCCGGTGCGCATCACGGCGAGCGCGGCGCTGGGCAAGGCGGGACTCATCAACATCGAGCGCGAATCGAATCTCAGCGGAAGGTTCCACGACAAGGGCGTACACATCATCGCGGGATATTTGCGCAGTTGCTTTGCGAAAGACAAGCCGCTGTCGCTGGCGGCGAGCATCTGCTTCGAGCAATCGTATTCGGGCGTGGACGGGGATAGCGCGAGTTCGACGGAGATTTACGCTCTGCTGTCGGCGCTGTCGGAGCTGCCGCTGCGGCAGGACATTGCGGTGACGGGTTCGATGAACCAGCGAGGCGATATTCAGGCCATCGGCGGGGTCAACGAAAAGATCGAAGGATTTTTCGATACGTGCCGGATCGAGGGCCTGACCGGGACACAGGGCGTGATGATTCCGGCGGCAAACGTCGAGGACCTCATGTTGCGCGAAGACGTGCTGGAAGCAGTGAAGAGCGGAAAATTCCATATCTGGCCGATAGGGCGCGTGGAGCAGGGAGTAGAGCTGCTGACCGGAGTTCGCGCCGGACAGCGGGATGGGGACAGCGGATTTGAGAAGGGCACGGTGTTCGCGCAGGTAGATGAACGCCTGCGCGAGATGGCCAAGACGATGAAGGAATTCGAGTGAAGATTTTCCGCCGGATGTAAGACCCGCCAAGATGTGAGTGAAGTCTTCAGAAAATCAGGGAGAAGGAGCGGAGCAAGAAACTCTGCATGGAACGAGATTTGTGTGGATGAAGCTGAGAAGAAATATTCGCCACGTTTGAGACCACGGTAACTGGGGCGCAGCCCCTTCGAAGATCAGGGTAAAAGTGCTGCGCCCCTACGGCAGAATGATCAGTCCAGCCACTCGTCAAAATGAACTCCCTGGGCGTCTTTCCAGGACGCGCCAATCACGGAATGGAGATGGCGCGAGAAGACCGCGGGATTGACCGAGTCGAGCCAACCGGCCTGTTTGGGGAGGGCTTGAGAATTGTTCGCGGTCTTCGTTTTGGAGGATTTGTCGGCTTCAGCGATCCATTTTGCTTTCAGCGCAGGCCAATCCAGCTTCTGCATATCGTAATAGGAGAATCCGGTTAGCTTTTCGGGGAACTGCTTGCGGGCGGCGAGGAAATTCCGGGGAATGGAAGACGGAGTATTGGCGGCCTGCTGCGCGAGGGCAGCGCGCAGGGTGTCACTCTTAGAAGCGCCCAGCAAAAAGTCGGGCGTCATCGCGAGATAGTAGAAATTCCACTGGGCCAGTCCGGCGGAGCTTTCCCCGCCGTGCAAGGAAATCTTCAGAAATGTGGCGGAGCCCTCGTTGCGCTCTGAAGTGATCTGATCGCTGAAAATAGTGCGGAGTAATTTCAGCGCTTCGGGTTTGTTGCGAATGCCGAGAAGCAAGATTTGCTTCGTGTTATCGAGAGTGGGGCTGCTCTGGAAGGAAGCAATTTCGCCGGTGGTCAGGGCCAGGGCATCGGTCAGGGGCATGCCGAGGCGCGTCTGGGCCATCAATTCGACAGGAGCAATGGATTTCGCGGAGTCCGGACCAGCTTGGAAGAGCGCGCGTTTGAGTGTTTCGTAAATTCCCGGGAAATTGATTTGGGTGTCGTTGAGAGAGACAGTGTCAGGCGTGAAGAAGGAGAGAGACACGGGATTCGCTAGTCCTTCGGGCCAAATATCGAAGAGCGTGCCGGCAGCCGTGTCGCCGAGAACAGCGCCCTGCAAGCGGGTCTTGGAGCCGTCCAAGGAGAGATGACCGGCGAGGGCGTGGACGGAATCGAGTTTGAGGGCATTGAACATGGTGCGCACTTGCGGCGCGGAAGTGTCTGTGTTGGGCAGGAAATTCTTGATTTCCGGGACGCGGAGAAAGAATTCCAAGAGTCCGGCGGAGAGAAGAGGTTTGGCTTCCTGGTAGGCCGCGGATTGAGCGAGAGATGAGGAATCGCTTTTGCCAGCAAGGCGGCTCAGAATTTCCTCGAACACGGGAAGTTCACTGGCGCTGACGGCGAACTTGCCGGTCTCAGCCCAGTAGTTCACGCCAGATTTGCGTTCAATTTTCAGCGCGGAGACACCAGCGACGGTCAGCGGCGTCAGCTTGGGAATCTGGGCGTCGGCGGCGCGCAGGCGAAGAATGGTTTTTGTGAGCAATTCTTCTTTGCCGGAACGATCGTAGACAAAAAACAGGCCGTTCCAGGCGGGGGCGAGTTTCATGGAATCGGACTTGCCGGCCTTGGCTGGCGCGGCGGAGTCCGGGTTGGGCAAGTAGCCCAGGACGAAAGGATTGTCGAGCAGGGAAGCATACTGAGCAAGCTCGGCGGGGGAAAGTTTGGGAGTGTCCTTCTGTTTTTGCGAGCCGCTCAAGAGAGACTCGACGAGGGCGGAGCGCATGGAAGCGGAATCGGGATCATCCCAGAGACTCAGCAAAGTATTGCCCTTGCGAACATCCCCAGAAGGCGTGCCGCGCCAAATGAGATAAAAAGTGGTTCGCGCGGGGAGTTGAGCGGGCTCAAGCGGCGCCTGCGCGAAACAACAGGCGCCAAAAAGAAGCGAGAAAACGAGTAAAGAAAGAAAGAGGGAGCGAGCGGGATGGATGCGCATGGAAATAGGCCCTCCACAGCGGAAAGATCGAAGCCAACGGAATCGTAACGTCAGGCCGGGAAAGACGAAAGCCCCGTTCCCGGAAGAGTTTCCAGAAGAGGGAACAGGGGGAGCTTGAAACAGACGGCAGCAGCCAAGATTTGCCGGAATGCCGGTGATGAGAAGGGGAGCGCGCGTTTGCGGCCAGCGCTAAAGGGGCGCAGCAATGCACTGCGCCCCAGCCGGAGAAGGATCAGGGCTTCGCGGGAGCAGGAGCGGGAGCCGCTGGGGCGCCAGCACCGGCGTCCTTTGGTGTAGCCAGGTAGCCGTTGATCTGATTCTTGCCCACGTCGAAGACGACGATCTCGTAAGGAGACAAGCGAGCACTGCCCTTGACGTAGAACTGCACGGGTTCGCCGGCGGTCTTGTCCTTCTTCTCGATGGACTTGTCATCGGCGAGGACGGTCATGGTGTACTTGGACTTTTTCGGGTCGGTCTTATTCAGGGCCATCTGAACGGGGCCGACGCGCTGGGGGGTCTTGGCCTTCTGCAATGTGAATTCGTAATAGTTGCGGTCGCCACGGCGGCGCAGTTCTTCGAGGTCGTCGTGATTGCGGGCGATAAGGCCGCTCATGACATTCATGTCGCCCATGGAACGATCGAGTTTGGACTTGGTGGCCTCGAGATCGCTTTTGGTGGCCTCGATGTCCTTCTTGGCGCCAGTGACATCGGTGGCGACAGCGCCGATTTTAGCTTCACTTTCCTTTTGCGCCGCGGAGATCTCCTGGGAGAGGCGCTGATCGGAGGCGGTCTGCTGCTTGCGGATGGCTTCGGCGCGGCTTCTGGCCTCGGCGAGTTCCGCCTGGGTCATGCCGATCTTCTGCGAGGTGACATCCATCTGTCCCTTGAGATCAGCGAGGCGCGCGTTGGCCTGATCGAGTTGCGCGGTGAGAATTTTGTTCTGCTCAGTGGATTTGGCGAGCTCCTGCTGCAGGCGCGTCTGCGCAGAATAACCGAAGTAGGCAAGCGCACCCAGTGCAACGAACAGCACGGCGAACAGCACCATAATCCAGCGGGGTGTACCCAAATTTTCGTAGCGATAGGACTCCTGCGGATCCGGCACGTTTGGAGAAATACTCATTCTCCCTCCTCAGAAATGAAAGTCATGGACGTGGAGCGAAGACATAGGGATTATGCAATTTGTTGGGTGACAAGTCCATCGGACTCAGCGCGAATTGCCGGGTGGCTTACGCCGGGGCGAGCGGGAGGCCGGGCGCCGGGGCCAGCGGGCCAAGACGGAAGTGCTGAGACCGCCGCGGGGTGTGAACTCTCCTTTGACGACACACCATTCGGGATGCACGGCATCCACCAGATCGCGAAGCATCTTGTTGACGGCGTTTTCGTAAAAGATGCCAAGGTTGCGGTAAGCGAGCAGATACATTTTCAGGGACTTCAGCTCGACGCAGGATTTGCGGGGCATATATTGAATGGTGATAGCGCCGAAGTCGGGCAGGCCGGTCTTCGGGCATACGGAGGAGTATTCGGGGAAGCGCGTGGTAATGACGTAGCCCGGATACTGGTTGGGCCAGACTTCCAGCTTAGGTAGAGCGGCAGCGATACCCGCCTTGGCATGAGCGCCGGTGTAATTAGCCATCGTGAGCCCCTGGACCTACTAGACCTATTGTACCTATGAAAACAGTACCTTGTTTAGCTTGCCTGGAGGGAGACATTGGCCTATTCTGGGCGCAATAGCGGAGTAAAGCCCAGACCTTAAATGACTTGTCCCATCTGCAAAGAGCACGGTACTCGACGATCGCGGCGCCAGTCGATTGCGGACTACGCATTGAGCGTATTTGGTGTCTACCCGTGGCGTTGCCGGACCTGCCACACGAGATTTCATGCGCGGTTGATGCCGCTGAGCGATACGTTTCACGCGCACTGCCCGGTGTGCGGCAACCTGGAACTGAAGCACATCGCGCCGGAGCATGTGCACGGCGCCCTGAGCTTGGTTTGGAGGCTACTCGGCGTGCCGGCGTTGCGCTGTGAGCCCTGCCGGTACAAATACTTCTCGATTCTGCCCCTGCGTGAGATGCAGCCGGAGGAAGAGCCGGTGCGCACTTCTTCCGCGGATTGATTGGCGATTCCATTCAAGTTTTGCGCTCAGTCGCTGTAAGGTTGCCACACGACAG